>NZ_JBEYXZ010000035.1:10239-71647 GCF_040645305.1 Streptomyces sp. NPDC046831 | reverse complement strand
GAGCCCGTGGGGCCCCGCAGGCGCTCCCTCGGCGCGGGGCCGGGCACCCCCGCAGGCGGACGGGCCACAGACAGGGAGGGGGCGAAGCCATCGAGGACGCCGTCGGCAGCGAGCTCGTCGACGAGGACTACGACGACGTGGCCGACGCCGCCAGGACCGCGATCTTGTTGACCAGCAGCATGAACCGGAACCCGTACCCACCAGCCGGTGGGGGCCCTCTCCGCGTCTGCGGGGCGCCGGTCAGACCGTGCGGAACGCCAGCACCACGTTGTGCCCGCCGAAGCCGAACGAGTCGTTCAGCGCGGCGATGCGGCCCTCGACGGGCAGCTTGCGCGCCTCGCCGCGGACGATGTCGGCGTTGGCCTCGGCCTCGGGGTCGATGTTCTCCACGTTGATGGTCGGCGGGGCGATCCGGTGGTACAGCGCCAGCACGGTCGCCACGGACTCCACACCGCCCGCGCCGCCGAGCAGGTGACCGGTCATCGACTTGGTCGCGGAGACCGCCATGTGGTCGGCATGGTCGCCGAACACCTTCCGCAGCGCCTTCAGCTCGGCGATGTCACCGGCCGGCGTCGAGGTGGCGTGCGCGTTGACGTGCACGATCTCGACCGGGTCCAGGTCGTTGCGGTCCAGCAGGTTCTGCAGCGCGTACGAGATGCCGCGGCCCTCGGGCTCCGGCTGCACGATGTCGTGGCTGTCGGCCGAGATGCCCTGGCCGACCGCCTCCGCGTAGACGCGGGCACCGCGCTGGGCGGCGTGCTCGGCGGACTCCAGGACGAGGACGCCGGCGCCCTCGCCGAGGACGAAGCCGTCGCGGTCCACGTCGTAGGGACGCGAGGCGCCCTCGGGGTCCTCGTTGTTCTTGGACATCGCCATCATGTTGCCGAACGCGGCGATGGGCAGCGGGTGGATCGCCGCCTCCGTGCCGCCGGCGACGACCACGTCGGCACGGCCGGTGCGGATCATCTCGATGGCGTAGCCGATGGCCTCGGCGCCCGACGCGCAGGCGGAGACCGGGGTGTGCACGCCGGCGCGGGCGCCCACGGCCAGGCCCACGTTGGCGGAGGGGCTGTTCGGCATGAGCATGGGCACGGTGTGCGGGGAGACGCGGCGGACGCCCTTCTCCTTCAGCACGTCGTACTGGTCGAGCAGGGTCGTCACGCCGCCGATGCCTGACGCGATGACAGCACCCAGCCGGTCCGGGTCGACGCTGCCGTCCTCACCGGCCCTGGCGGTGAACCCGGCGTCCTGCCAGGCCTCCTGAGCGGCGATCAGGGCGAACTGCGCGGAGCGGTCCAGGCGGCGCGCCTGCGGCCGCGGGATGACCTCGGAGGGCTCCACTGCGATCTGCGCGGCGATGCGGACGGCCTGCTCGGCGGCCCACTCCTTGGTGAGGGGCGTGACGCCGGAACGGCCGGCGACCAGGCCCTCCCAGGTGGAGGCCACGTCGCCACCCAGCGGTGTGGTTGCGCCGATACCGGTGACGACCACGGTGCGATTGGTCGAGCTCACGGGAATTCTTTCTCCAACGGATACGAGGATTCAGCGGCGCCACCGCCGGGTGGCGGGGCAGCGGGCCCAGGATCCCGGCCGGCCGGCCGGGCCCCTTGAGTCACAGCCCAGGTGATCGGCTGATCAGTCCTGGTGCTTGAGGATGTAGTCGGTGGCGTCGCCGACCGTCTTGAGGTTCTTGACGTCCTCGTCCGGGATCTTGACGTCGAAGCGCTCTTCGGCGGCGACGACGACCTCGACCATGGACAGCGAGTCGACGTCCAGGTCGTCGGTGAAGGACTTGTCCAGCTGGACGTCCTCGACCGGGATCCCGGCGATCTCGTTCACGATCTCCGCGAGACCGGCGACGATCTCTTCCTGAGTGGCGGCCATGTCGGCGCTCCTTCGTAGATTCCAGAGGGTGTGGCGCCCGCCGCGGCAGCGGCAGGCCGGTGCGTGCCCGTACCGGATGCATGATCCGGCACGGAGTGCCTAGGGGAGGGTAACGACCGTCGCGGCGTAGACGAGACCCGCCCCGAAGCCGATGACGAGCGCGGTGTCGCCGCTCTTCGCCTCGCCGGTCGCCAGAAGCCGCTCCATCGCGAGCGGAATCGAGGCGGCCGAGGTGTTGCCGGTGGTGCGGATGTCACGGGCGACCGTGACGTGCTCCGGCAGTTTCAGCGTCTTCACCATCGAGTCGATGATCCGCACGTTGGCCTGGTGCGGGATGAAGACGTCCAGGTCGTCCGGGCTGATCCCGGCCGCTTCCAGCGCCTGCTGGGCGACCTTCGCCATCTCGAACACGGCCCAGCGGAACACCGCCTGGCCCTCCTGCGTGATCGCAGGGAACTTGACCTTGCCCTCGCTGTCCAGGGGCAGCTCGGACACATCGCCGATCCTGTAGCGGTCCCAGGACATGGTCTGCTTGATCGTCTGGGCCTTGTCGCCCTCGGAGCCCCACACGGTCGGGCCGATCGCGGGCTCCTGGGACGGGCCGACCACGACCGCGCCCGCGCCGTCGCCGAACAGGAAGGCCGTGGCCCGGTCCTCCAGATCGGTCAGGTCGCTCAGCCGCTCGACGCCGATCACCAGGACGTACTCGGCGGACCCCTCGACGATCATGCCCTTGGCGAGGGTGAGCCCGTAGCCGAAGCCGGCGCAGCCCGCCGAGATGTCGAAGGCCGCCGCCTTGTTCGTGCCCAGCGTGTCGGCGATCTCCGTTGCGATGGCCGGCGTCTGGGCGAAGTGCGAGACGGTGGAGACCACCACGGCGCCGATCTGCGAGGCGTCGATCCCGGCGTCGGCGATCGCCTTGCCGGAGGCCTCGACGGACATCGCCGCGACCGTCTCCTCGGGCGACGCCCAGTGCCGGGTCTCGATGCCGGAGCGCGACCGGATCCACTCGTCGGACGAGTCGATCTTCTCGAGGATCACCTCGTTCGGTACGACCCGCGTCGGGCGGTAGCCGCCCACGCCGATGATGCGCGCGTACGGGGCGCCCTTGCTCGGTTTGATCTTCGACATGACCGGTTCGGCTCCTTAGGGCGTCAGGCGTTGGTGTGCTCGGCGATCAGCGCACGGGCCGCGTCGAGGTCGTCGGGGGTCTTCAGCGCCAGCGTCTTGACGCCCGGCAGGGCGCGCTTGGCGAGACCGGTGAGCGTGCCGCCGGGGCAGACCTCGACCAGCGCGGTGACGCCGAGCTCCTTGAAGGTCTCCATGCACAGGTCCCAGCGGACCGGGTTGGCCACCTGGCCGACGAGCCGCTCGACCACCTCCGCGCCGCTGGTGACGACGGCGCCGTCCCTGTTGGAGACGTAGGAGACCTTCGGGTCGGTGGGGGAGACGCGCTTGGCGGCCTCGGCCAGCTTCTCGACCGCGGGGGCCATGTGGTGCGTGTGGAAGGCGCCGGCCACCTTCAGCGGGACGACCTTGCGCACGCCCTCGGGCTTGTCGTCGTTCAGCGCGGCGAGCTGCGCCAGGGTGCCGGCGGCCACGATCTGGCCCGCGCCGTTGACGTTCGCCGGGGTCAGGCCCAGCTTCTCCAGGTGCGCGACGCTGACCTCGGGGTCACCGCCGAGGAGGGCCGACATGCCGGTCTCGGTGATCGCGGCGGCCTCGGCCATCGCCAGGCCCCGCTTGCGGACCAGGGTCAGCGCCGCGGTCTCGTCGAGGACGCCGGCGAAGGCCGCCGCGGTGATCTCACCGACGCTGTGGCCCGCGACGGCGCCCGGGTTCGTGTCACCGAGTGCCGCGGCCGAGAGGATTCCGGCGGCGACGAGCAGCGGCTGGGCCACCGCGGTGTCGCGGATCGCGTCCGCGTCCGCTTGGGTGCCGTAGTGGGCGAGGTCCAGTCCGATGGCGTCCGACCAGGCCGCGACACGGTCGGCGGCGCCGGGCAGTTCGAGCCAGGGAGTCAGGAAGCCGGGCGTCTGGGCGCCCTGGCCGGGAGCGACGAGTACGAGCACTCTCACACTCTCTCTTGGGGACGGCCATGGCCGCCCGTGAGGACAGGGACGAAGAACACAAGGGGGTTTTGTGGGCCCCCGACAAAAGCCTAGGCCTGAGGATCTCCGTCGGCCAGACGCCCCAGGATCAGCGCGATCCTCAGCGTGAACGCGGATCGTACATCGGAGGGCGACCATCCGGTGACGTCAGTCACACGTCGGAGCCGGTAGCGCACGGTGTTCGGGTGAACGAAGAGCATCCGCGCCGCGCCCTCCAGGCTGCTGGCCTGCTCCAGATAGACACTCAGGGTCTCCAGCAGAGCGCTTCCGGCCTCCTCCAGCGGTCTGTAGATCTCCTCCACCAGCTGCTCGCGCGCGCCCGGATCACCGGCGATCGCGCGCTCGGGCAGCAGGTCGTCCGCCAGCACCGGCCGCGGGGCGTCCTGCCAGGCGGAACACGCCTTCAGCCCGGCCGCCGCGGCCTGCGCGGACCGGGTCGCCGCCAGCAGATCGGGCACCACCGGCCCGGCGACGACCGGCCCCGCGGCGAACGGCCCGATGAGCGACTTGGCGACGGCGAGCGGATTGTCGCTGCCGCCCGCGATGACGACGAGCCGGTCGCCCAGCACCCCCGTCAGCACCTGGAGCTTGGCGTGCCGGGCCGCCCGCCGGATCGCGTCGACCGTCAGTTCCGAGTCGCCGTCGGGCGCGGTGCCGAGCACCACGCACACGTGCTCGGGCGAGTTCCAGCCGAGGGCGGCGGCGCGCGAGACGGCCCCCTCGTCCGCCTCGCCGCTGAGGACGGCGTTGACGACCAGTGACTCCAGGCGGGCGTCCCAGGCACCGCGTGCCTCGGCGGCCTGGGCGTAGACCTGGGCGGTGGCGAAGGCGATCTCGCGGGCGTAGACCAGCAGCGCCTCCCTGAGCACCGACTCGTCCCCGGGGGCCGCCACTTCGTCGATGGCGGACTCCATCACCTCGATCGTGGTGCGCACCATTTCCACTGTCTGCCGCAGGGTGATGGCCCGGGTCAGCTCGCGGGGCGCGGTGCCGAAGACGTCGGTGGAGATGGCCTGGGGCCTCTCCGGGCGCCGGAACCACTCGGTGAAGGCGGCGATGCCGGCCTGCGCCACCAGCCCGATCCAGGACCTGTTCTCCGGGGGCATGGCCCGGTACCACGGCAGCGTCTCGTCCATGCGCGCGATGGCCTGGGCGGCGAGCGATCCGGAGGACTTCTCCAGCCGCTTCAGGGTCGCGGAGTGCGGATGGAGGCCGTGCGCGGCGGGTTCGTGGGTGCGGATCTCTGGTTCGGGCACGGGGACAAGACTGCCTTATCCGGACTCCGGGGCGTGCCGGGGGTCACGGCCCGGCCGGCGGCCGGGGACTACGGTGGTCTGCGTGATGGACGTACGGCGCGCCGACGAGCGCTACCGGGGCGGTGATCCGGATGCCGGGATCGAGTCCCGGCACGCCTTCTCCTTCGGCCCGCACTACGACCCCGGCAACCTCCGCTTCGGCGCGCTGATCGCCTGCAACGAGGAGCACCTCGCCCCCGGCGCCGGCTTCGGCGAACACCCGCACAGCCACACCGAGATCGTCACGTGGGTGGTCGAGGGCGAGCTGACGCACCGGGACTCGGCGGGCCACGCCACGGTCGTCCGCCCCGGCGACGTGCAGCACCTGAGCGCGGCGGCGGGCGTGCGCCACGTCGAGCGCAACGACGGCACGGCCCCGCTGACCTTCGTGCAGATGTGGCTGGCCCCCCTGGAGCCCGGCGGCGCCCCGTCCTACGAGGTGGTGCGCGGCCTCACCGGCGCCACGCCGTACGCGGTCCGCCGGGCGGGCGCGGTCCTCCACGCCTTCCGCCTCTCCCCGGGCGAGCGCAGGGCACTCCCGGACGCGGCCTCCGCGTACGTCCACGTCGTACGCGGAGAGGTCCGCCTGAACGGCGAACGCCTGGGCCCGGGCGACGCGGCCCGCATCACGGACGCGAAGGACACGGAGGCGGTGGCCGTGACGGCGGCGGAACTCCTCGCATGGGAAATGCCGGACCCCGCCCCGAACCCCGCCGAACCGCCGAGCAGTTGAGCCGGCGTTTCGGCTGAGGTCGGCCATGCCCACCGGCCCGTCCGGTGTTTCAGCCGAGACCGGCCACCTCGCACCGGCCCGTCCGGCGTTTCAACGAGGCTGACCGTCCCCACCAGCCCGTCCGGCGTTTGAGGACGAGGCCGTCCAGGCCGAACGGGGGGCCGGGGGCGCAGCCCCCGGTACGGGACGGGTAGGGGCGGCGGGGGCGAGAAAAAGCCCACCCCGAGCCCCGCCCCCGGCCAACCTCAGCCCCGCACCTCCGCAAGCACCGCGTCGGTGAACCGCGGCCACACCTCCACCGCCCACGCCCCGAACGCCCGGTCCGCCAGAGCCACGCACGCCACCCCCGCATCCGGATCGACCCACAGAAACGTCCCCGACTGCCCGAAGTGCCCGAACGTCCGCGGCGACGACGACGCCCCCGTCCAGTGCGGCGCCTTCCCGTCCCGGATCTCGAACCCGAGCCCCCAGTCGTTGGGGTTCTGGTGCCCGTACCCCGGCAGCACCCCCTTCGTGCCCGGGTACTGCACCGTCATCGCCTCGGCGACCGTCCGCGGGTCCAGCAGCCGGGGCGCCTGCACCTCCGCCGCGAACCGGGCCAGGTCCTCCACCGTCGACACCCCGTCCTTCGCCGGGGAGCCGCCGCCGTCCAGCGTCGTGGCCGCCATGCCCAGCGGCTCCAGGACCGCCTGCCGCAGGTACTCCGCGAACGGGATCTCCGTCGCCTTGGCGACATGGTCCCCGAGCTGCTCGAAGCCGGCGTTGGAGTACAGCCGCCGCTCACCGGGCGGGGCCGTCACCCGGTGCTCGTCGAAGGCCAGCCCCGAGGTGTGCGCGAGCAGGTGACGGACCGTCGATCCCGGCGGGCCGGCCGGCTCGTCCAGCTCGATCGCGCCCTCCTCGTAGGCGACGAGGACCGCGTAGGCCGCCAGCGGCTTGGTGACCGATGCCAGCGGGAAGCGCCGGCCGGCCGGGCCGTGCGAGCCGAGCACGGTGCCGTCCGCGCGGACGACCGCGGCGGCGGCGGTGGGGACGGGCCAGTTCTCGATCAGCGCCAGGCTCTGCAAGGACATGGCTACGAATCTAAGCGCTCCGGTCGCGCACCCCGCACCGAGGGGTCGCTCCGCGCCCGGGACGCCCACCCGGCACGGGGCGGGGGACCGGTCCGCGCCCGGGACGCCCACCCGGCACGGGGCGGGGGACCGGTCCGCGCCCGGGACGCCCACGCGGGGTCCGCGCACGGGACGCCCACCTGGCACGGGGCGGGGGACCGGTCCGCGCCCGGGACGCCCACCCGCACGCGGGTCCGCGCCCCGGTGGCCCACCCGGGACGGCGGGACCGGTCCGCGCACGGAACGGCACCCGCACCGCACCGAGGGCCCGGTCCGCGCACCGGACCCGCACCGCATCCAGGGGGCGTTCCCCGCACGGGCCGGGGGCGCCGCACCGGCGCCCCCGGCCCGCACGCCGGGCCGCGCAGGCCCCCGCGGCCCGGGGCCCTCCGGGCCGCCGCCCGAGCCCCACCGCGGAGCCCGCCCCCGCCGCCTCACAGCTGCAACCGCATCGAGGGGTCCGGCTTGCGCACGAACCCCAGCGACGCGTACAACGGCTCGGCCTCCGCCGACGCGTTCAGGTCGACCTGGCGTACGCCCTGACTCCGGAACCACTCCAGCAGCGTCTCCATGCAGGCGCGGGCATAGCCGCGGCGGCGCACGGCCGGGTCCGTCGCCACGCTGAAGACGTGGCCCACCCGCCCGTGCGGATTGCCCGCACGCCCGATCCGGTACTCGACCGTCCCGGCCACCAGCGCCGCCAGCGCCCCCGGCCGCTCCGGGTGGTCGACCACGAACGCCGCGAAGCCGCCGTCCGGCTCCGCGAGCCGGCGGCGCACGGTCGGCAGGGACTCCGTGTGCCACTCCGCCGAGGAGTCGGCGGAGAAGACGGAGTCGATCATCACCTGGCGCAGGCGCAGCAGTTCCTCGGCGTCCTCGGGCAGGGCGCGGCGTACGGCAGTCATGGCGGCACGGTAGCCACCGGAGCCGTGGCGCGTCCTCCTCGTTTCGCGACGGGTTCCGCTTGCCTGGAGCGCACTCCAAGGTCATAGCGTGGAGGCCATGACGGTGACGCAGACCACGGCTGCCGGAGTCGAGGACACCGGGCAGACCGCAGGACCCGCCACGGGCAGCGCCGACCCCTGCTCCGCCCCGCCCCCGCGGCACCCGCGGCCCGACGGGCAGGACGGCTACACGATCAGCGAGGTCGCCGCCCTCACCGGCCTGACGGCCCACACCCTGCGCTGGTACGAGCGGATCGGGCTGATGGCCCACGTCGACCGTTCGCACACCGGCCAGCGCCGCTACACCAACCGCGACCTGGACTGGCTCGACCTCGTCGGCAAGCTGCGGCTGACCGGCATGCCGGTCGCCGACATGGTCCGGTACGCGGAGCTGGTGCGGGCGGGCGAGGCGACGTACGGCGAGCGGTACCAGCTGCTCCAGGCCACCCGCCGGGACGTCCTGGCCCGGATCGCCGAACTCCAGGACACGCTCGCGGTGCTCGACCGCAAGATCGGCTTCTACGCGGACGCCGGGCGCGCCTACGAAACGGAGAGGACTCGATGACCGACAGCAGGTTGCCGACCGTACGGCTGGGCGAGAGCGGGCCGGAGGTCGGCGTGCAGGGCCTCGGCTGCATGGGGATGAGCTTCGCCTACGGGCCCTCGGACGCCCGGGAGTCGCGGGCCACGCTGGAGCGTGCCCTGGAGCTGGGCGTGACCCTCTACGACACCGCAGACTCCTACGGCGCGGGGGAGAACGAGCGCTTCCTGTCGCCGTTCTTCCGGGCGCACCGCGACGAGGTGGTGATCGCCACCAAGTTCGCCCTGTCGATCCCGCCGGACGAGCCGACGAAGCGGATCATCCGCAACGACCCGCCGTACATCCGCCGGGCCGTCGAGGCGAGCCTGAAGCGCCTGGACGTCGACGTCATCGACCTCTACTACATGCACCGCCGTCACGTGGACGTCCCGATCGAGGAGAGCGTCGGGACCATGGCCGAGCTGGTGCGCGAGGGCAAGGTGAAGCACCTGGGGCTGAGCGAGGTGACGGCCGGGGAGCTGCGGGCGGCGCAGGCCGTGCACCCGATCGCCGCCGTGCAGTCGGAGTGGTCGCTGTTCAGCCGGGACATCGAGGCGCACGTCGTGCCGGCCGCCCGGGAGCTGGGCGTGGGGCTGGTGCCGTACTCGCCGCTGGGCCGGGGTTTCCTTGCCGGCACGTTCACCGACGCCGAGCAGGACCTCACGAACGACGACTTCCGCCGCACGATGCCGCGGTTCCAGGGCGGCAACGCCGCAGCGAACGCGGCGCTGCTGGAGCCCGTCCGCGCGGTGGCCGGGGCCCACGGCGTCTCCCTCGCCCAGGTGGCGCTGGCCTGGGTGCAGCAGCGGTCGGCCGTGCACGGCCTGCCGGTCGTCCAGATCCCGGGCACCCGCAAGCCCCACCGGGTGGAGGAGAACGTGGCGGCGACGCGGATCGTGCTGACCGAGGAGGAGCTGGCGCTGCTGGAGCCCGTCGCGGCGAAGGTCGCGGGCACCCGCTACGCGGACATGTCCTTCACATCGGCGGGCCGCGAGTAGCGAACGGCGCGGAACCAGCCCCCCGGGGCGGGGCGGTTCCCCGGCCGCGGTCGACCGCCGGGGCCTCACGGCTCGTCCGGCGCGGAACCAGACCTCGAACGAGGCGGGAAACCCGGTCTCGGCCGTCGGCCGCCGAGCGCCCCCGGCCGGCCGCCGGACGCACCGCCGCCCGCCCGGCGCAGCTCCCGCGACGGACAGGCAGGCGTCCGCGACGGCCCGTGGGGGGCTCATCCGGCCGGGAAGCACCACCCGGCAGGCAGTCCCTGCCCGGCGGGAACCAGCCACGGCCAAGCCGTGGGCCCGGCCCCGCCGGCGGACGGCCGGCGGCCCGCCCGGCGCAGGCCCCGCCACCGAGCAGGCACGCCCGGCACGGCCCGCGGGGGTTCCTCACCCGGTGGGGAACCCCGCCGGCTACAGCTCCGCCAGCAGCTGCGCCTTCTTCGTGGTGAACTCCTCGTCCGTCACCAGGCCCGCCCGGTGCAGTTCGCCGAGGTGGCGGATCCGCTCGGCGATGTCGGCCGGGTCGCGGCGCGGGGCCGGGACCGGCAGGGGCGTGGCCGGGCCGCTCGCCCGGGCCGCGGCCAGCACGGCCGCCGCGAACGGCAGCGACTCGTGCACCGGCCCGTACCCGAGGCCGAACACGACCGCGGCCGGATCCTGGTCCGGCTGCGGGGGCCGCGCGGCGTCCGGGACCCGGCGCAGCAGCCGCAGGTGCCCCTCGAAGACCTCGGGGGAGCGCCACTCCACTCCGCCGAGGTCGGCGACCGGGAAGCTCTGGTCGCCGGCCTTCCACTTCGCGGACGACGCGCCGGCCCAGGACCACCGGAAGCGCACCGTCGTGCCGTCGAAGGACGCCTTCGCGTCGTACGCCTTGAACCGCAGCGGCGCCTCGGGCGCGGCCACCAGGTGGCGCTCGGCCGGACCGGTGCCGCCGAGCCGGCCGCGCAGTTCGTCGGCGTAGTACTCGGCGAGCGTCTCCCGCTCGGCGGGCAGCACCAGCCGGTAGGGGTCGCATCCCTCCCGCAGCTGGCCCGCGGCCGCCTCCATCAGCGGATCGGCGCCGGGCCGGGGCTCCGCCCGCAGGACGACGGTCCCGCGCCGGCCCGCCGTCAGCGTCACACCCGCGAGCGCGGCCAGCGGTACGCGGCGCTCCCCGAGCGCCTGCAAGAGCTTCGGTGTGCGCAGCCCCCGCTCGTAGCGGATGAGGACGGAATCGGACGTGAACTCCCAGGCGGCGTGAAATCCGGCCAGTACGTCACCCATGCGGCTCATCGTAGGCGGCACGAGCTTCTTCGTCCCCTCCCCGCGCGGACCGCGGTTTCTGCGCCGCTACGCGCGTCCGGCCGTCAGGGTGCCGGTCACGTCCCGCCGGCACCCGTCGTCGTCGGTGGCGCACCGGACGGTGTCATATGCGCCAACTCCGATCTCGGCGAGGTTCGTCAGGCTGTCGGTGCCCGGCTCGAAGTACCCGGCGTGCCCCCTGGCCTGCCGCGCCGAGAGCACCCGCGCCCCGAACGCGGAGGAGACCGGGTCGGCGCCGTGCCCGAGGCCTCCGAGCTCCAGGTAGGGCACGTCCTGGATCCAGTCGGTGGCGTCCCGCATCGCCCACACCCGGGCGGTGGTGCGCAGGTGTGCCGCGCTGGGCACCCGCATGCCGGGGCTGCCCGCCACCGCGATGTCGCTCACCCGGGCCGGCAGCGAGCGGGCGCCGACGCCGCACACCACGGAGCCGTAGCTGTGGCAGAACAGCGAGACCGGTCCGCGGCCGGGCAGCGCCCGCACCAGCGCGTTCAGCCGGACCGCGCCCTCCTCGGCGCGCATGGCGGTGGCCGCGTCCACGCCGAGCCCGCTGGGCGCGGTGTAGTCGGCCCAGGCGATCACGGCGGTGCGGGTCGCCGGGCTCGCCGTGCGCTCGGCCGTGTGCAGCGCCTTCGCCATTCCGGCCGGCGCGGAGTACGGGCGGGAGGTCCGCTGGAAGGTGAGCACGTCGGTGTCGACGCCGGGCACGACGACGGAGATCCGCTCGGCCTTCGCCAGATCGCCGAACACCTCCGCGACCCGGCCGGAGCCCTGCGGGTCGAAGGCGAGGACCTGCCGATTCCCGGCCATCAGCGCCGTGTAGCGGTGCATGCGGCGGCCCGCGTCCTGCTGCCCGGCGGCGGTGAGCCGGCTGTCGTGCATGCGTTCCAGCTCGGCCGCGCGGGCCTGCCGGAGCGCCACGCGGTTCGCCCGGTAGCGCAGCTCGACGGGCGCGCCGTTCATGTTGCCGACCGCGAGCGGATAGCGGCGGGCGAGCCGGTTGCGGTCGTGGGCGGTCAGGGAGGCGAAGAAGCGGGCGATCCGCGCGGGCGCGGCGTCCGGGCCGGGCAGCCGGTGGCCGCGCAGGTGCCCGTGCTCCCAGGCGGTCACCGAGGCACGGAGCGCGTTGGCCCCCGGGTGGCTGCGCAGGGCGGTCCAGCCCGTGGTCGCCAGCATCACGAAGACCACGGCCAGGGCGAGCAGCGCACGCCAGACGTTGAATTGCGGGGAGGTGTCGAAGGAAGTCACTGAAAGGACACACTAGGAGAACGAGAGGGTCTCGCGTCAATCGAGTGACAGGGATCACGTTTTGATCCGCGCGATCGGGGCTCCGGCCCGCACGCCAGTTCAAGAGTCCCTGTGCGTACGGCAGTTCAGGTGCCGTCGTGGGTGCGCCAGTTCCCGGTGAGCGCGGGACCCACCTGGTCCAGATACGCGGCCGTCAGGGCCCGGATGGCCGCCAGGCTGACGTCGTCGCCGCAGCTCCACTGACGCCTCGTCACCCGCATCACCCCGCCGAAGGCGGCCACCGCCAGCCGCGGCCGCGGGTCGGCGTCCACGTCCAAACCCTCCCGCTGCGCGAGCAGGCACGCGATCCGCTCCTCCGTCTCCGCGGACCGGCGCAGATGCGCGGCCAGCAGGACGGGCGTCGACTCGATCAACCGGAACATGCGCAGGTACAGGTCGACCGGGACGACGGCCGCGACGGCGTCGCCGATGGTGTCCCAGCCCTCCAGGACGGCCCGGCGCAGCGCCTCCAGCGGGGCCTCCCCGGGCGGACGGGCGCGCAGCGACCGCACGAAGTGGGCCTCCACCATCTCCTGCACGGCGAAGGCGGCGTCCTCCTTGCCGGCGAAGTAGCGGAAGAAGGTGCGCTGGGAGACCTCGACGGCCTCGGCGATCTCGTCGACGGTGGTGCTCTCGTAGCCCTTGGTCGTGAAGAGTTCCAGCGCGACCCGCAGGAGCGCGTCCCGCGTGCGCCTCTTCTTCAGCTCGCGCAGGCCGGGAGGTGGCGCCGCCCCGGCCTCGGCGGCAGCCGCCGTCTTGCTCAACTCTCTCCGCACCTTCCGGGGCCGTGCCTGATCCCCCAGGTGAACCGCTTCCCCAATTCAGACTATAGGGGTGCGACATGTCAGTGACCGACAGGTGACCCGCTTTGTCAACTGTCAGTGGCTGTCACTAGCCTTGAAGTATGACTAGTCAGACCACCGTCGATTCGACCGGGCCGGGGGGCAAGGCGTCTTCGGGCCCGTCGGGCCCGGCGCCGGCCGGGGGACTGCGCGGGCACCCCTGGTTCACGCTCATCACTGTCGCCGTAGGGGTCATGATGGTGGCCCTGGACGGCACCATCGTGGCCATCGCGAACCCGGCGATCGCCAAGGACCTCGGCGCGAGCTTCGCCGACGTCCAGTGGATCACCAACGCCTACTTCCTCGCCCTCGCGGTCTGCCTGATCACCGCGGGCAAGCTCGGCGACCGCTTCGGGCACCGGCAGACCTTCCTCATCGGCGTGACCGGCTTCGCCGCCGCCTCCGGAGCCATCGGCCTGTCCCACAGCATCGCGATGGTCGTCACCTTCCGGGTCTTGCAGGGACTGTTCGGCGCGCTGCTGATGCCCGCCGCGCTCGGACTGCTGCGGGCCACCTTCCCGGCCGAGAAGCTCAACATGGCCATCGGCATCTGGGGCATGGTCATCGGCGCCTCGACCGCGGGCGGCCCCATCCTCGGCGGCGTCCTGGTCGAGCACGTCAACTGGCAGTCCGTGTTCTTCATCAACGTGCCGGTCGGCCTGCTCGCCCTGGTCCTGGGCGCGCTCATCCTGCTCGACCACCGGGCGGAGAACGCGCCGCGCTCCTTCGACATCCTCGGTATCGCGCTGCTGTCGGCCGCGATGTTCTGCCTGGTGTGGGCGCTCATCAAGGCCCCGTCGTGGGGCTGGGGCGACGGGTGGACCTGGGCCTTCATCGGCACCGCCGTCCTCGGCTTCGCGCTGTTCGCCTTCTGGGAGACCAGGGTGAAGGAGCCGCTGGTCCCGCTGGGGCTGTTCCGCTCCGTCCCGCTGTCGGCGGGCGTGGTCCTGATGGTCCTCATGGCCATCGCCTTCATGGGCGGCCTGTTCTTCGTCACCTTCTACCTGCAGAACGTGCACGGCATGAGCCCCATCGACGCCGGCCTGCACCTGCTGCCGCTGACCGGCATGATGATCGTCGGCTCCCCGCTCGCGGGCGTGCTGATCACCAAGCTGGGCCCGCGCGTCCCGCTGGCCGGCGGCATGGCGGCCACCGCGGTCGCCATGTACGGGATGTCCACGCTCGAGGTGGACACCTCCAGCGCCACCATGTCCCTCTGGTTCGCCGTCCTGGGCTTCGGCCTCGCGCCCGTCATGGTCGGCGCCACCGAGGTCATCGTCGGCAACGCGCCCCTGGAGCTGTCCGGCGTGGCCGGCGGGCTCCAGCAGGCCGCGATGCAGATCGGCGGCAGCCTCGGCACGGCCGTCCTGGGCGCCGTGATGGCCTCCAAGGTGGACAACGACCTCGCCGGCAACTGGGCCGACGCCAAGCTGCCGCCGCTCACCCCGGCGCAGCTCGACCAGGCCTCCGAGGCGGTGCAGGTCGGCGTGGCCCCGGTGCCCAAGGGCGTGCCCGAGCAGGTCGCCGCGCAGATCACGTCCGTCGCGCACGACACGTTCATCTCCGGGATGAGCCTCGCCTCCCTCGTCGCCGCCGGCGTCGCGGCCGTGGCCGTCCTGGTCGCGCTGCTCACCAGGCGCGGGGTGAACGCCGAGGCCGGCGCGGGCGTCGGCCACCTCTGACGGTCCGTCGGTCCCGCGTTCGCTCGTCAGGGTGACTCCGCTCAAGATCGCTGGCCCTCGGCGCGCGCCGCAGGTCACAGTGGGTCAAGCCCTCCGCAGGGCATGGGGGGTGGACGGCTGCGGCGCGCTGCTGGAGGGGGGCAGCGCGCGGGCAGCGGCACCGGAGCCGCGAAGGACCCCGGTGCGGGGAGGATGGCGCGCCGCCACCGGGGTACCCGCACCACAGAACCCCGTGCACGACAACGCTGCACAGGGTTCGGGGAGTTGATGACGGCGGGCACGGGCACGACGCGCGCGGGCACCCCGGTTCACGTGGCCGGACGGGACTACGGAACCGGCCGGACCGCGCGACGCCCGGCGTCGTCGGGATCGTCCGCGCGATCGGCGGCCGCGGGGTCCCCGGCCGCCGGCCGGGGACCGGCCCCCGCCAGCACGGCCACCTCCGCCCGCAACGCCCGCACCTCCGCGGCGAGCGCCTCGATCGCCTCCGTCTGCCGCCGCTCCTCCTGGTCGTCCCGCTCGAACCGGGCGATGAACCACGCGGCGATGTTCGCGGTCACCACACCGAGCAGGGCGATCCCGGACAGCATCAGCCCGACGGCCAGCACCCGGCCCAGCCCGGTGGTCGGCGCGTGGTCCCCGTACCCCACGGTCGTCATCGTCGTGAAGGACCACCACACCGCGTCGCCCAGGGTACGGATGTTCCCGTTCGGCGCCTCCCGCTCCACCGACAGCACGGCCAGCGACCCGAACATCAGCAGCCCCACCACGGCACCGGCCACGTACGTCGTCAGCCGGATCTGCGAGGCCAGCCGCGCCCGGCGCCCGACGAGCAGCACCGTCGCCACCACACGCAGCAGCCGCAGCGGCTGGATCATCGGGAGCACCACGGCGCACAGGTCGAGCCAGTTGCGGCGGACGAACTCCCATCGCCGCCGGGTCAGCGACAGCCGTACGAGGTAGTCCACGGCGAAGGCGCCCCACACCACCCACTCCACGGCCGTGCAGGCGGACGTCACCGGCCGGCTCGCCCCGCTGTCCACGATCGGCACGGCATAGGCGGCGGCGAACGTCACCGCGAGGGCCAGCAGCGGGCGCTGGGTGCGCCGTTCCCAACGGGTCTGCGCCGAGACTTGGTCCATGGCCGCATCGTAGGGACACCGGGGACGCCGCAGGGGGCGGCGGAGCCTCGAGCCCCGCCGCCCCCTGCGAAAGGACGCGCGTCGCGCGCGTGTCAGGCGTCGCCGCCCGCCGTGCCCGGGTCGGCCGCCGAGACGTCGAGCAGCCGGTAGCGGTCGACGGCCTGCTTCAGCACCGACCGGTCCACCTTCCCCTCACGCGCCAGCTCCGTCAGCACGGCGACCACGACCGACTCGGCGTCGATGTGGAAGAACCGCCGGGCCGCCCCGCGGGTGTCCGCGAAGCCGAAGCCGTCGGCGCCCAGGGACTGGTACGTGCCCGGCACCCAGCGCGCGATCTGGTCCGGCACCGACCGCATCCAGTCGGACACCGCCACGAACGGGCCCTCGGCCCCGCCGAGCTTCCGCGTCACGTACGGCACCCGCTGCTCCTCCTCGGGGTGCAGCAGGTTGTACTCCTCGCAGGCGACGGCCTCGCGGCGCAGCTCGTTCCAGGAGGTCGCCGACCAGACGTCCGCCCTGACGTTCCAGTCCTCGGCGAGGATCCGCTGTGCCTGCAGCGCCCACGGCACCGCCACGCCGGACGCCATGATCTGTGCCGGCACCGCGCCCGAGGTGCCCTCGCTCAGGCGGTGGATGCCCTTGAGGATGCCCTCGACGTCCACGTCCGCCGGCTCCGCCGGCTGCTGGATGGGCTCGTTGTAGACGGTGAGGTAGTAGAAGACGTCCTCGCCGTGCGGGTGCTCCTCGGAGCCGCCGTACATCCGGCGCAGTCCGTCGCGGACGATGTGCGCGATCTCGTACGCGTACGCCGGGTCGTACGCCACGCAGGCCGGGTTGGTCGAGGCGAGCAGCTGCGAGTGGCCGTCCGCGTGCTGCAGGCCCTCGCCGGTGAGCGTGGTGCGGCCGGCGGTCGCGCCCAGGACGAACCCGCGCGCCAGCTGGTCGGCCATCTGCCAGAACTGGTCGCCGGTGCGCTGGAAGCCGAACATCGAGTAGAAGACGTAGACCGGGATGAGCGGCTCGCCGTGCGTGGCGTAGGCCGAGCCGGCCGCGATGAGCGAGGCCGTGCAGCCCGCCTCCGAGATGCCGTCGTGCAGCATCTGCCCGGTCGGCGACTCCTTGTAGGCGAGCAGCAGGTCGCGGTCGACGGACTCGTACTGCTGGCCGAGCGGGTTGTAGATCTTCGCGCTCGGGAAGAAGGAGTCCATGCCGAAGGTGCGGTACTCGTCCGGCGCGATCAGCACGAACCGCCGGCCGAGCTCCTTGTCCCGCATGAGGTCCTTCAGCAGCCGGACGAAGGCCATCGTCGTCGCGATGGCCTGCTGGCCGGAGCCCCGCTTGACCCCCGCGTACGCCTTGTCGTCCGGCAGCGCCAGCGGCTTGGAGCGCACGACCCGGGTGGGCACGTAGCCGCCGCAGCCCTTGCGCCGGTCGTGCATGTACTGGATCTCCTCCGAGTCGCGGCCCGGGTGGTAGTACGGCGGCGGGCCGGACTCCAGGGCCTTGTCGGAGATCGGCAGGTGCAGGCGGTCGCGGAAGCGCTTGAGGTCGTCGACCGTCAGCTTCTTCATCTGATGGGTGGCGTTGCGGCCCTCGAAGTTCGGGCCGAGCGTCCAGCCCTTGACGGTCTTGGCCAGGATGACCGTCGGCTGGCCCTTGTGCTCCACGGCCGCCTTGAAGGCCGCGTAGATCTTGCGGTGGTCGTGGCCGCCGCGGCCCAGGTGCAGGATCTGGTCGTCGGTCATGTTCTCGACCATCGCGCGCAGGCGGTGGTCGTCGCCGAAGAAGTGCTCGCGGATGTACGCGCCGGACTCGGTGGCGTAGGTCTGGAACTGGCCGTCCGGCGTGGTGTTCATCTTGTTGACCAGGATCCCGTCCCGGTCCTGGGCGAGCAGCGGGTCCCAGGTGCGGTCCCAGATCAGCTTGATCACGTTCCAGCCGGCACCCCGGAAGACGGACTCCAGCTCCTGGATGATCTTGCCGTTGCCGCGCACCGGGCCGTCCAGCCGCTGCAGGTTGCAGTTGACGACGAACGTCAGGTTGTCCAGGCCCTCGCGGGCGGCGATGGACAGCTGGCCGAGCGACTCCGGCTCGTCCATCTCGCCGTCGCCGAGGAAGGCCCACACGTGCGACTTCGAGGTGTCGGCGATGCCCCGGGCCAGCATGTAGCGGTTGATCCGGGCCTGGTAGATCGCGCCGATCGCGCCGAGGCCCATGGAGACCGTCGGGAACTCCCAGAAGTCCGGCATCGAGCGCGGGTGCGGATAGCTGGAGAGGGCGAAGGGGGCCTTGGACTTCTCCTGGCGGAAGCCGTCCAGGTGCCGCTCGGTCAGCCGGTCCAGCAGGTACGCGCGGGCGTAGATGCCCGGGGAGGCGTGGCCCTGGAAGAAGACCTGGTCGCCGCCGTCCCCCTCGTCCTTGCCGCGGAAGAAGTGGTTGAAGCCGACGTCGTAGAGCGAGGCGGAGGAGGCGAAGGTGGCGATGTGCCCGCCGACGCCGATGCCGGGGCGCTGGGCGCGGGAGACCATCACCGCGGCGTTCCACCGGGTCGCGTTGAGGATCCTGCGCTCGATCTCCTCGTTGCCGGGGAAGAACGGCTCGTTCTTGGTGGGGATGGTGTTGACGTAGTCCGTACTGCGCATCTCGGGCACGGCGACGCGCTTCTCGCGGGCTCGCTCGATCAGCCGGAGCATGAGGTAGCGGGCCCGCTCGCGGCCTCGCTCGTCGACCGCGGCGTCGAGCGAGTCCAGCCACTCCTGGGTCTCCTCGGGGTCGAAGTCAGGAACCTGACTCGGAAGGCCGCCAATGATGATCGGGTTTCGATCGGATCCGGAAGCCACGCTGTTCCTTACCTGTCAGTGGGCGACAATTCTGATACGTTGACCAGGATTTTCCTGGGTTTTCTGCCTGTGCCTGCACCGTTCCCCATCGTGTACCTCGGGGAGGGCAAAGTCATCTCTACCGAGGGGTAGTCGGGGTACTCGGGACCAATGGCCCGGTCCGGCAGGGTTCCGAAACGGGCAAAATCGGGCAGAAGGGTGTGGTGTGCGTCACCCCCGGTCGCGCTACGGTGTCAGGAGTTGCGGCGACACCGCCGGGATCGTCACCGTTTCGGCGGTCTGAACCGCCGGGTACTTGCGCGATCCGGCCCGCCCGTGTGGACTACGGCCAATGCTTCGCGCACGCGCGTGGCTGAAGACCTATCTCGCAACATCATCAGGAGGCAACCCGTGAGCGCGACCGCGGACCACGCGGAGGAGCGGACTAACCCGGCCGTGAGGCTGGGCTTCCAGCCCGGGCAGGTGGTCCAGGAGATCGGCTACGACGACGACGTCGACGAGGAGCTCCGCGAAGCCATCGAGGACGCCGTCGGCAGCGAGCTCGTCGACGAGGACTACGACGACGTGGCCGACGCCGTGGTGCTGTGGTTCCGCGACGACGACGGCGACCTGACCGATGCGCTGGTGGACGCCACCACGTACATCGAAGAGGGCGGCCCGATCCTGCTCCTGACGCCGAAGACCGGCCGATCGGGGTACGTGGAGCCGAGCGACATCTCGGAAGCCGCGACGACGGCGGGTCTGACGGCCAGCAAGAGCGTCAGCGTGGGCAAGGACTGGAGCGGCAGCCGGCTGGCGACGCCGAAGGCCGCGAAGTCGAAGAAGTGACCGTGCGCGGGGCGGTGCGGTACCTCCCCGGGGCCCCGCGCCCCCGGCCCCCCGCCCCGGCCCGAACGGCCGCGTAGCCCCACGCCCCGGGCCCGTCGGGCCCGGGGCGTCGCGGACGGGCCGGTGCCGCACCGGCCCGTCCGCCGGCCCGCGATGGCCGCTGCGTAGGGTGTTCCCACCCGAACAGCTCCGTCGAAGGGATGCAGGACATGGCGATCCAGGCAGGCGACAAGGCCCCCGACTTCGAGGTGAAGGACAACCACGGCCGGACCGTGCGGCTGTCCGACTTCCGCGGCGAGAAGAACGTGGTGCTGCTCTTCTACCCGTTCGCCTTCACCGGCGTGTGCACCGGCGAGCTGTGCGCGCTGCGCGACAACCTGCCGACGTTCGTCAACGACGACACCCAGCTGCTCGCCGTGTCCAACGACTCCATCCACACCCTGCGGGTCTTCGCCGAGCAGGAGGGCCTGGAGTACCCGCTGCTCAGCGACTTCTGGCCGCACGGCGAGGTCTCCCGCGCCTACGGCGTCCTCGACGAGGACAAGGGCTGCGCCGTGCGCGGCACCTTCATCATCGACAAGGAGGGCGTCGTGCGCTGGACCGTGGTCAACGCCCTGCCCGACGCGCGTGACCTCAACGACTACGTGAAGGCCCTCGACACCCTGTAGATCTGTCGGCTCCAGGGCCTGCGGGAGGCGGGAACCCGTCACTAGGATCGACACGTTGATCCCATATCCGATGCACGACGGGGCTCCCCGCCCCCGGACACCAATGGAGGACTCGTGGGAGTCAGCCTCAGCAAGGGCGGCAACGTATCGCTGACGAAGGAGGCCCCGGGCCTGACCGCCGTCATCGTCGGTCTGGGGTGGGACGTGCGCACCACGACCGGCACCGACTTCGACCTGGACGCCAGCGCGCTGCTGCTGAACTCGTCCGGCAAGGTCGCCAGCGACCAGCACTTCGTCTTCTTCAACAACCTCAAGAGCCCGGACGGCTCCGTGGAGCACACCGGTGACAACATCACCGGTGAGGGCGAGGGCGACGACGAACAGATCAAGGTCAACCTCGCCGGCGTGCCGGCGGACGTAGAGAAGATCGTCTTCCCGGTCTCCATCTACGACGCCGAGAACCGCCAGCAGTCCTTCGGCCAGGTCCGCAACGCGTTCATCCGCGTCGTCAACCAGGCCGGCCAGCAGGAGATCGCCCGGTACGACCTGAGCGAGGACGCCTCCACCGAGACCGCCATGGTCTTCGGCGAGCTGTACCGCCACGGCGCGGAGTGGAAGTTCCGCGCCATCGGCCAGGGGTACGCCTCCGGCCTGCGTGGCATCGCCCAGGACTTCGGCGTCAACGTCTGAAAGCTCCTCAGGCTCTCCGAGGCGAGGCGCGTCTCGGCAATCGTCCGGCGTCGCACGGTTTGCGTGCGGCGCCGGACGTGCAGGACAACGAGGGAAGTACTACGGGGAGGACCAGCATCATGGGCGTCACGCTCGCCAAGGGAGGCAACGTCTCCCTGTCCAAGGCCGCACCCAACCTGACCAACGTCATGATCGGGCTCGGCTGGGACGCGCGCTCCACCACCGGAGCCCCCTTCGACCTGGACGCGAGCGCGCTGCTGTGCAACAGCGGCCGGGTGCTGGGCGACGAGTGGTTCGTCTTCTACAACCAGCTCAAGAGCCCCGACGGCTCCGTGGAGCACACCGGTGACAACCTCACCGGCGAGGGCGAGGGTGACGACGAGTCGATCCTGGTGGACCTCACCAAGGTGCCGCTCCACTGCGACAAGATCATCTTTCCCGTCTCCATCCACCTGGCCGACGAGCGCAACCAGACCTTCGGCCAGGTCAGCAACGCCTTCATCCGCGTGGTCAACCAGGCCGACGGCCAGGAGCTCGCGCGCTACGACCTCAGCGAGGACGCCAGCACGGAAACGGCCATGATCTTCGGTGAGCTCTACCGGTACCAGGGCGAATGGAAGTTCCGGGCTGTGGGACAGGGGTACGCGTCCGGTCTCCGGGGGATCGCTCTAGACTTCGGAGTCAACGTTTCGTAAAGCCGAGTGCGGCGCGGGGTAAACCTACCCCCAGACACCGTCTGGGGAGGGCCCCCAACACACGATGGGGTAGCCAGTGCTTCTGAAAACCTTCGGCTGGTCGTTCGCGGTCACCGCGCTCGGCCTGGTCGCGGCTGTCTTCTACGGGGGGTGGACCGCTTTCGGCATCGTGGCCATCCTGTCCGTCCTCGAGATCTCGCTGTCGTTCGACAACGCGGTGGTCAACGCCGGAATCCTGAAGAAGATGAGTGCCTTCTGGCAGAAGATCTTCCTCACGATCGGCGTGCTCATCGCCGTCTTCGGCATGCGGCTGGTCTTCCCGGTCGTGATCGTCGCCGTCAGCGCCAAGATGGGCCCCGTCGAGGCCGTCGACCTGGCGCTGAACAACAAGGACCGCTACCAGGAACTGGTGACCGACGCCCACCCGGCGATCGCCGCGTTCGGTGGCATGTTCCTGCTGATGATCTTCCTGGACTTCATCTTCGAGGACCGGGACATCAAGTGGCTGGCGTGGCTGGAGCGCCCGCTGGCCAAGCTCGGCAAGGTCGACATGCTGTCGGTCTGCATCGCGCTGATCGTCCTGCTGATCACGTCCTTCACCTTCGCCACCCACGCCCACCAGCACGGCGGCGCACACGTCGACAAGGCGCAGACGGTGCTGATCGCCGGTATCGCCGGCCTGATCACCTACATGGTCGTCGGCGGCCTGTCCGGCTACTTCGAGGACAAGCTGGAGGAAGAGGAGGAACGCGAGCACGAGGCGGAGGAGGAAGCCGCGCGCAGCGGCAGGCAGCGATCGGCGGTCGTGCTCGCCGGCAAGGCCGCGTTCTTCATGTTCCTCTACCTCGAGGTCCTGGACGCCTCCTTCTCCTTCGACGGGGTGATCGGCGCCTTCGCCATCACCAACGACATCGTCCTGATGGCGCTGGGTCTCGGCATCGGCGCCATGTACGTGCGGTCGCTCACGGTCTACCTGGTCCGCCAGGGCACCCTCGACGACTACGTCTACCTGGAGCACGGCGCGCACTACGCGATCGGCGCGCTCGCCGTGATCCTCATGGTCACCATCCAGTACCAGATCAACGAGGTGATCACCGGCCTGGTCGGCGTGGTGCTGATCGCCTGGTCCTTCTGGTCCTCCGTCCGCCGCAACCGCGCGCTCGCGGCGGCCGCGGAGAAGGGCGAGGGCTCGGACGACAGGACGGAAATCTCCTCCGGGGTGTGACAGCCCTCCGGGTGAGGAACGCTCTGAGCGGGGCGGCCGGGCGAGGACGACGGCAGGTCGAGCCGGGTCCTCGGGCCGCCCCGCGGCGGGTGCAGGGGCGGGAAGTGGGGGCGGGATCAGGACATGGGGCTCTTCGACGGTCTACTGGGAGGGCGCGCGGCCGAGTTCGACTCGGGCAGCGCCGCGAGCAACGCCATCGAGCTCACCAAGCGGCACCACCACGTGTCGCTGACCAAGCAGGGCGCGGCCAGCGGGCACCTGCGCGTGAACCTGGCCTGGCGCATGCGGACCTCCGACATCGGCGGTCCCACGCGGGAGAGTCTGCTGCGGCACCCCCTCCGGGCGCTGAAGCCGCCCGAGGTGATCGGCCACAGCCAGAGCATGGTGAACGTCGACCTCGACCTCGGCTGCCTGTACGAGCTGGCCGACGGCACCAAGGGGGTCGTCCAGCCGCTCGGCGGCTTCCTCGGCGACGTGAACGCGGCGCCGTACGTCAAGCTCAGCGGCGACGACCGGTTCGGCTCGGGTTCCGGTGAGACGATGTACGTCAACCTCGACCACCGGGACGCCATCAAACGGCTGCTGGTCTTCGTCTACATCTACGACCAGACGCCGGCCTTCGACCGTACGCACGCCGTCGTCACGCTGTACCCGAGCAGCGGGCCGCGCATCGAGATCGGCCTCGACGAGCGGCACCCTCAGGCCCGCTCGTGCGCGGTCGTGCTGATCGAGAACGTGAAGGGCGAGATCGTCGTCCGCCGCGAGGTGAAGTTCGTCTACGGCTTCCAGGCGGAACTGGACCGCCTGTACGGGTGGGGACTGCAGTGGGGGCGGGGCTACAAGACGAAGGCCGAGCGCTGAAGGTTCCGCCCCGGTGAGCGCCGGCCGCCCTCCTCGTGCGACGGGCTCGGCGGCCGGTTCCCGGCGGCCGGCCGCGTCCCCGGCCCGGCGGCGACGGCCCGGTGCCCTCACCCCCGGGCGCCCGGTGCACGCGCCCCCACCGGGCACGGACCCCGGCCGCGCGGTTCCCCGCACCGGCTGAGGAGCTGAACGGCCTGTCGCTTCGGCGCCCGGTGCGACGGCCGGCCCGTGCGCGGCCGTCCGGCTACCGCCCGATGAACTGCGGTCCCTGCGGCGGCAGCCGGAAGTCCGGGTCGGGGGCGGTGGCCGCCACCGGCGGATACCCGTACCCGGACGGCGCGGCAGCGGTCGGCGGCGGTGCCTGCGGATACCCGTACGCGGTCGACGCGGCGGCCGGCTGCGGGTATCCGTACGCCGGCTGGGGCGCCGCGGGCTGCGCCGGGGGACGTTCGTAGGTCGGCTGCTCCGGCGGCAGCGGCTGCGCGGCCGTCACCGCCGTGGACACCGGGGCGGCGGTGGGGGCGGCGGTGGCCGCAGCCCGCGTCGTCGCCCCGGACTCCGGCTGCTGGAACTCCTCCGCCTCGTCCACCGAGATGCCGAAGTCGGTCGCGAGCCCCTTCAGCCCGTTCGAGTACCCCTCGCCGAGCGCCCGGAACTTCCAGCCGTCGCCCCTGCGGTACAGCTCGCCGCAGATCAGTGCCGTCTCGTGGCCCGTCTCCGGCTTGACGTCGAAGTACGCCAGCGGCTCCGCGTCCGGGACGGCCGCGTCGTGCACCAGGATGCGCAGCGCCCGGACCTGGTCGAACGTGACACCGTCCGCGGAGGCGACCAGGAGGATCCGGCCGACCCCGGGCTCGACGCCGGCGAGGTCCGTCTGGATCGTGTCGGTCAGGCCCTCGGCGACCCGCTTCTTCCCCAGCCGCCACACCTTCCCCGAGGGGTGCCGGGGCTGGTTGTAGAAGACGAAGTCCTCGTCCGAGCGCACCCGGCCGTCGGGACCGAGCAGCAGCGCCGAGGCGTCGACGTCCGGGACTCCCCGGCCGGGCGTCCAGCGCAGCACGGCGCGCACCGTGGCGGCCTCCAGCGGGACGTTCGACCCCTTCAGCATGGCGTGCGTCATGCCGTCATCCTGCCTTCCCGGTCCTGCTCACGACAATGCGGGGTGCGCCCTTCCGCGCCCGGTCTCCGGGCTCCGCGAGACCACCGTCATAGTGGGGTCACCATAAGTTCACACCGGTCGGGAACCTCCGACACCGATTCGTACGTACTATTACCGGCCACCTTTTCGGCTTTCTTCACCGGCCCCTTTTCGTCTCCACGGGGGAGCTCCATGCGTCATTTCGGGCACATCGCCCCAGAGGTGCGGCAGCGCCTCTTCCACCGGGAGCCGTGCGCGTTCACCGCCGACTCCCCGGCCCGGCTGCTCTCCGCCGCCCTGGGCGCCACGCTCTACAGCCCCGCGACACGTCAGCGGCTGGCCGGCGACATCCTCAAGCAGGCCGGGCGCGGTGTGGTCTCGATGGTGCTGTGCCTGGAGGACTCCATCGACGACGCCGACGTCGTGGCGGGCGAGGAGAACCTGATCCGGCAGTTCGCGGAGCTGGACCGGCTCCCGGAGGCGGACCTGCCGCTGCTGTTCGTGCGGGTCCGCGCCCCCGAGCAGATCCCCGACCTGGTGCGGCGCCTCGGCCCGGCCGTGCGGCTGCTGTCGGGCTTCGTCCTGCCGAAGTTCACCGCCGAGCGCGGCGTCCCCTTCCTGGAGGCGCTGCACGGCGCCGAGGCGGCGAGCGGACGGCGGCTGTTCGCCATGCCGGTCCTGGAGTCGCCGGAGCTGCTGTACCGGGAGTCGCGCGTGGAGACGCTGGAGGGCATCTTCCGCGCCGTCGACAAGTACCGGGACCGGGTGCTCGCGCTGCGCCTGGGCGTGACCGACTTCTGCTCGTCCTACGGGCTGCGCCGCGCCCCCGACATGACCGCCTACGACGTCCAGGTCGTCGCCTCCGTGATCGCCGACGTGGTGAACATGCTGGGCCGGGCCGACGGCACCGGCTTCACCGTCACCGGCCCGGTGTGGGAGTACTTCCGGGTGCAGGAGCGCATGTTCAAGCCACAGCTGCGGCAGAGCCCCTTCCTGCAGGTGCAGGCGGCGGAGCTGCGCGAGAAACTGATCGAGCACGCCATGGACGGGCTGCTGCGGGAGATCACACTCGACCAGGCCAACGGCCTGCTGGGCAAGACCTGCATCCACCCCTCGCACGTGACGCCCGTGCACGCGCTGTCGGTCGTCAGTCACGAGGAGTTCAGCGACGCCCGGGACATCCTGCGGCCGGAACGCGGCGGCGGGGGTGTGCTCCGGTCGGCCTACACCAACAAGATGAACGAGGTGAAGCCGCACCGCGCCTGGGCCGAGCGGACCCTGCTGCGCGCCGAGGTCTTCGGCGTCGCCCGCGAGGACGTCGGATTCGTGGAGCTGCTCGCCGCCGGGGCGGCCGGCTGACCGCCGGGTCCCCGGCCGCCCCCCACCGACAGGGAACGCATGAACAACGTACTGAACCACGGCGTCTGGACCGGCACCTGGGTCGCCGAGCGGCTCGGGGTCGAGCTCCTGGGCGACGACGAGCTGACGGGCCTGCTGGGGCTGGCGCTGCGCCGCAACCCCAAGCGGGCGCACCTGCTCGTGTCCAACGTGCTCGGCAAGCACGTACCGCAGTCGCCGTCCGTGGTGTACGGGCACGGGGTGGCCCTCGGCCGCCGGGTGCGCGAGCTGCTGGGCGCCGAGGAGGCGCGCAGGGCCGTCGTCGTCGGCTACGCCGAGACCGCCACCGGCCTCGGCCACTCGGTCGCCGACGGCCTCGCCGCCGCCCCCTACCTGCACTCCACCCGCCGCCCGGTGCCCGGGGTCGCGCCGGCGGGCGGCTTCGAGGAGTCCCACTCGCACGCCACCTCGCACCTGCTGCTTCCGGAGGACCCGGCACTGCTCGGCGGGGACGGGCCGCTGGTGCTCGTCGACGACGAGTTCTCCACCGGCAACACGGTGCTGAACACGATCCGCGAACTGCACGCGCGTCATCCGCGCAAGCGGTACGTGGTGGTCGCGCTGGTCGACATGCGCTCGGCCGCCGACGCGGACCGCCTCGCGGACTTCGCCCGGGAGATCGGCGCCCGCGTCGACCTGGTGGCGACGGCCTCGGGCACGGTGCGCCTGCCCGACGGCGTCCTGGCCCGGGGGCAGGAGCTGGTCGCGCGCCACGAGCCGGCGGGCGTCCCGCGGCAGCACCGGCCGGCCGGGGCGGCCCCGGCGGCCGTCCCCGGGCAGCGGGCACGCCGCGCCGCCCGCTTGGAGCTGCGCTGGCCCCGCGGCGTGCCCGACGGCGGACGGCACGGCTTCACGCCGGCGCACCGGGTGCGCCTGGAGCGCGCCCTGCCCGCCATGGCCGCGCAGATCGCCGAGTCGCTGCCCGCGGGCGCCGGCCGCGTGCTGGTCCTCGGCTGCGAGGAGCTGATGTACGCACCCCTGCGGCTGGCCCGCGAGCTGGAGCAGCTGGTCGGCGCCGAGGTGCGCTACTCCACCACCACCCGCTCGCCCGTCCTCGCCGTCGACGACCCCGGCTACGCGATCCGCACCCGCCTCGTCTTCCCGGCGCACGACCGCCCCGCCGACGGCCCCGGCGAGCGCTACGCCTACAACGTCGCCGGCGCCGGCTTCGACACCGTCGTCGCCGTCGTCGACTCGGCCGCGGACACCCCCGAACTGCACGCGCCCGACGGCCTGCTGGCCCAGCTCGCCGCGCACACCCCGCACGTCGTGCTCGCGGTCGTGCCGTCGTACGTCCCCGCACCGCCGCCCGCCCCCGAAAGGCCCGCCATGCTGCCCGAGCCCCTCCGCGGCCCCGCCTTCTCCTCGTACGCGCCCGAGGAGGTCGGCTGGCTGCTGCAGGACCTCTCGGACGTCACCCTGGAGGCGCCGACCGAGGAGCGGGAGGAGGCCATCCAGAGCGGCGGCGCCCACTACGCCGAGTCGCTGCCGGTGGAGTACCAGCCCAGCGAGCAGTACCAAAAGCTCTTCCACGCGGCGCTCAGGACCTCCGCCGCCCGCATCGCCCGGGCCGTGGGCGTCGTCACCGAGGCGGTCCTCACCGAGCGGGGCCCGCGCCCGGTCCTGGTCTCCCTGGCCCGCGCCGGCACCCCGGTCGGCGTCCTGATGCGCCGCTGGGCCCGCCACCGGCACGAGCTGGACCTGCCGCACTACGCCGTCTCCATCGTGCGCGGCCGCGGCATCGACGCCAACGCGCTGCGCTGGCTGGCCGAGCGGTACGACCCGGCGGACGTCGTCTTCGTCGACGGCTGGACCGGCAAGGGCGCCATCACCCGGGAACTGGCTGCGGCCGTCGAGGAGTTCGAGAAGTCGGACGGGGTCAGCGGGTTCCACCCGGAGATCGCGGTGCTGGCCGACCCGGGTTCGTGCGTGCGCACCTACGGCACCCGGGAGGACTTCCTCATCCCCTCCGCCTGCCTCAACTCCACGGTGTCGGGCCTGGTGTCCCGCACCGTGCTGCGCGCGGACCTGGTGGGGCCGCACGACTTCCACGGCGCGAAGTTCTACCGCGAACTCGCCGGCGCGGACGTCTCGTCGGTCTTCGTCGACGCCGTCTCCGCCCGCTTCGCGGAGGTGGCGGACGCCGTGGACACGGCGGTCAAGGAGCTGCTGAGCGGCGACCGCACCCCCACCTGGGAGGGCTGGGCGGCGGTCGAGCGCATCAGCGAGGAGTACGGCATCCACGACGTCAACCTCGTCAAGCCCGGCGTCGGCGAGACCACGCGGGTGCTGCTGCGCCGGGTGCCGTGGAAGATCCTGGCCCGGGCCGGCGCCGGCGCGGACCTCGACCACGTGCGCCTGCTGGCCGGGCAGAGAGGGGTTCCCGTCGAGGAGGTGGGCGAACTGCCGTACACCTGCGTGGGGCTGATCCACCCGAAGTTCACGCGCGGGGCGACCGGGGCCGACGGCAGGGCGGTGGCGCTCTGATGCCGGTGATGGTGGCCAGCGACCTCGACCGCACGCTCATCTACTCGGCGGCGGCGCTGGCGCTGACGATGCCGGACGCCCGGGCGCCCCGGCTGCTGTGCGTCGAGGTGCACGAGAGCAGGCCGCTGTCGTACATGACGGAGAGCGCGGCCCGGCTGCTGACCGACCTGGCCGGCACGGCGGTGTTCGTGCCGACCACGACCCGGACACGCAAGCAGTACCTGCGCATCAACCTGCCGGGCCCGGCGCCGACGTACGCGATCTGCGCCAACGGCGGCCATCTGCTGGTGGACGGCGTGTCGGACGGCGACTGGCACCGGCAGGTCACCGGTCGGCTGGCCGACGAGTGCGCCCCGCTCGCCGAGGTGAGCGAGCACCTGCTGACCTCGGCCGACCCGGTGTGGGTGCGCAAGCACCGCGTCGCCGAGGACCTCTTCGCCTACCTCGTGGTGGAGCGCGAACTGCTCCCCGAGGACTGGGTGAAGGAACTCGCCGTGTGGGCGGGCAACCGGGGCTGGACGGTGTCCCTGCAGGGCCGCAAGCTCTACGCGGTGCCCGGGCCGCTCACCAAGAGCGCCGCCGTCCGCGAGGTGGCCCGCCGCACCGGCGCCGACCTCACGCTGGGCGCCGGCGACTCGCTGCTCGACGCGGACCTGCTGCTCGCGGTGGACCGGGGCTGGCGCCCCGGCCACGGCGAACTGGCCGACAGCGACTGGACGGCCCCGCACGTCGGCGCGCTGCCGGAGCGCGGAGTGCTGGCGGGGGAGCGG
Organism: Streptomyces sp. NPDC046831; assembly: GCF_040645305.1. Classification (NCBI taxonomy): domain Bacteria; kingdom Bacillati; phylum Actinomycetota; class Actinomycetes; order Kitasatosporales; family Streptomycetaceae; genus Streptomyces; species Streptomyces sp. NPDC046831. The sequence goes on along the minus strand of NZ_JBEYXZ010000035.1, from coordinate 42,138 downwards.
ATCGTCCGCGAGTTCCTGCGGGCCTCACGCGGGCGGTAGCGGGATGCGCCCCGGCTCCGGCGGCCGCGCCGGCCTCAGCCGCAGCAGCCTCCGCCGCAGCACCCGCCTCCGCCCTGGCCGCCGGACCGCGGGGCGGGCGCGGGGGCGCTCGCCGTGCCGCCCACGGCCACCGTGGACAGCAGCTTGACCGTGTCGCCGTGACCGGCGGGACAGGTCGCCGGGGCGGAGGACTCCGCCATGGGACGGTTGAGTTCGAAGGTGTCGCCGCAGCTTCGGCAGCGATACTCGTAGCGTGGCATACGCACAGGTTAATGGGCGGGAACGGGCAGGAGTAGCAGATCCTCGCTCCGCCCGAGCCGGTTTCTGTCCAGTTCCCGTGCGGAGAAATTGAAAAGATCGCTGATAATTTTGTACTGCCGCGAGAACCGCGAGTGCCGCGAGTCGGCCGGGGGTGAGGGGGCTGGCGGCCGCTTGAGCGGCAGCTGTGTCTACCCGTGCGAGCAACACGGAGTGCGGAGGGAGACGCAGTCGTGACCGAGGCAGGACAGGGGGCCGGTGCTCCGGAGGAGGGCCGCAGGCCACGCGGCCGCCGGACGGCGCCGAAGTGGCAACGCCAGGCGGAGGGCGACCTCCCCGCCGGCGACCCGGGGGAGGACATGCCGGCGGAGAAGGAACCCGCACCCGACGTCACCATGCAGCTCAGGGTGGATCCACCGCCGATGGACGCCACCATGCAGCTGAAGACCGTACGGCTGGAGCCGCAGGAGCCGCCCCCGCCCGCGGATGCCACCATGCAGCTGCGCGTCGTCGAGCAGCCGGTACCCGGCGGCCGCGCCGACCGCCGCAGGAACGCGCAGCCCTCCCCTCAGGGCCGCCTCGCCGCCCTCCTCGCCCCCGCCGCGGCGCGGTGCGCGCCGCTCACCCGCCTGCTCGAACCGTATGCCCGGAGAATCGCCCCGTACGCCCGCCGATTGAAGCCGGCCTATCCGCGGCCGGGCCGCACCGGCTGGCGCCGCTGGGTGCCCTCCTGGCGGCAGTGGCTCGGCGCCTGGCTGGCCGCCACCGGCCTGTCCGCGCTGTTCCTCGCCGTCGCCTACGCCGCGACCGACATACCGGACAACCTGAACAGCTACGCCACCCAGCAGGACAACGTCTACTTCTGGTCGGACGGCACGCCCATGGCCCGCACCGGCTGGGTCCAGCGGCAGGCCATGCCGCTGAAGGACATACCCGAGGACGTGCGCTGGGCGGTGCTCGCGGCCGAGAACGAGAGCTTCTACACCGACCCCGGGATCTCCGCCAAGGGCATCACGCGCGCCCTGCTGCGCACGGTCGGCAGCGGCGACACCGAGGGAGGCTCCACCATCACCCAGCAGTACGTCAAGAACGTCTACCTGAACCAGAACCGCACCCTCAGCCGCAAGTTCACCGAGGCGATGATCGCCCTCAAGCTCGACAACAAGATGAGCAAGGACAAGATCCTCGAGGGATATCTCAACACCAGCTGGTTCGGCCGCGGCACCTACGGCATCCAGCGCGCCTCCCAGGCGTACTACGGCAAGGACGTCAGCAAGCTGAACGCCGGCGAGGCCGCCTTCCTCGCCTCCCTGCTCAAGGGCGCCGGCCTGTACGACCCCACCCTCAGCTCCGCCAACCACCAGCGGGCCGTGGAGCGCTGGTCCTGGATCCTGGACCGGATGGTGAAGATAGGCAAGCTGTCGCCGGCCGAGCGCGCCACCTACCGGACCTTCCCCGAGCCGCTGAAGACCAACCCGCTCTACGACACCGGTGAGCAGAGCGACTACCTGGTCGAACTCGCCACGCAGTACGTCAAGAAGGCCGCGGACATCTCCGACAAGGACTTCGACCTCGGCGGCTACCAGATCTACACGACCTTCGACCGCGGGCGGCAGAAGGCCCTGACCGACGCCGTCACCAGCGCCCGCAAGAAGGCCCTGAAGAGCGACCCCGGCACGGCGGGGACCGCCCACTACGGCGCCGCCTCGGTGGCCACCGACGGCCGCATCCTCGCCGTCTACGGCGGACCCGACCACCGCAAGCAGGGCTACAACGAGTCCAACGCCACCACCGTCCCCGCCGGTTCGGCGTTCCTGCCGTTCGTCTACGCGGCCGGCCTCGAACACGGTGTGGTCAAGCGGCGCGACGAGCCCCGCACGCAGATATCCCCGGAGTCCGTCTACGACGGCGACGACGGCGTGCCCGTCACCACTCCGGAGGGCCCCTACTGGGACCGCAGCGGCCGCAAGGTCGCCGCCCACAACGACGGCAATAAGTCCTGGGGGCGGATCACGCTGCGCAAGGCCCTCGCGGAGTCCGTGAACACGCCGTTCATGCAACTGGGCATGGACACCGGCCTGGACAAGGTGAAGGAGACCGCCGTGGCCGCCGGACTGCTCCCCTCCAGCCTGGGCCGGCAGGTGCCCGACCTCTCCCTGGGCAGCTCCACGCCCAGCGCCATCCGCATGGCCAGCGGCTACTCCACCTTCGCCGCCGAGGGCCGGCACACCGAGCCCTTCTCGGTGCGCCGTGTCACCCACAACGGCTCCGCCGTGCCGCTGGACTCCCCGGAGAGCCGCCGGGCCGTCGACGCCCGCGTGGCCGAACAGGTCACCCAGGCGCTCACCGACTCCTTCCGCGGCGCCCACCCGGCCGACGCGCCCGCCACCGCCGACGTCGCCGGCAAGGCCGGCACCACCGAGAAGGACACCGCCGCCTGGTACGTCGGCACCGCCGAGTCGGTGTCGACGGCGGTGGTCGTCTACCGCATCGACCTGGCCAAGAGCCTGGAACCGCTGCCGCTGGAGGGCATCGCCGGCACGAGAGCGGACAGCGTCCCGTACCGCATCTGGGCGGGCGCGACCAGACCGCTCGGCTGACCCGGCCGCCCCGCCGCACCCCGGCACCCGCCCCCGACGCCCCAGACCACCTCCCAGATTGAGCCGCGCATGAAGTCGACATCCGGTCGCCGCCGCAAAGCCCGCGCACCCCGCCGCACCACCCGCCCCCAGTTCCTGACCCTGGCGGCCCTGCTCGTCGTCGCGTCACTCGTGGGAGGCTTCCTCGCGCTGACCCGCTCCGACCACACCGCGCCCACCGCCTCGGCCGACGGCGGCAAGGGCAAGGGCTCCACGTCGAAGGGCGGCAAGGAGCCCGAGTGGGACGGCCGGACGAAGGTGCTCGGGGACGGGTCCACCTCGTACACCGGCCCGCAGAAGGGCGAGTTGAAGCCCGAGCCGCTCAAGCCCGGCGAGAAGCCGCCCCAGTTCGTCGTCTTCTCCTGGGACGGCGCCCTGGAGGGCGACGACCACCTCTTCTCCCACTACCGCGAGCTGGCCAAGCGGTACGACGCCCACATGACCTTCTTCCTCACGGGCATCTACCTGCTGCCCAAGAGCAAGAAGGACCTCTACCACCCGCCGCAGCACCCCGTGGGCTCCGCGGCCATCAGCTACCCCACCGACGAGCACATCCGCACCACGCTGGAACAGCTGCGCGAGGCCTACGAGGACGGCAACGAGATCGGCACCCACTTCAACGGCCACTTCTGCGGCGAGAAGGGCGGCGGCGACTGGAGCGTCGAGGAGTGGAAGAGCGAGATCGACCAGTTCTTCTCGTTCGTGGAGAAGTGGAAGACCAACACCGGCTACACCGACATCGCCCCGCTGCCGTTCGACTTCAGGAAGCAGGTCACCGGCGGCCGCGCGCCCTGCCTGGAGGGACAGGCCAACCTGCTGAAGGCCGCCAAGAGCTACGGCTGGCGCTACGACGCCAGCTCCGCCGGCGACTTCCAGATATGGCCGGTGAAGAAGAACGGCATATGGGACTTCCCGCTGCAGATGCTGCCGTACGAGAACGGCAAGTTCCAGGGCCTGTCCATGGACTTCAACTTCCTCTACAACCAGTCTGAGGGCGAGACCGAGGGCGACCCCGCCAAGTACCCGCAGTGGGAGCAGCAGACGGTCGACTCGTACCTGGCCGGTTTCAACCGCGTCTACTACGGCAGCCGGGCCCCGCTGTTCATCGGCAACCACTTCGAGGACTGGAACGGCGGCATCTACATGAAGGCCGTCGACCAGGTGGTGGAGAAGGTGTGCACCAAGAAGGAGGTCAAGTGCGTCTCCTTCAAGGAGCTCGCCGACTGGCTCGACGTGCAGAAGCCCGAGACCCTGCAGAGCCTGCGCAATCTCGACCCGGCGCAGTCGCCGGACTGGTCGACGGTGGTGAAGTGAGGGCCCAACTCTCCTGCTCCCCTTGCGTATCCCCCTTCACCACCACCCCTCGGGCCGTGGGAAGATGCGGGTCCCGGTATCGGTGTACCGGCGTAGAGGGGAACACCATTGAAATCGAGAAGATTGAGCCGTAAGAGGCGCCGCGCGAGCATAGTCACCGCAGCCGCCGCATCGGTCGTCGCCGGCGCGGTCCTCGTGCCCAACTGGAGCGCGGGCGCGGCCGTGTCGGACGACCCCACGGTCGACCCGGCGACGAAGGCCACCTTCCAGCGACTGGCGGACGCGGTCTTCACCGACCGCACCGACGCCCTGCTGGACGGCGGCGCCACGGGGAACAAGCGGCAGACGTCCCGGTTCTCCGACGACGTCCGCCTGTCCTCCAAGCTCTCGAAGAACGAGAGCTCCGCCCTGTCCCAGCTGCGCGGCCGCAAGTCGCGCCTGGCGGCGCTGGGCGAGAAGTACAGCGCGGCCACCACGAGCGTCACGCTCGACGCCACGCGCGTGAAGGGCCGCAAGGCGACCGTCGCGGTCACCGAGACCACGACCCTCACCTACGAGAAGGTCCGGGGCAACGAGCCGAAGACCACCGGCTTCCAGGCCCACCACGAGCTGACGTTCAGCGCGGACCGCCAGGGCGACTGGCAGCTGACCGGTATCCGCGACACCGACGACGGCGTCGCGGTCAACCAGGTCGCCGCTCCGTCCGTGGCCGCCACCGCGGCCGACGACGACAACCCGCCCGCGGCGACCCGCTCCGCGACCACGCGGCCCGCTCCGGCCAACCCGAAGAACTTCTCCGCCGGCGGCTACGACTACAAGGCCATGGCCGCCTACGCGACGAAGTACTGGAACAACTACAACCCGGCGTACCCCGACTTCAACGGGGAGGGGGCCGGCGGCGACTGCACCAACTTCGTCAGCCAGTCCCTGAAGGCCGGCGGCTGGAAGCACGTGCCCGGCTACACGTACGACTTCCACAAGTGGTTCGGCACCGCGGACATCCAGTCGGACTCGTTCGTCGGCGTCAACGAGTTCTCGTGGTTCGCCCTGTCCTCCAAGCGGGTCACCAGCCTCGCCAACGTCTACCAGCTGGACGTCGGCGACGTGCTGCAGGTGGACTTCAACAAGGACGGGTCCAAGGACCACACCATGATCGTCACGTCGCGCAGCTCGCAGGGCGTGCCGTACCTGACGTACCACTCCACCAACACCTACAACAGGTCGGTGGCGAGCATCATCGCCTCGTACCCGACCGCGGCGTACTACGCCTACCGCACCTGACCAGTGCCGTACGGGGCGGGGCGCCGGTTCAGTGGCCGGCTCCCCGCTCCTCCCGTATCCGCGCGACCACGCCGGCCACCGTCCGCCGTACCGCCTCGGTCTCCGTCAGGAAGTGCCAGTAGTCGGGGTGGCGGCCCTCCAGGCCGGCGACCGCGCGGTCCAGGCGGGCCACACAGTCGTCCAGCGGGCGCGCGTGCCGCGGGTCGGGCGTCGTCCGGCCCGCCATGGCCAGCCGCTGGGCGTCCCGGATCGCGAACCGGGTCCGCCCGATCTCCCGCTCCGGGTCCCTGCGCACCGCGTCCAGCCGCGTCAGGCGGTCGCCGACGGCCGACACGGCCTCGTCGGTGACGTTCAGCAGCGCCCGCACGGTCGACAGCAGCGCGGTGGCGTCCGCCCAGCGCTGGGCCGCGCGGGCCTCCCGCGCCTCCTTCAGCTTCAGCTCGGCCTGCCGCACGTTCTCCGCGGCCTGCTCGGGCACGTGCTGCAGATCCTGCCAGCAGGCGGCCGTGAACCGGCGCCGCAGCTCGCTCAGCACCGGCTGGACCTGCCCGGCGCGCGTGGTCAGCGCCTGCGCCCGGGTCCGCAGCGAGACCAGCCTGCGGTCGATCTCGGCGGCCCGCTCCGGCAGCCGCCCGGCCTCGGCCCGGATCGCCTCGGCCTCCCGCGCGACCCGCTCGGCCCGCTCCAGCGTCTGCGGCACTCCGTGCGCCCCGGCGCCCTGGTTGAGCCTCGTCAGCTCGGGGGACAGGGCGGCGAGCCGGGCGGCGAGGTCGTCGGCGCGAAGTCCCGTGCCGCGTACGGCGTCCAGGGCGTCGCTCGCGGCGCGCAGGGCCTGGCGCGCGCGCTCCACGGCGGGCACCAGCCGGGCGAGCTGGGTCTCGGCCTTGCCGAGCAGCGGCCCGAGGCCGGCGCCAAAACGGTCCAGCTCCTCCTTGACGCGGACCAGTTCGTCCCTGGCGGCGGTCAGTTCGGTGCGCGCCCGGGCGGCGACGGAGGCGTCGAGGTCGTCCCGGTCCAGATCGTGGGCGTCGACGGCCTGGATGTAGCGGCCGCTGACCTCGTCGATGCGCCTGCCGAGCGCCTCGAAACCGGAGGCCGCCCGGCGGGCGGCGGGGGAGTCGTCGACGGCCGTGATCGTCTCTACGGAGATCCGCAGGTCCCGCTGGGCGGTGTCCAGTTCGTAGAACGCGGCCGCGGCGGCGTCCTTGGCGGCCTGTGCCTGTGCCCGCTGGCTCTCGGCCCGCCCTCCGCCGAACCAGCGCCGGGTGCCGCCGCCGGCGAACGCGGCGGGCAGGGTGAGCGCGGCCAGCAGGGGCAGGCCCGCCAGGGTCAGGACGTCACGGACGGCGGCCGGGGTGCGCCGGGGCCGCGGATACGGCGAGTGCGGACGCGGAGGTGTCGCCGGTGTCGCCGTCACATCCCTCTCCCGTGCTGTGATGGGCCCTGCGTGCAGTCATTCTCCCACCCGTACAGGACGAACACACGGGCCGATCAGTTCGTGTGCGGGCCGCCGGACTGCCGTCGCCGGGCACGCGACCTGACGGCGGCCGTCGGTGCGGGCCGCCCCGCCGGAGCCGTGCGCCCGCCGGAAGCCCGGCCCCGGCGCACGCGTTTGCGGGGCAGTGGCCCGGGGCATGTAGGCTGTCCACTCGTCTCGGGTGCGTAGCTCAGGGGTAGAGCGCCTGCCTTACAAGCAGGATGTCGGCGGTTCGAAACCGTCCGCGCCCACCGAGGAAGTACGTGCGCGGCCCAGGTACCCGGGTGGGAGCCTGGGCCTTCGCCGTGCCGGGGCGGTTCCGGCGTCCCGCCCCGCAGCGTTCAGGTCTGCGCGTCCCCGTCCGTGGGCGCCTCGTGGGCGTGCTTCAGCCGGCTGCGGGCCTCCACGCCGTCGCCGCCGGTCAGCTCCGACCAGTACCGGTGCGTGCTGACGAACACCGCCAGCTCGTGCTCGCGGCGGCGCAGCTTCTCCACCTCGGCCTGTTCGTCGGGCGTCCAGCCCGGGGACGCGGGCCGCTCCACCTTGCGCCAGCCGCCTTCGTCACTGAAGCCGTCGAGCGGTTCGACCGACCAGGGAAGCCGCTTGAGCAGGGCCGACAGCTCGGCCCGGACCTGATGCAGCTCCTCCTGACCGGCGCGGAGGTCACTGGGGAAGTCATAGGTCGTAGCCACGGCGCAATGGTACGCCTGTTCGAATTAGGGGCGCGAGTTTCGCACGGCAGTTCATGCGAACGGGTGGGAGCCGCCGGGCGCCGGGCGACCGGCGAGACGCCGGACGCGGTCGCGGGGCTGCCTCGCGGCGCCGTCTGGGCGGGGCCGCCGTCCTGGAGGACACTGGGGGCATGTGCCGGAGCATCAAGACCCTGCGCCCGCCCGCGTTGCCCGAGGAGGCCACGGAGGACGAGATCCGGGCGGCCGCGCTGCAGTTCGTGCGGAAGGTGTCCGGCTTCAGGGCGCCCGCCGTCCACAACCAGGAGGTCTTCGACCGTGCCGTGGAGTCGATCGCGGACGCCACGGCGGAGCTGCTGGCCGGGCTGGAGGTGCGCGGGCAGGCTGCGCGGCGGGCGGCCGGATAGCCGGGCGCGGCCCGGCCCCGGCCGACGGGATGCCGCGTGGGCCCGGGCGACGGGATGCCGCGTGGGCCCGCCGGGTTGCGGCTGCCCGGCCGCCCCACGCGGAGCCTCGGCGGGCTACGACGCGTCGCCCGCTGCGGCGCTGTGGCCGGCCACTACGCCGGCCGGCCGGTCACGACGCCTCGGTCGGCACACTGGGCGTCGCGGGGCTACGACGCCTCGCCTCCTACGGCGCTGCTGTGGCCGGCCACGACGCCGCCCGCCCGGCCACTGCGCCCCGCCCGGCCACTGCGCCCCGCCCGGCCACTGCGCCCCGGCCCACTGCGAAGCCGTGGCCCATTACGCAGCCGTTGCCGGCTGCGGCGCCTCGGCCGGCTGGGGTGTCCGGCGCATCAGGAACGCGGCACCCGAGCCGGCGGCGAACAGCGCACCCACGGACACCGCCGTCGCCAGCCAGCTGGCCCCCAGCCACTGGGTGCCGAAGTAGCCGAGGGCCACGCTGTAGGTGGCCCAGGACAGCCCCGCCAGAGCGGACCAGGGCAGGAAGTCGCGGACGCGGTGGTGGGCGGCACCGGCACCGAAGGAGACCACCGACCGTCCGGCCGGCGCGAACCGGGCCAGGACCACCAGGGCGCCACCGCCCCGGGACAGCGCCGCACCGAGTCGTTTCTGCGCCGTGCTCAGCCGGCGCGAGCGGGAGATCGCACGGTCCAGACGCTCGCCGCCGCGCCAGGCCAGGCGGTACGCGACCAGGTCGCCGAGCACCGACGCGGTGGCCGCGCACAGGGTCAGGGCCAGTACGCCGGGGACGCCGTGGGGGACGTGCCCCGTCGCGGCGCCCGTGCCCGCGGCCGCCGCGGTGGCGGCCGTGACGATCAGGACGCCGCTGGGCAGGACCGGCAGGAAGACGTCGAGGACGACGGACAGCGCCACCACCGCGTAGATCCACGGAGTGCCGGTGAGCGACCCCACTCCCCCGAGACTCTCCAGCACCGATGCTCCCGTGACGCCCCCCGTGGACCGGACCTGCCGCGACGTCGCGGGGGAGCGGCGGGGGCGGCCTGATGACAGCCATACAGCGTACGCCGGTTGGGGCGCGGGGAGTTCACCGGGGGCTCTCGTGTTCGACACGGTCCCTTCACCCGGCAGCCCGCCCGTCCCCGCGCCGCGCCGGACCGCCAGCCCGCCCGCCACCGCCCAGCCGGACCGCCCGCCGGCGGCCGCGTGTGTACGCGTCCCCCGTGCCGCTCGGGGCGGCGAGGGCGGCCGGGCGTGGGCAGGACGGGAGCGTCGGGTCTGAGCAGGGGGAAGCGCCGGGCCCGAGGAGGGCGGGAGCGCGCCAGCCGAGAAGGAGGGGACCGCCAGGCCGGAGCAGGACATGACCGCCAGGCCCGAGCAGGAGGGGAGCGCCGGGCCCGAGTTCGCGAGCCGAACGGAAGCCTTGGGCCTGGGAGGGCCGGTACCAAGCCGAACGGGAGCGCGCCAAGTCGAGCAGGACGGGACCGCCAGGCTCAAGCCGAACGGGACCGCCAGGCCCGAGCAGGACGGGACCGCCAGGCTCAAGCCGAACGGGACCGCCCGGCCCGAGCAGGACGGGAGCGCCGGCGAAGGGTCCGGATCACCGCCGCACACCGCACGCGGGTCGCTGTCGGCGGAGCAGTCGCCGGTCGCCGGGGCCGTTCAGGAGGTGAGCCGGGACGTCCACACGGTCGTCAGCCGGGCCCGCCCGCCCTCCTCGGTCTGGGCCTTCTCCAGGCGCAGCCGCGCCGAGCGGCCCTTCAGGGTCAGCGTCATCAGCTGGTTGCCGAACCAGGGCCCGGCCGTCCTGCGCCAGGTCACCGGCGGCCGGGAGCACCGCCCGTGGCGGGCGAACCGCCGCCCGAGCGCACGCGCCACCGCGCTCCAGCCGAAGCGGAAACCGAGCCGGATCGACAGCGGTACGGAGTTGTGGACGGGGGAGCAGGTCAGCTGCAGCACGCGGGCACTGGGGGAGCCTCGTCCGGCGGAGGGCCGCCACGCGGGCTCGGCGACGTAGGCGTGGTGCACGTCCCCGGACAGCACGCACACCGTCGCCGGTGCCCCGGGTCCCGAGCCGGCCTCGGCGATCAGGTCCGCCAGGTCCGTGAAGGAGTCGGGGAACGCCGCCCAGTGCTCCAGGTCGGCCCCCCGGCGCAGGCGCTCCCCGATCCGCGCCCAGCGCGCGCCCCGGTCCCCCCGGCACAGCGCCGAGCTCCACGCCTCGACGTCGTGCACCAGGTGCGGCAGCAGCCAGGGAAGGGAGGTGCCGATCAGGAGATGGTCGCAGGAGCCGGGGCGGTCCAGGACCTGCTCGCGCAGCCACGCCGCCTCCTCGGAGTTCAGCATCGCCCGGCTGCCCTCGTCCAGGACGCGGGCGGCCCGGGAGTCGACCATCACCACCCGCACGCGGCCGAAGTCGCGGCGGTAGCTCCAGCGGGCCGACGCCGGGTCGGCGTCGGCCCCGGCGGCGAAGGCGCGCAGCACGCCGGTGCCGTCGGGGGTGGCCCGGACGGCCGCGTAGACGGGGTCGGCGGCCAGCTCGTCCGGCGAGAGGTTCCCCAGGTGCTGGTGCACCCAGTACGACATCAGGCCGCTGAGCAGCCGTTCCTGCCACCAGTCGGTGGCCCGCATGTCGGCCAGCCAGGAGGCGGAGGTGTTCCAGTCGTCGACGACGTCGTGGTCGTCGAAGATCATGCAGCTGGGCACGGTGGACAGCAGCCAGCGCACCTCGGGGTCCAGCCAGGACTCGTAGTAGAGGCCGGTGTACTCCTCGTAGTCGGCGACCTCCCCGCCCGGAGGCTCGGTCAGGTCGCGGCGGGCGGCCAGCCGGCGCCGGGTCGCGTCGGAGGTCTCGTCGGCGTACACCTGGTCGCCCAGGAGCAGCAGCACGTCCGGGCGTTCGCCGTCCGGGGCGGCGGCGATCCGCGCGGCCAGGGTGTCGAGGGCGTCCGGGCCGACCCGGTCCTTGCCGTCGGCCGGGGGCGCGGCCCAGCGGCACGAGCCGAAGACGACGCGCAGCTCGTCCCCCTCGGCGGGCGTGCGGATGACGGAGGGCGGGAACGCCCGGTGCCCGTCGTTCCGCGCCGAGCCGGACTCCTGCGCCTCGGGTTCCTGCGCGCCGGGCCCGCCCCGCTCCTGCGCGCCGGGTCCGCCCGGCTCCTGCGCCCCGGATCCGCCGGGTTCCGCGGACTCCCCGGGCGCGTCGGACAGCGGCCACACGCGGACGCCGTCGAGCAGGACCTCGTACGGCACGGTCGTGCCCGGCGTCAGCCCGGTCACCGGCACCAGCGCGTAGTGGTGGCCCTCGACCTGGAAGGTGCGGGCCTCCCCGCCGGCACCGTCCGCGCAGCGCACCTTGGCGGTGCACGGACGGCTCGCCTCGACCCAGACGGTCGCCGACGTGCCGTCGACGTACCGCAGGAGTGGTCCCAGGCGCAGTCGGACCATCTCGAATCCCCTCTCCGTCGCCCCGCCGTCGCCCCGTACGGTACGGAACGACGGCGGGCGGCGGGGAAACCCCCTGGTCAGCAGCTCGCGAGGTAGCCCTGCAGCGCGCTCTTCTCCGCGGAGTCGACGGACAGGCCGTAGTAGTACTTCACCTGGACCCAGGCCCGGACGTAGGTGCACAGGTACGCGGTCCGCGACGGCACCCAGGTCGAGGGGTCCTGGTCGCCCTTGGCCTGGTTGACGTCGTCGGTGACGGCGATGAGCTGCGGTCGGGTCAGGTCGTTGGCGAAGGCCTGGCGCTGCGCGGTGGTCCACTTGCCCGCCCCGGAGTCCCACGCCTCGGCGAGCGGGACGAGGTGGTCGATGTCGAGGTCGGCGGCCGCGGTCCAGGTCGCGCCGTCGTAGGGGGAGTACCAGCTGCCGCTGGTGGCCGCGCAGGAGGAGTCGGTGACGACGCCGGACCCGTCGCGCTTGAGGACGGTCTCGCGGGTGTTGCAGGTGCCGCTGACGGTGATCCAGTGCGGGAACAGGTCGCGGTCGTAGCCGGTGCGGTTCTCGGCCGTCACCGTGAGCGAGGCGAGGTAGGTGCGGGCGGTGGACCCGCTGACCGGGGTGGGGAGCGCGGCGGAGGCGGTCGGGCCGTTGAGCAGCCCGACCGACGCTATGAGCCCGGTCAGGGCCGCCAGGACTCCGGCCCGTCGACGCGCGTAGAACTTCGGCATGCGAACTCCCGTGGGGATCTGGGGTGGTGGTCACGAGCAGGGGAATGCTCGCGACGCCGTGTTGCGGTGGGGTGTGCGTCGGGTGAGAACCTAATGACGCGTACATGACGCAACAAGAGGTGTGCGGAAGCCGTTCGCGGGATCTTCACAGCGGGGTGGGCCGGCCCGGGGCGCGGACGGCGTGGATCACGGGTGGATGCCGCAGCTCACCGGGCCGGCGGGCAACCGCGGGCGGTCGCGTACCATGGAGCGCGCAGAAGGGGAGTAGCTCTTCGCCGGACCGTCGACATACTGCTCAGCTCGTCTGAGCCGGCGCCCGGAGGCAGGCCTCGTTCCACGGGGCCGGCCAGCGAGACCTTCGGCAAGCAGTGCATGCCCGAGCCGTACGGCGCGGGCCTTCCGTGTGCTGCCGTGCCGAGGTTTCCCATCGCGTTCGCAGCGCTCTCGGCGGGCAGCCCCGACCGATTGAGGAATCGTGATCAGTCTCAGCGTCCTGGCGCTCACGTTCGGCCTGGTGTTCCTGGCCGAGCTCCCGGACAAGACCGCTCTCGCCGGGCTCGTCCTCGGCACCCGCTACCGCGCCTCGTACGTTTTCGCCGGTGTCGCCGCCGCCTTCCTGGTGCACGTCGTGCTCGCCGTCGCCGCCGGCAGTGTCCTCACGCTCCTGCCGCAGCGGATCGTCCACGCGCTGACGGGCGTGCTGTTCCTCGGCGGCGCGGCGATGCTCCTGCTGCACAAGGGCGACGGCGAGGAGGAGACCCGCACGCCGGACGGGCAGTCCTTCTGGAAGGTCGCCGGGACCGGTTTCATGCTCATCCTCGTCGCCGAGTTCGGTGACCTGACCCAGATCATGACCGCGAACCTCGCGGCCCGGTACGACAGCCCGCTCTCCGTCGGCCTGGGCGCCGTGCTCGGACTGTGGGCGGTGGCCGGAATCGGCATCGTCGGCGGTAAGGCCCTGATGAGGCGGGTGCCGCTGGGGCTCATCACCAAGATCGCGGCGCTGCTGATGACGGCTCTCGGGGTGTGGAGCCTGTACGAGGCCGTGGCGGGCTGAGCCGAACGGAAGGTGAACACTCCGGGGTGCGGTGGCGGGATGCGGCCTTGTTTTGTACCGTAGAGAAACAAAGTGGCTCCCGCCCGTTCTCCCTGACCGGCGGGCGGGGCCGCCTTGTCCCTCCCGGGGCCCGTCCTCCGCCCCTCACCGCGCCTTGGAGCTGCCGATGACGGCCACCGCCGTGCTCACCGCCCGCGCCCTCCTGCTCGACATGGACGGCACCCTGGTCAACTCCGACGCCGTCGTCGAGCGGGTCTGGCGCCGCTGGGCCGACCGGCACGGGCTGGACGGCGACGAGGTCATGAAGGTCGTCCACGGCCGCCAGGGACACGCGTCGATGGCGCTGCTGCTGCCCGACCGCCCGAAGGAGCGGAACCTCGCCGAGAACGCGCGCATGCTCGCCGAGGAGACCTTGGACATGAACGGCGTGGTCCCCGTCCCCGGGGCCCCGGAGTTCCTCGCCTCCCTGCGGGGGCTGCCGCACGCGCTGGTGACCTCCGCCGACGTCGCGCTGTCCACGGCCCGGATGGCCGCCGCCGGCCTGCCGCTGCCGGACGTGCGGGTCACGGCGGAGTCCGTCGGCGCGAGCAAGCCCGACCCCGAGGGCTTCCTCAAGGGCGCCGCCGAACTGGGCGTCGCGCCCGCCGACTGCGTGGTCTTCGAGGACTCCGGCGCGGGGATCGCCGCCGGACGCGCCGCGGGGATGAGGGTGGTCGGCGTCGGCCCGCGCGCCGCGGTCCACCGGCCGGACGCGCTGGTCGGCGACCTGACGAAGGTACGGGTGGAGGCCGCGGCGGACGGGACGGTCCGCCTGCACGTGGGCTGAGCCGGGGCCGGCGTCCCCGCTCGTCCGTGGCACCCGTCGGCGGCCGCCGACGGGACATCCGGTCACCCGGTGATCCAGTGCCCCGGGCCGTTCTCCGGTGATCGCTCCGTGGGGAGGCCCCATGGGGCGATCACCGGCTCCGTGGGCGGTCGCCTACGGCTCGGACGTCTCCGACTCCAGGCTCGCCCGCGTGGCGGGGCCGTACACGCCCGGTTCGTCCGTGCGGACGCCGCGGGCCCACTGGTAGGTGCGCACGGAGCTCTCCAGCTGCTGGTCGTAGTGGCCGTCGGCCTCGTCCATGTACAGGTACAGCTGGCGCATCCGCAGCTGGAGTTCGGTGACCTCCGGGCCCTGGTCGCCGGGGCGCAGGACCGGGGGCGCGGCCACGGTCTCCGTCGGGCCGGCGGTCGCGGCCGGCCCGGCCGGTCCGGCGGACGCGGAGGGGGACGCGGACGGCGGCGCGCTCGACGCCGAGGACGACGGGACCGGCGACTGCGACGGGCTCGCACTGGCGGACGGCGACGGATGCGCGGACGCCGACGGCGGGGACGTGCCGCCGGCCCGCGCCGGGGACGACGGTGAGGGCGTCGGTGCGTCCGGGACGCCGGGGCGCACCTCCTCGGGCGCCGCTCCGTCCCGCGCCGGCGACTCGTACGACAGCAGCCCGCTCGCGAACCCGGCCACGGCGGTCACGGCGACCACGGCCCCGGACACGGCGAGCAGGGCGGTACGGCGGCTCCGGCCGCCGCCGCGCCGGGCCCCGTCACCGGAGGGCGCGGTGCCGGCCGCCGGATCATGAGCGTGGTCGTGGGGGTCCCCGGTACCGGGGCGGTCGACGTGCCCCGGCGCGCCCGCGTGTCCCGGCCCGAGGACGGTGAGGCCTCCGGTGCGCGGTGCCGCCGTCGGCGGAGAGGGGAGCGGTGGGGCGGTGGTATCCGGCGGCAGTGGGGCGCCGATCGCGGCAAGGGGCCGGGTTTCGGGGTCACCCTCGGGGGCGTGCCCGACGGCCGCCGGGCCGCCGGCCGCGTCCACCATCGTGCCGATGACGGTGTCGGCGTCCGGGCCGCCGGTGGTGGTCCCGGTGCTCGCGCCGTCGGTGGTGGTCCTGGCGTCGGGGCCGCTGGTGGTGGTTGGGGCGCTCGCGCTGTCGGTGGTGGTCCTGGTGCCCGCGCCGCCGGTGGTGGTTCCGGTGCCCGCGTCCTCGCTCGTCTTCCGGGCGGTGCCCGCTATTCCGGTCTCCCTGACCACGATTCCCGCGCCCGCCGTCTGCGCGTCCGCGCCTGCGGCCGCCCGCAGCACGTCCGGCGCCGGTTCCGCCGCACCCGACGCCGGTTCCGCCGCACCCGGGGCGTGGGACGCCTCCGCAACCGGCGTGTGTGCGCTGGGCGCATCCGGGGTGGACGCCTGCGTGCCGGACGCTCCCGCGCCGAACGCGTCCGTGCCGGACGTGTCGGACGTGTCCGTGCCGGACGCCTCCGCTTCCTCGGTGATCCCGGCGGTCATGTCCACGTACGGTCTGATGCGCAGCGGATTGAAGTCCTCCGCCGCGGCGGCCTCGGCCGTCCGCGCGTCGCGCAGGGCGTCCGCCATCCGCTGCCCGCAAGGGCAGGACGGGGTGTTGTCCGCGCCCCTGGACGCCCCGCACTCCGGGCAGACGTGCCCCTCCGGCTGCTGCACGCGTCCCTCCCCTTCCTTGCGGTTTCAAGGATTATGCAGATCTTCCGCACAACCTCCCCGCGAAGCCCCCGGAATGGCGGCCTCCGGAAGGTCTCAACAGGCCATAACGGCTCACACCGATCACGATGGGAGATGTCACAAGAGCCGCGGGAGGTCTTCATGGCCGGGGATGCGCAGGGCATCACGGGGAAACTGCGGGACGCACATCCCTCCCCCGCGCCGCCGTCGCGGGACGGCAGCGGTACGGGACCGGTGTCCCGCAACGTCCTCGTCTCCATCGGGGCCCTGCTGCTCGGCCTGCTGCTGGCGGCGCTCGACTCGACGATCGTGTCGACCGCGCTGCCGACCATCGTCAGCGACCTCGGCGGCCTGGAGCACCTGTCGTGGGTGGTGACCGCCTATCTGCTGGCCTCGACCGCCGCGACTCCGCTGTGGGGCAAGCTCGGCGACCAGTACGGACGCAAGAAGCTGTTCCAGACCGCGATCGTCATCTTCCTGATCGGTTCGGCGCTGTGCGGCATGGCGCAGAACATGCCCCAGCTGATCGTCTTCCGGGCGCTGCAGGGCCTCGGCGGCGGCGGGCTGATCGTGCTGTCGATGGCCATCGTCGGCGACGTCGTCCCGCCCCGTGACCGGGGCCGCTACCAGGGGCTCTTCGGCGCGGTGTTCGGCGCCACGAGCGTGCTCGGCCCCCTGCTCGGCGGGCTGTTCACCCAGCACCTGAGCTGGCGCTGGGTG
Source organism: Streptomyces sp. NPDC046831 (assembly GCF_040645305.1). Classification (NCBI taxonomy): domain Bacteria; kingdom Bacillati; phylum Actinomycetota; class Actinomycetes; order Kitasatosporales; family Streptomycetaceae; genus Streptomyces; species Streptomyces sp. NPDC046831. The sequence continues at coordinate 25,552 of NZ_JBEYXZ010000035.1, read as the reverse complement.
TTCTACGTCAACGTCCCCGTCGGCATCGTCGCCCTCGCCGTGATCGCGACCGCGCTGCGCATACCGCGCAGGGCGGCCCGCCACGTCATCGACTACCTCGGGACCTTCCTCATCGCCGCCGTGGCGACCTGCCTGGTCCTCATCGCCTCGCTGGGCGGCACGACCTGGGGCTGGGGTTCGCCGCAGGTCGTCGGTCTCGCCGTGCTGTCCGTCGTTCTCACCGTCGCCTTCGTGGCCGTGGAGCGCCGCGCGGCCGAACCCGTCCTGCCGCTGAAGCTCTTCCGCATCCGCACCTTCACGCTGTCCGCGGTCGTCAGCTTCATCGTCGGCTTCGCCATGTTCGGCGCGCTGACCTATCTGCCGACGTTCCTCCAGGTCGTGCACGGGGTGTCCCCGACCATGTCCGGCGTGCACATGCTGCCGATGGTGGTCGGCATGCTGCTGGCCTCGACCGGGTCCGGGCAGATCGTCAGCCGTACGGGCCGCTGGAAGGTCTTCCCGCTCACGGGCACCGCGGTGACCACGATCGGCCTGCTGCTGCTCCACCGGCTCGACGAGAACAGCTCCAACGCCGAGATCAGCGGCTACTTCTTCGTCTTCGGCCTGGGACTCGGCCTGGTCATGCAGGTGCTGGTGCTCATCGTGCAGAACGCCGTCTCGTACGAGGACCTGGGCGTGGCCACGTCCGGCGCGACCTTCTTCCGCTCCATCGGCGCCTCCTTCGGCGTGGCCATCTTCGGCACCCTCTTCGCCGGCCGCCTCGGCGACAAGCTCGCCGCCGCCCTGGCGGGCGCCTCGCTGCCGCCGGGAGCCTCCGCGGACGCCCTGAAGTCCGACCCGCGCGGCATCGCCGCCCTGCCGCCCGCCCTGCGCCCGGCGGCCCTGAGCGCGTACGCCTCCGCCATCACCGACGTCTTCCTGTACGCGGCGCCCGTCGCCGCGGCCGGCTTCGTCCTGGCGTGGTTCCTGAAGGAGGACAAGCTGCGCGGCTCCGTCACCGCGCCGGACGGCACGGAGACCTTCGTGACCAACCCGGTCGAGCGGTCGTCGTACGACGAGGTCTGCCGTGCGCTGTCCGTGCTCGGCACGCGCGAGGGACGGCGGCAGATCTACCGGGACATCACCGAGCGGGCCGGCTACGACCTGCTGCCCGCGGCGAGCTGGATGCTGCTGCGCACCAGGAAGTACGGCTGGGTGGAGCCGGCCGTGCTCGCCGAGCGCGGCCCCGTCCCGCTGGGCGCCGTCCTGGCGGCCGCCCGCCAGGTCGAGGAGCGGCGGCTGGGCGAGCGCCGGGGCCTGGACCTGGTCCTCACGCCCGCGGGGGAGGAGGTCGCCGACCGGCTGGCACGGGCCCGGGAGGACTCGCTCGCCGAACTGCTCGGCGACTGGTGGGGGCCGGACCGGCCGACCGACCTGGCGCAGTTGGTGAAGGAGCTGACGGCGGAGCTGTGCGGCTCGGACGCGGAGCGGCCGCACGACGGGCGGGCGGTGTCGCGGTTCTCTTGAGGCGCGTGGCGGGTGGGTGGGGGGTGTGCGCGGTCCTCGTGCGGTGCGTGGTGGGTGGGGGGTGTGCGCGGTCCTCGTGCGGTGCGGGGCGGGTGGGTCGTGTCGTGCGGTGCGCCGGGCGCCCCGGTCGGTCAGTGCAGCGGCTTGGTGAACCAGTGCTCGGCGTACGGGTCGTCGTTGTGGCGCTCGGTCTCCGCGTAGCCGAGCCGCGCGTACAGGGCGCGGGCCTCCACCAGGTCGCTCCGGGTGTCCAGGATCATCCGCCGCGCGCCGAGTGCCCGGGCGGCCTCCTCGGCGGCCGCGACGAGGAGCGCGGCACCGCCCCGGCCGCGCACCGACGTCTTCAGGAAGACGCGGGTCAGCTCGGCGGTCGCCGCGTCCAGCAGACGGACGCCCGCGGCGCCGGCGGGTGTGCCGTCGTACCGGGCGACCAGCAGTTGCCCGCCCGGCGGGGTCAGGTCGGCGCCCGGCTGCCGGGCGATCTCCCGCTCCAGCTCGTCGGGGTCCGTGTGGCGTCCCTCGTGCAGCAGGTACCAGCGGTCGCTCACCTCCGTGTAGTACGCCCGCCACAGGGCGGCGGCGACGGGGGAGTCGTACGGCTCGGGGAAGATCGTCCAGGTCATGGCCGGCATTGTCGGGCGGTTGCGGGCCGGGTCCGCAACCGAATACCGGCCCCGCCACCCCGTCCGGTCGCCGTTTGTCGCCTGCCTTCCGGGCAACCCGATGGGAGAACCGGCCAGTTGGGCCGACCACATCCGGAAGGCATTCATGTCCACAGGCCTGATCATCGCTTTGATCGTGATCGTCGCGGTCGTCGTCGTGGCGGCCGCACTGATGCTGCGTAGTCGCGCAAGCGGCGGCGGGCAGAGCCTCAAGCGGCGCTTCGGTCCCGAGTACGACCGGACCGTGGCCCGGCACGACGGCGACACCAAGGCCGCCGAGCGCGAGCTCGCCGCACGTGTCGAGCGGCACGGCGGGCTGCGTCAGCGGCCGCTGGAGCCGGCCGAGCGCGAGCGGTTCGAGGCGCGCTGGACGGCCGCTCAGGAGCGGTTCGTCGACTCGCCGCGGGAGGCGGTGGCCGAGGCGGACCGGCTGGTCGCCGAACTGGCCGAGGTCCGGGGCTTCCCGGGCGGCGGTCAGTACGAGGAGCAGCTCGCCGCTCTGTCCGTCCACCACGCGCATCACGTGCACGGCTACCGGCGCGTGCACCGCGCCGCGCACGCGCCCGTCGACGGCGCCGAGGAGAGCCGTCCGGGCACCGAGGAACTGCGCGAGTCCATGGTCGGGGCCCGCGCGCTGTTCGAGAAGCTGCTGGACTCGGGGGACCGCGCGGCCGGCGGCCACCGCACGGTGGCCCGCGACGACGGGCGGGCCCACCGTGCGTCGTGGGGCTTCAACCGTCGCCACGTGAAGGAGGGGTGAGTGAGATGGCGGACGTGACGCCGCGAAAGGACACGCCGGGTGAGGACAGGACGACGGCTCCGGGCCGTGACCCGGTGACCGGCGCCGGGCCGGTGGGGGACGCGACCGGTCACGAGACGGCCGCTGCCGGGATCGGGCTGCCTGCGGAAGAACGGAGCGGTCTGCACGGGGCGGCTGCGGAGGACCGGGCCGCCGATGCGGGCCGCGAGACCGAGCACGGCCGCAATGGGGTTCCGGCTGCGGTCGTCGGCCGGGAGACCGAGGCGGGGGGCGAGGGGGCGCACGGTGCGGTCTCTGCCGGGACTGCCGCCGGGACTGCTGCCGGGGCTCCTGGCGGAACTCCCGGCGCGGTGGATGAGGGTGGGGCCACCTCGTCGCCGCTGTTGGCGCGGGACGAGTGCGATGCGTTCGGTGGACGTCTGCGGCATGCCGTCACCGGGTTCGTGGACGCCCCCAGGGACGCCGTGGAGGAGGCGGATCGTGTCGTGGAGGAGCTGGCCGATCGCCTCGCGGAGGCCCTGACCCGGCGGCGGCGCACTCTGCGGGCCGCCTGGCAGGCTGCGGACTCGGGCAAGTCCGCGACGACCCCGGACACGGAGCAGCTTCGGCTGGCGCTGCGTGACTACCGGGAGCTGGCCGACCGGCTGCTCCACATCTGACGGCGCGGCGCCCGGTGCCACGCCCGGTCGCCGGGCGTGGCACCGGGCGCGTTCGCCGTGCAGCGCGTGATGCGGTCGCTGTGCAGCGCCCCGTCGTGGGTGGGTCGGGGCCGCGCCGGGGGGTGTCCGTCCTCGGACCGGCGCGAGTGCCGTCGCTCACCGGCGCACCGGGGTCGACGCGCCGGCCGCTGCGGGCGGACACCCCCCGACACGGCCCCTGCCGTCCGTGGGCGGGTGCGGGTGCGGTGGGGGCGGGTGCGGTGACGCAGGATGCCCTGCGCGGCTGCGGGCGGGCCCCCGACACGGCCCCTGCAGTTCGCGGGTGGCTGCGGATGCCCTGCGTTGCTGGCTGTCGTGCGGCGGGCGCCCCCGGACGCGCCCTGCCGTACGGGGAGTGGCTGTGGGGGCGGATGGCCGATTGCGGGGGGCTGTGGTTACCGCTGACCGGTCGCCCGGCGGTTGTGCCAGTCGGTTACCACCTGTTCGACGTCGTACCGCTTCAGGCCCAGTGGGGGGCCGGGGGGTGGCTTGAGCATCATGTCGAGGATCTTGCTGTTGATCTCGGTGATGATCTTCCGGACGGCCTGTTCCGAGGGTGCCGCGTAGGCCGCCGTGAGCGCGTCCTCGGCCTCCTTGCGCAGGGCGAGCGTCGGTGGGAGGACCGACATTCCCTCGCGGGCCATCTTGCGCTTGACCCACCACAGTTCGTCGTAGGCCGACTCGTCCGGCAGGGGCCTGCCCGCGCCCGGCAGGCGGTCGAACTCGCCGCGTGCCTGGGCGTCACGGATCTGCTTGTCGACGAAGGACTCGAACGGAACGCCCGGGGGTTTACGCTCGGTCATGTGTCCATTGTGCCGGACGTGCCCGGGCCGGGCGATTTATCATGCCGCCGCGGTGTGCCAACCCGGCGCTCCGCCAACGGCGTTGGCGCAGCCGAGACTCGGGCGCCCGAATCGTGAGGAGCGCACGTGCTGGAACTCACCATGGCATCCGTGTCCGGGACGGACGCGGGCGCGACGGCCGGGATGCTGATGGCCGACGCGCCCAGCGACCCGGGCGCCGTGCTGCGGGTGGGCCGGGACCGGGCCGTGTGCCGACTGGTGACACCCGACGACTGGCTGTTCGTCTCGCGTGTCCACCTGGAGTTCCTGTGCGGTCCCGAGGGCACCTGGCAGCTCACCTGGCTGCGCGGGTCGCAGGCGGATCCGTCCTCCGAGGTGCGCCTGACGATCGGCGAGTACACCCAGCCCCTCGTCTACGGCGGGACCGTCCCGCTGCCCCGGGGCGGCCAGGGCGAGATCGTCGTCCAGGACCGCACCAGCCCGCGCAGCATCAACGTCGGCTTCTACCACGAGGTCTGAGCCCTACGGCAGCACCCGCGCCAGCGCGAAACCGTCGTGCCCCTTGGACCCCACCGTCTGCACCGCGGTGCCGTCCAGGCGCGGGTGTTCCGCGATCATCTCCAGGGCCGACCGGGTCCCGCGCACGCTCGGATCGGCGCTGTCCCGGTCGGTCACGCGCCCGCCGCGGACGACGTTGTCGAGGACGATCAGGCTGCCCGCGCGGGTCAGCCGCAGGGCCCAGTCCAGGTAGCGCGCGTTGTTGACCTTGTCGGCGTCGATGAAGACCAGATCGAAGGGTGGCGGGTTCTCGTCGGCGAGCTCGGGCAGTGACTCCAGGGCCGGACCCACCCGGACCTCGGCGATCCGGTCGAGGCCGGCGCGGGCGAGGTTGCGGCGGGCGACGTCGGCGTGGTGGGCGTCGTACTCCAGGCTGATCAGCCGGCCGTCGGACGGCAGCGCGCGGGCGAGCCAGATGGTGCTGTAGCCGCCGAGCGTGCCGATCTCCAGGATCGTCCGGGCGCCCTGGATCCGGGCGAGGAGCTGCAGGAGTTTGCCCTGGTTCGGCGCGACGTTGATGTGGGGCAGGCCCTCCGCGTCGCTGTCCCGCAGAGCGGCCCGCAGGGCGTCGTCCTCCGGGGAGAGCAGGGCGGTGAAACAGGCGTCGACGTCTTTCCAGAGCTGCGCGTCGCTCATGTATCAGGCCTTTCGTGTGTCTAGTTAGAGTCGCTAACTAGCGGCCTGACGAATCTAGCCGGACACCCGCCTTCTGTCGGCGCCTTTCCGGCCATACGGCTTCGTGCGTCGCCCTGCCGACACCGCAGGTCCCGGACCGAGGTCCGGGACCCGCGGAGGGAGCCTCAGCCCGCGGGCTGCTCCACCGACGGGGGCGACCCCGGCAGCGGGCGGCCCGCCGACTCCGCCATGAACCACACCGCCGCGCCGCCGATCACCGCCGCGGCCATCATGTAGTAGGCGGGCATCATCACGTTGCCGGTCGCGCCGATCAGCGCCGTCACCACCAGCGGGGTCGTGCCGCCGAACAGCGACACCGAGACGTTGAAGCCGATCGAGAGCGAGCCGTAGCGGACCCGGGTGGGGAACAGGGCCGGCAGGGCGGCCGGCATCGAGGCGGTGAAGCAGACCAGCAGCAGGCCCAGCGCGCCCATGCCCAGGGCGACCGCCGCCAGGCTGCCCTCGCGGATGAGGAGCAGCGCCGGCACCGACAGCGCCAGGAAGCCGGCGCAGCCGGCCGCGATCACCGGACGCCGGCCGACGCGGTCGGTCAGCGCCCCGGCGAAGGGCTGGACGATCATCATCAGGGCCATCACGCCGAGCACGACCAGCAGACCGTGCGTCTCGTCGTACTTCAGCTCGCTCGTCAGGTAGCTCGGCATGTACGACAGCAGCATGTAGTCGGTGACGTTGTAGACCAGCACGAGCGCGACGCACAGGAGCATCGCCTTCCACTGGCCCGTGACCATCTCGCGGACCCGCACCTTCCGCCGGGCCGCCCCGGCCTTCCCGGCCCGGGCTGCCTGTTCGGCCTGCGCCGCGAACGCCGGGGTCTCCTCCAGGCGCATCCGCAGGTACAGGCCGATGATGCCCATGGGACCCGCGATCAGGAACGGGATCCGCCAGCCCCACGCCGTCAGGTCGTCGGGGGACAGCAGGACCGTCATCAGGGTGACCAGGCCGGCGCCGCCGATGTAGCCGGCCAGGGTGCCGAACTCCAGCCAGCTGCCGAGGAAGCCGCGCCGCTTGTCCGGGGCGTACTCGGCGATGAAGGTCGACGCGCCCGCGTACTCGCCGCCGGTGGAGAAGCCCTGCACCAGCCGGGCCGCCAGCAGGAGCAGCGGGGCCCCGACGCCGATCACCGCGTAGGACGGGATCAGGCCGATGGCGAAGGTGCCCACGGCCATCATGATCATCGTGATGGCCAGCACCTTCTGGCGCCCGACACGGTCGCCGAGCGGTCCGAAGACCATGCCGCCCAGCGGACGGACCAGGAACGCCGCGGCGAAGGCGCCGAACGTCGACAGCAGCTGCGCGGTCGGGTTGCCGGTGGGGAAGAAGACCTTGCCCAGGGTCACCGCTATGTAGCTGTAGACGCCGAAGTCGAACCACTCCATCGCGTTGCCCAGCGCGGCGGCCTTCACGGCGCGCCGGACGAGTGCCGGGTCGGTAACGGTCGGGTCGGAGTTCTTCGCGAGGGACAGGGAAGGGGAAGCGGTGACGCTGGCAGCCGACAAGACGCGCTCGCCTACCTTTCGACGGGGACGGGGAAACGACCCACCCGGCAGCGATGGAAGGTAGGCCGAAAACCGACCATACGAGGCCAACTGCCCTCACCTTCCGTAGCCTGTTGTTGCGGTATGCAGCTAAATGCGGGATATGCAGGCACTCTCGCTCGCCCGGTGCGCCCGTGTGCACGGGCCACTGTGATGCTTCTCGCGCCCCGGAGGCGCAACCGGACCGCCTCCGCACTATGGTCATCCGGACAAAAGGCGAGCGGATGTCAGGTGAACCGGGGGTTGTCCGCGTCTCTCACCGGGGGTGGTGCGATCCCCTAGGGTTCGCGGAGGGATCCCGCGTGCGCGGCGCGCGGGACGAACGGGGCGGGAGGCCGACGGGGCGTGGCGAACGTGGAGCACAGCGGGGGACCGGCCGGGGCGTTCGGGACGGCGGCGGCCGACACGGCCGGGGACCGGCTGGGCGCGGCCCGGCTGGGCCTGTGGCTGATAGCCGGCCTCCTGGCGATACGGCAGGTGGCCGTCGTCCTGGCCACCCCGCGCGGGGAACGGCTGACCGACCTGGAGACCTGGGTCGGGCCGGACGGCGTCCTGCACGTCAACGGATCCCTGTACGACTCGACACGCTTCACCGGCACCCCCTTCGGCGGGCTCGTCCTGAAACCGCTGACCAGGGCCGCCGAGCAGGCCCTCGGCTGGGGCTGGACCTTCGGCACGCTGGTGCTGGTGGCCGCGCTCGGCCTGATCGCCGTCCGCGCGCTGCCGCAGCCGGTCGGCCGCCGCACCTCGCTCCTGGCCGCACCCGTCGCGGTCAGCCTGCTCATGCTGTCGCTGCCGGTGCGCAACACGCTCTGGCTCGGCCAGACCAGCATCATCCCCGTCCTGCTCGTGCTGCTCGGCTGCTTCACCGTGCGCGGGCAGCGGGCCGGCGGCGCGCTGATCGGCCTCGCGGCCGCGCTGCAGCCCACCGTGCTGCTGTTCGCGCCGCTGCTGTGGCTCACCGGCCGCCGCCGCGCCGCACTGAGCACCGGCGCCACGTTCGCCGTGTGCACGGTGCTCGCCTGGGCGGCGATGCCCCACGACTCCCACACCTACTGGGTGCACCACATGGCGGGCGTCGGGCTCGGCGGCCGGGCCGACGCGCTCGCCAACCAGTCGCTGCACGGCGCCCTGCTGCGGACCGGGCTGACCGGGCCGCTGGAGGTCGCCCTGTTCCTGGCCCTCGGCACGGTCGTCGCCGTCCTCGGGGTGCGCCGGGCCGTGCGCTACGCCCGGGACGGGCAGCTGCTGCTCGCGGTCGCGATCACCGGCTGCGCCGCGATCGCCGTGTCGCCCACCGCCTGGCAGCACCAGCTGCTGTGGGTGCTGCTCGCGGTCGTCGGCCGGGTCGGCCGGCGCGCCTCCGACCGGTACGTGTGGCCGGTGGCCGTCGTGCTGGTGATGACGCTGCCCGCGAAGATGATGCTGCCGAACGTGGCGGCGCTGCACCCGCTGCGGGACAACGTCGTCCTGCTGGCCGCCCTGGCCGCGGCGACCGCCCTGCCGTTCCTGACCCGCGAGTCCGCGTACTACCGCGCGCCCGTCCCGACGCGGTACGCGCCGCCGGTGCCGGCCCGCTTCCGGCACGTCCCCCTCGCGCCCGTCCTGCGCCGGGTCCTCACCCGCCCGAACCTGCTGCTCGAACTGCTGCTGATCCGCGTCACCTACGCCGCCTACCAGCAGGTCCGGCTCGCGGCCGACGGCGGCCGGGCACGGGCCGAACGGCACGGCGAGCAGATCCTGTCCGTCGAGCGGTTCCTGCACATCGACATCGAGCACGCGGTCAACCACGCGGTGGTGCGGGCCGGCTGGCTGCGGGACTTCTTCGACTTCTACTACGAGTCGTTCCACTTCGTCGTCCCGCTGACCGTGCTCGGCGTCCTGTACTGGCGCCGCGCGGCCGACTACCGCTGGGCCCGCGCCTCCCTCGGCTTCGCCACCCTGCTCGCCCTGGCCGGCTTCTGGCTCTACCCGCTGGCCCCGCCGCGCCTGATGCCGGCCCTCGGCATCATCGACACGGTGCACGGCGTCCAGGACTTCTCGAAGCCGGACTACGGCACGCTGACGGCCGTCACCAACCAGTACGCGGCGATGCCGTCCCTGCACTTCGGCTGGTCGCTGTGGTGCGGGCTGGTGATCGCGGTGGTCGCGCCGAAGGGGTGGATGAAGGCGCTCGGCCTGCTGCACCCCCTGTTCACCGTCTCGGCGATCGTGGCCACGGGCAACCACTGGGTGCTGGACGCGGTGGGCGGCGCCGCCGTGGTCGGCGCGGGCTTCGGGCTGACGTACCTGCTCCAGGGGCCGCGCGTCCGGGCCGTGACGGCCGCCGCGGCCGCGGCCGGTGAGGAACCGGCCGCGGTGCGGGAGAAGGACCCCATGCCGGGCTGATGCCTGCGGGAGCGCCCGCAGCCGCCCGGCCGCCGGCCGTCTGCCGTGCGCGAGTGCTGCGCGGGGCGCCGGCGTGCGGACGCCGATGCCTCGTGCGGGCGCGCGGGAAGGGCGAGGGCGGCGCCGAGGACGGGGACCGCGGACATGCGAAGGCGGCGGCCCAGGGGATCGGGGGCCGCCGCCTTCGCGTCTGTGCGGTGAGGGGGCTCACTTCGTGGGTGTGCCGTCGGACCTCACGTTGTTCTGCCGGTGGCTCAGTACCAGCCGTGGGCCTGCCAGAAGTTCCAGGCGTCGACCGGGCTGCCGTAGCGGGAGTTCATGTAGTCCAGACCCCACTTGATCTGGGTCGCGGGGTTGGTCTTCCAGTCGGAGCCGGCGGAGGCCATCTTCGAGGCCGGCAGGGCCTGGACCAGGCCGTAGGCGCCGGAGGAGGCGTTGGTGGCCGAGACGTTCCAGCTGCTCTCGTGGTCGACGATCTTGCTGAAGGCGTTGTACTGCGCGGCGTCCGGGATCATCTGGCGGGCGATCGCCTGAGCGCTGGCGCCGGAGCCGCCCGAGGCGGCCTGGGCGGGAGCTGCGGACAGGGCCATGCCGGCGGCGGCTGCGGCCACGGCGGCGGTGGTGAAGGCCTTCTTCGGGGTGGCGATGCGGCGGATGACGGAGACGGTCACAGAGATCCTCTTGCGTGGGGGACGGGAACGTCGCGGGCACTCGGCGGCCAGGCGGTGCGTGGCCGGTTCATGCGTGGGCGCCGCGGTCCGTGTGGTCCGTGGCGCCCTGCGACGTGGTCCAGAGAAGCAGTCGGCGAATATGTCCGCAAGCACCCCTTTTACTAGTTGTGGTCGCATTCGACGGATAGGTCGCCTGTGTGAGCGGCGTCTCAATGTCCAGGTCGGCGCGGGTAATGGCGTGTGCATGCCACGAGCGTCCGGCTACGGTTCCGCTTCGTAGGTGAGCTGCGTCATGTGCGCGGCCTCACCGGGCCCGTCACCGCGGGCGCACGTCACCTCACGGTGCGGGTGCGTCGAATGTGACCGGCGCCTCGAAAGCGGCCCGGCGCGTGGCCCGGCGCAGCGCCCTGAGGACCGCCGGCCCGAGCACGAGGGTCAGGACGACGGTGACGACGGCCCGGCCGAGGTCCCAGCCGAGCGAGGTGGCCACGCAGTACGCGACGAAGCGGGCGAGGTTCGCGGTGACGGCGGCGTGCGGATCGAAGGCGATCGACGACGCGCCCAGCCCCAGGAAGGGCCAGCCCTGGAGGTTCATGACGGTGCCGTAGGCGAACGCGGCGAGGAAGCCGTAGGCGGCCAGCAGCAGCAGTTCGGCGCGGCCGCGCAGGCGGTCGGGGCCCGGCAGCAGGCCCGCGCCCATGGTGAACCAGCCCATGGCCAGCATCTGGAACGGCATCCAGGGCCCCACGCCGCCGGTCAGCAGGGCGGAGGCGAACATCGTCACGGAGCCCAGCACGAACCCGAAGCCCGGGCCGAGGACGCGTCCGCTCAGCACCATCAGGAAGAACATGGGCTCGATGCCGGCGGTCCCCGCGCCGATCGGGCGCAGGGCGGCGCCCGTCGCGGCCAGCACCCCGAGCATGGCCACGGCCTTGGGTCCGAGACCGGACTCGGCGATCGTGGCGGCGACCACCGCGACGAGCAGGACGAGCAGGCCCGCGAAGAGCCAGGGCGCGTCCTGCGCGTGGGCGCCGAGCTGCGAGCCGGGCGGAGCGAGGAAGGGCCAGCCGAAAGCGGCGACGCCGACGGCGCTGACGAGGGCGAGGGCGGCGAGGGAGCGCGGACCGAGCCGCACGGCGCGTACCTGGCGCTGGGCGGGGTGAGCCGGCGGCCGGGCGGCGTGGGGTCGGCGCCGGGCGGTGCGGGTCGGCAGCGGGGCGTCGTCGGCCGGCCGCGGGGTGCCGGTCATGCCAGGGCCTCGCGCACCTGGGCCACGGTCAGCCACTGCTGCGGGGCCAGGATCTTGGTCACCTGCGGTGCGAACGACGGCGAGGAGACGACCACCTCGGCCGTCGGGCCGTCCGCGATCACCTCGCCGTCGGCCAGCAGCACCACCCGGTGGGCCAGCTCGGCCGCCAGTTCCACGTCGTGCGTGGCGAGCACGATGGCGTGCCCCTCGGCGGCCAGGGCCCGGAGGATCGTGGCCAGGCGGGCCTTCGCCGCGTAGTCGAGGCCGCGCGTCGGCTCGTCCAGCAGGAGCAGCGGCGGGCGGGCGGTGAGCACGACGGCCAGCGCCAGCGTCAGCCGCTGGCCCTCGGACAGGTCGCGCGGGTGGACGTCGTCCGCGATGCCGGGCAGCAGCTCGCCGACCAGGGCGCGGCAGGTGCCGGGTGCGGCCTGGGCGTCCCGGTCGGCGGCGGCGCACTCGGCGGCGACCGTGTCGGCGTACAGCAGGTCGCGCGGCTCCTGCGGGACGAGGCCGACGCGGCCGACCAGGTCGCGGGGCGGGGTGCGGTGCGGGACGGCGCCCCCCACCCGGACCTCGCCGGCGGAGGGCGCGAGCAGGCCGACGAGGGTGCTGAGGAGCGTGGACTTGCCGGCGCCGTTGCGGCCCATCAGGGCGACCGTCTCACCCGGGGCGACGGCCAGGTCGACGTGCCGCAGGGCGTCGACCCGGCCGCGGCGCACGGCGAGGGCCCGCACGTCGGCGGCGTGCGCGGGGGCCGCCGCGGCGCCCGCCGGCTCGGCGGTGGCGGCGGGCCGCCCGCGGCGCAGACGGGGGAAGGCCCACCGGCGCCCTGGCGTCCCCTTGGTACGGCAGGGCGCCCCGGGCCCGATTCCGGGCGTACGGGAGGCCGGGTCCTCCGGGGTGGCGGAGGCGGGCTGCCGGTCCGGGGTGTCCGGTACGGGTTCGGTCGGTCTGGGCGGGGTGTCCGGGGTGGGTCGGGTCGGTCGGGCCGGGGTGGCGGAGGCGGGCCGGCGGTCCGGGGTGTCCGGTACGGCTGCGGCCGGCCGGGTGGCCGGGGCGTCGTCCGGCCCGCGCTGCCCGGTCCCGGCGAGCCGCTCCCGCAGGTCCGCCGCGCGGCGCCGGGCGTCGCGGACCGTCAGGGGCAGCGGCCGCCAGCCCGCCAGGCGCCCCAGGCCGACCACCGGCGGGTACACCGGGGAGACGGCCATGACGTCCGCCGGGGCGCCGACGACGGGGGCGGCGCCCGGTGCGGGCAGCAGGACGACCTGGTCGGCGTACTGGACGACCCGCTCCAGCCGGTGCTCGGCCATCAGGACCGTCGTGCCGAGATCGTGCACGAGGCGCTGGAGCACGGCGAGGACCTCCTCCGCGGCGGCCGGGTCGAGCGCCGAGGTGGGTTCGTCGAGGACGAGCACCCTCGGGTGCGGGGTGAGGACGGAACCGATCGCCACCCGCTGCCGCTGCCCGCCGGAGAGCGTGGCGATGGGCCGGTCGCGCAGGCCGGCGAGGCCGAGCAGGTCGAGGGTCTCCTCGACGCGCCGCCGCATCACGGCCGGGGGGAGGCCCAGCGACTCCATGCCGTAGGCGAGTTCGTCCTCGACGGTGTCCGTCACGAAGTGGGCCAGCGGGTCCTGGCCGACCGTGCCGACGACGTCGGCGAGATCGCGCGGCCGGTGGGTGCGCGTGTCCCGGCCGGCCACCGTGACACGGCCGCGCAGGGTGCCGCCCGTGAAGTGCGGGACGAGGCCGCCGACCGCGCCGAGGAGGGTGGACTTGCCGACGCCGGACGGGCCGACGAGCAGCACGAGTTCGCCCTCGGGGACTTCCAGGTCCACGTCCCGGACGGTGGGTCCGGCCGCCCCGTCGTACGTCACGGAGACGTCCTCGAAGCGGATCACGACGGCTCCTCGGTCGGTGCGGGTTCCTGCGGAACGGCGGGTTGTTCGGGCGGGGGCGCGACGAACGCGGGGAGCAGCCCGACGAGTACGGCCGCCGCGGGCCACAGCGGCAGCCCCGGTGCGGCCAGGGGCACGACCCCGGGGTGGAGGGCCTCGGGGTCGCGGGCGGCGGCGAGGGCCAGCACGGCCGCGACCGCTCCACCGGATCCGGCGACCAGGCAGGCCCGCGCGTTCCAGGTGTCGGGGCGGTAGCGGGTGCGCGGGGAGCGGCGGCCGCCCAGCCGGAGGCCGGCCAGGGCGGCGACGAGCCCGGCGAGGAGGACCGGCGGTCCGTAGGTGCCGCCCTCGGCGGTGAGCAGGCCGTACGTCCCGGCGCACACGCCGAGCAGCCCGCCGAGGGTGAGGGCACCGGTGGTGCGGCGGACGGCGGGCGGCACCTCGGCCGTACGGCCGTAACCGCGCGCGTCCATCGCCGCGGCCAGGGCGACCGAGCGCTCCAGTGCGCTCTCCAGGACCGGCAGCCCCACCTGGAGCAGCCCGCGCAGGCCCCGGTCGGGGCGGCCGCGCAGGCGCCGGGCGGCCCGCAGACGACGGACGTCGGCGACCAGGTGCGGGGCGAAGGTGAGGGCGACGACCACGGCGACACCCGTCTCGTACAGGGCGCCCGGCAGGGACTTCAGCAGGCGGGCCGGGGCGGCGAGGGCGTTCGCCGCGCCGACGCAGACGAGCAGCGTGGCCAGCTTCAGGCCGTCGTAGAGGGCGAAGACGAGACCCTCGGCGGTCACCCTGCCGCCGAGCCGGATGCCCTGCGCCCAGTGGGGGAGGGGCACCTCGGGAAGCGTGACGACGACGTGCGTGCCCGGGATCGGCGAACCGAGGACGACGGCGAAGGCCAGCCGGACCAGGAGCACGGCGAGCGCGAGCCGGAGGAAGGCGGTGTACGACCGGGCCGACGGCGTGTCCGGCCGGCAGGCGGCGACGACGTACGCCGAGACCGTGAGCAGCAGCGCGAGCAGCAGCGGGTTGGTGGTACGGGTCGCGGCGGTCCCGAGGGCGAGGGCCCACACCCACCAGGCACCGGCGTGCACACCGGCCCGGCCCCGGACACCGCGCCCGGGAACACCGGCGGGACGGGCGGCCCGGGCGGTTCCCCGGGACGTCGCGGCCGGTCGGCCGGTTGCCGGGCCGGCGCCGCGCGCGTCCTGCGAGCACCGGCCCGGCGGCACCGGGCGCGGCCGCGCCGTCACGGCACCGCGGGTCCCCTCCGGGCGCCCGGCCGGGGCGGCGGTACGGCGGCGCGCGGCGCGGGCGCCGGATATGCCTCCGACCGGGCCGGCCTGCACCTGGTCGGTATCGGCTGCCGGGCGCGGGTGCCGGGCCGCCGCGGCCGGCCGGACCGGCCCCCCGTTGCCGGTGCGGGGTGCGGCGTCCGGGTGCTCGTCGGCCCCGGCCGGGTGGGCCGGTTGCGTGCAGGCGTCGGTGTCGCGGGCGGCGCAGGGGCGCTCGTGGCCGGGCCCGGGCGGGGGGACCGGCGCCTCGCCGGTGCCGGGTACGGGGTGCGGGTGTCCGGCCGGCGGGTTCGGGCGGGCCGGGGACGCAGCGGTGCCGGCCACGGCGTCCCGACCCGCGGCCGATGCGGCTCCGCGAGTCCCCGCCGTGGCGGCGCCGCGGGCCCCGTTCGCGTCCGCGGGGTCCTCGGCGTCGTTCGTGTCCGCGGCGTCCTGGGGGTCGTTCGTGTCCGCGGGGTCCTGGGGGTCGGTCGTGTCCGCGGGGTCCTGGGCCGCGTTCGTGCCTGCGGCGTCCTGGGGGTCGTTCGTGTCCGCGGGGTCCTGGGGGTCGGTCGTGTCCGCGGGGTCCTGGGCCGCGTTCGTGCCTGCGGCGTCCTGGGG
>NZ_JBEYXZ010000035.1:0-10140 GCF_040645305.1 Streptomyces sp. NPDC046831 | reverse complement strand
GGTCGTTCGTGTCCGCGGGGTCCTGGGCGTCGGTCGTGCCCGCGGGGTCCCGAGCCATGCTCGTGTCCGCGGCGTCCGGCGCCTCACGCATTCCCGCGCCGCCGGGCCTGCCACACGGCCGCCGCGGCCAGGGCCGCCACCGCCGCCGCGCCGGCGGCCAGGCCCACCGACGGGCCGTCGTGGTCCTCGCCGCCGCCCGGGGCGGCGCTCGGCGAAGCCGTCCGCGCCGCCGGGTCCTCCTCCGCCGACACCTGCTCGCCGCAGCCCCGCCGGGGGTAGCCGGCGATCGCGCACAGCAGCGCGTTCGGGTCGTACCGCAGCGGGCCCGCGACGGCGGCCAGCGCCTCCGCCGTCGTCGCGTCGGAGGACACCCGCGCGCACGCCGTGCGCGACGCCGGCGGTGTCTCCCCGGAGGGCGCGTCGGCGGGCGTGCCGAAGTCCAGGACCAGCGCGACCCGCTTCCTGCCCTGCTCCGCGGGCGTCTTCGCGCAGATCGCCGTGAAGTTGGCCGTGCCGCGCGGCACGGCCGCGTCCTCGGAGTCCTCGCTGACGGCGAAACGGAAGCCCTGGACGTCGCCGTCGGAGGGACGCGCCGTCGACGGCCCCTGCGTGGCGTACGTCCACCGGCCGCCGTCGCGCTCCCAGAAGGACCAGTACCGGTAGCCGGTGGCCTGCGCCTGCGCCGCGCCCGCCACCAGGACTAGCACGGCGAGCAGCGGCAGCGCCACGAGCAGCGCGGCCGGCGGCGTCGCGGCCCGGGCGCGGGCGCGGCGGATCACGGCTGCTGCCTCTTGGCGCGGCCGCTGATCAGGAACCCGATGCCGACGCCGGCGACGAGGCAGACGCCGACGAACCACCAGACGCCGAAGACGGAGCCGTTCTGCTCGTCCGAGTCCTCGTTTCCGGCGCGCGTGCCCGCCTTCTCCGCCGCCTGCGGGGCCGGGCCGGTGGCGTTGAGCCGCTCCACCAGGTCGATGCCCCCGAAGTCGTGCGGGTCGGTGCCCGTCGCGTGGGCCGCGAGGACGAGCTGCGCCCAGGCGGCGGGGCCGCTCTCGTGGGCCCAGGCCTCCGCGTGCTGCTTCAGCCAGCGCAGCGGCTTCTCGGCCTGCCGGGCCCCGCCCTGCGCGGCGAGCGCGACGACCGCGTCGGCGGTGTTGCCGTAGTCGGGCTGGTCGGTGGCGCCGGGCAGCACGGACGTCAGGTAGCCGGTCTTCCCGACCGCTCGCGCCAGGTACGACGCCCCGTTGGCCGCGGCCTGCCGCGGCGTCGGCTTCGCCGCGTCGGCGCACCGCGCCTGCGCGGCGCCCTTCGCGGGCCCGGCGTCCAGGCCCAGGCCGAGCGCGGCGAGGACGCCGGCCGCCGTGGCGTCCGCGTTGGCGGTGAGCGCGCCCTTCTTGTCCGGCTGGTAGGCGAAGGCGCCCGCCCCCGCCCCGTCGCCGGAGCAGGGCAGGGCCAGCTTCAGCAGGGCGTCGAAGGGGGACTTGCCGCCCTTCACGACCTGCGCGGGCTCGTCGCCGGCGGCGGCGAGCCCGCCGACGACGACGGACGTCGAGTTGGTGTCGCTGGGCCCGCCGGGCGTGTAGCCCCAGCCGCCGTCCGCGTTCTGCACGGACTTCAGCCAGGACACCGCCTTGCCGGTCTCGGCCCCGTGGCCGCCGAGCGCGGCGAGGGCCTGGACGGCGGCGGCCGTGCTGTTGGTGTCCACCATGACCTTGGCGTCGCAGGCCGTGGAGACGTCGGCGCGGAAGGCGGCGAACGCGCCGTTGGCGCACTGCTGCCCGGTCAGCCAGTCGACGGCCTTCGCCGCGGGCCTGACCCCCGCCGTGTGCTGGGCGAGCAACGCGAGCGACTGGCGCCAGACGCCGTCGTACTGCGGGTCGGTGCTGCCGTACAGCCCCGAGGGGATCACCGGCGACGGTGAAGCGGACGGGGCGGAGTCGGCGGCGACGGCGGGAGCCGCGGTGCCGATCACGGCGACGGCGGCCAGGGCCGCGGCGCTGCGGCGGACGTTCATGATCGGCGGATGCCTCTTCCTTGTTGTGCGGGTCGCGTCCGGGGCACGCCCCCTTCCGCTCCCCCTGGCGGAAGCCGGACAGCCCGGAAGGACCCGGCCGCCGGGCTCCGCGCACCTGGACGGTGACGTGCGCCGGCGTGAAGCCGACGCGCGTGGGCCGGTCGGCCGACCGCGCGGGGCGGTCCGGCCCACCGCCCTCGCGGACGGCGCACGGCAGCGGTTTCCCCCTGCCCGGGCGGGCCCGGAGCCCGGCGAAGCGTCGGCGCCGGACTTGCACCGGCTTCCCCCCGTACGGGCGTGATGACGACGCGCACACTCTACCGGCCCGTAATCAAGGGGCCGAGGGCAGGCCGTGCGTCCCGGGGGCGGCGTGGACGCACCCGCCGTGAGCCGGCACCGCTCGTCCCCAGGGGGCACGCCCGTCGGGGGTCGGCTCCGGCCGTCCCCGGCGGGGGAGCGTGCCGTCCGCGGGCCGGCGTCCGGCCTCCCCGGGCGGGGGAGCACGCCGGGGGAGGGGCAGCGACCGTCTTCGGGCAAGGGGGCACGCCCGTCGTAGGTCAGCGCCGACCGCCGCCGGGGTGAGCGCGCGCCCGTCGTAGGTCAGCGCCGGCCGCCGCCGGGGTGAGCGCGCCCGTCGTAGGTCAGTGCTGCTCGTCCCCAGGGGCCGTCAGGCCGATCAGCCTGCACGCGGTCTCGATGTCGGTGCCGACCTGGGCGATGGAGGCGCGGCCCGAGAGCCAGGTGATGAGCGCCGAGTGCCAGGTGTGCTCGATCACGCGGACCACGGACAGCTGCTCGGGGTCGGGGTCCTCAAGGCCCATGGCCTCCAGGACGATCGCCGTGGTCAGGCGGTACACCTGGTCGACCTCGGCGCTGACGCTGCGGTCCGCGAACGTCAGCGCGCGCACCATCGCGTCGGCCAGGTACGGCTCCCGCTGCATCGCCCGGAAGGCCCGCATCAGGGTCTCCACGACCCGTTCCGCGGGCGTGGCTCCCAGCGGTGGCTTCCTGCGCAGCGTGCCGTGCAGGTGCTCCAGCTGGTCCTGCATCGTGGCCACCAGCAGGTGCACCTTGGACGGGAAGTACCGGTACAGCGTGCCGAGCGCCACCTGCGAGCACTCCGCGACCTCCCGCATCTGCACCGCGTCGAACCCGCCCCGGCCGGCCAGCTGCGCGCTCGCCCGCAGGATGCGGCGGCGCCGGGCCTCCTGCCGCTCGGTCAGGGGCGGCGCCGCGCCCGCTCCAACGGGGTCGACGCTGGCGGAGGGCCGGGCGGCACCGGCTTCCCCCTTGGCTTCCGCAGGCATGGTCCCGTCCGTGACAGTCGGTGAGGGCGGATGTTCGAACAGCATGGCAGGGTGCGCGCCGTGGCGTGAATCACCTGATCCACTTCTCGCGGCGCCGCTACCTGCCGGTAGATTCGGAGCCTCCTGAACGATCAAGTCTGAAACTTGTTCTAGATTATCGTCCCGGCGTAATCTCGCGTGGCAGTGCAGGCAGAAGGGGGCCCCAAGTGACCGCTGAGGCCAGTCAGGCGGGTCCCCGCGAGGACCGTGCCGCGGACGGGGAGCGCCCGCTGCGCATCGCGCTCCTCACCTACAAGGGAAACCCGTTCTGCGGCGGCCAGGGCGTCTACGTCCGCCACCTCTCCCGCGAGCTGGCCCGCCTCGGCCACCGCGTCGAGGTGATCGGCGCCCAGCCCTACCCCGTCCTCGACGAGGGGTACGACGGCCTGACCCTGACCGAGCTGCCCAGCCTCGACCTCTACCGCCAGCCGGACCCCTTCCGCACCCCCGGGCGCGACGAGTACCGCGACTGGATCGACGCGCTCGAGGTCGCCACCATGTGGACCGGCGGCTTCCCCGAGCCGCTGACGTTCTCCCTGCGCGCCCGCCGTCATCTCCGCGCCCGGCGCGGCGAGTTCGACGTCGTGCACGACAACCAGACCCTCGGCTACGGGCTGCTGGGCGACGTCGGCGCCCCGCTCGTGACCACCATCCACCACCCCATCACCGTCGACCGGCAGTTGGAGCTGGACGCCGCCGAGAGCTGGAAGCGGCGGCTGTCCGTGCGCCGCTGGTACGCCTTCACGCGCATGCAGAAGCGCGTGGCGCGGCGCCTGCCGTCGGTGCTGACCGTCTCCGGCTCGTCCCGGCAGGAGATCGTCGACCACCTGGGCGTGCGCGGGGACCGCGTCCACGTCGTCCACATCGGCGCCGACACCGGCCTGTTCTCCCCCGACCCCGCCGTGCCGAAGGTGCCGGGCCGGATCGTGACCACCTCCAGCGCGGACGTGCCGCTCAAGGGCCTGGTCTTCCTCGTCGAGGCGCTCGCGAAGGTGCGGACCGAACACCCCGGGGCGCACCTCGTCGTCGTCGGCAAGCGGCCCACCGAGGGGCCGGTCGCCCAGGCCGTGGAGCGGTACGGCCTCGAGGGCGCCGTCGAGTTCGTCAAGGGCGTCTCGGACGCCGAACTCGTCGACCTGGTGCGCTCGGCCGAGGTCGCCTGCGTGCCGTCGCTGTACGAGGGCTTCTCCCTGCCGGCGGCCGAGGCCATGGCCACGGGCACGCCGCTGGTCGCCACGACCGGCGGCGCGATCCCCGAGGTCGCCGGACGTGACGGGGAGACGTGCCTCGCGGTGCCGCCCGGCGACGCGGGCGCGCTGGCCGCGGGGCTGAACCGGCTGCTCGGCGACCCGGAGCTGCGGGACCGGCTGGGCCGGGCCGGCCGCGAGCGGGTGCTGCGGCACTTCACCTGGGCGCGGGCCGCGGAGGGAACGGTGGCCCACTACCGCCGGGCCGTCGCCGAAGCGGCCGTCCGGCGCCCCGCGGACACCGCGGCCGCCCGCCCCGGCGCCCCACGGACCGTCCGTGCGACGGCCCCCGCGATCACCGCCGACGCGGCCGGCGGCCTCACCGCCGAACCTGCCGCGCCCGCTCCCACCGCCCCCATCGCCTCCAACGCCGAAAGCAGGGCCACGTGCTGACCGTCGACTTCTCCCGGTTCCCGCTCGCCCCGGGCGACCGCGTCCTGGACCTCGGCTGCGGCGCCGGCCGGCACGCGTTCGAGTGCTACCGCCGCGGCGCGCAGGTCGTGGCCCTCGACCGCAACGGCGAGGAGATCCGCGAGGTCGCCAAGTGGTTCGCCGCGATGAAGGAGGCGGGGGAGGCCCCGGCCGGCGCCACCGCCACGGCGATGGAGGGCGACGCGCTGGCGCTGCCCTTCCCGGACGAGTCCTTCGACGTCGTCATCATCTCCGAGGTGATGGAGCACATCCCGGACGACAAGGGCGTGCTCGCCGAGATGGTGCGGGTCCTCAGGCCGGGCGGGCGCATAGCGATCACCGTGCCGCGCTACGGCCCGGAGAAGGTCTGCTGGAGCCTGTCCGACGCCTACCACGAGGTCGAGGGCGGCCACATCCGCATCTACAGGGCGGACGAGCTGCTGGCGAAGATCCGCGAGGCCGGCCTCAGGCCGTACGGCACGCACCACGCGCACGCGCTGCACTCGCCGTACTGGTGGCTGAAGTGCGCCTTCGGCGTCGACAACGACAAGGCGCTGCCGGTGCGGGCGTACCACAAGCTGCTGGTCTGGGACATCATGAAAAAGCCCCTGGCCACCCGGGTGGCCGAGCGGGCGCTGAACCCGGTCATCGGCAAGAGCTTCGTCGCCTACGCGACCAAGCCGCACCTGCCGCGGCTCGCCGGGGCGGGCGCGGACTCCGGGACCGCCGGCACGGCTGCGGAGTCCGAGGCGGCCGCCCGGTGACCACTCCCCGGACAGAACACCTCGTCCTGCCCGGGGTCCTCACCGCCGAGCAGGCCGCCGCGACCGTCCACGGCATCCTCGCCGCACAGCGGGAGGACGGCGCCATCCCGTGGTTCCGGGGCCACCACCTCGACCCGTGGGACCACACCGAGGCGGCGATGGCGCTCGACGCGGCCGGCCAGCACGACGCCGCCGAGCGGGCGTACGCCTGGCTGGCCCGGCACCAGCACCCCGACGGCTCCTGGTACGCCGCCTACGCCGACGGCGACCCGGACGACGTCACCGACCGGGGCCGGGAGACCAACTTCGTCGCCTACATCGCGGTCGGCGTCTGGCACCACTACCTCTCGACCGGCGACGACACCTTCCTGGACCGCATGTGGCCGGTGGTGTACGCGGCGGTCGAGTTCGTGCTGCGGCTGCAGCAGCCCGGCGGCGAGATCGGCTGGAAGCGGGAGGACGACGGCACGCCCACCACCGACGCCCTGCTGACCGGATCCTCCTCGATCCACCACGCGCTGTGCTGTGCGCTGGCGATCGCCGAGCAGCGCGAGGAGCCGCAGCCCGACTGGGAACTGGCGGTGGGCGCGCTGCGGCACGCCATCCGCAGGCACCCGGAGCGGTTCCTGGACAAGAACCGCTACTCGATGGACTGGTACTACCCGGTCCTCGGCGGGGCGCTGACGGGAGCGGAGGCCAAGGAGCGCATCGAGGCGGACTGGGACCGGTTCGTGGTCCCCGGCCTCGGAGTGCGCTGCGTGGTGCCCAACCCGTGGGTGACGGGCGGCGAGTCGGCCGAACTGGCGCTGACGCTCTGGGCGGTGGGCGAGTCGGACCGCGCCCTGGAGGTCCTGCAGTCCATCCAGCACCTGCGCGATCCGGAGACCGGCCTGTACTGGACGGGCTACGTCTTCGACGACGACGCCGTCTGGCCCCGCGAACTGACCACCTGGACCGCCGGTTCGCTGCTGCTGGCCGTCGCGGCCCTGGGCGGCCACGAGGCCACCTGCACGGTCTTCACCGCCGACCGCCTGCCGCGCGGCCTCGACTCCGACTGCTGCCTCTGACCCCGCCCGCCGCCGGCGCCGCCGACCGTGACGGCGCCGGCCGCGCGGGAACGGGTCAGCGGCGTCCGAGCCGGGCCGCGACGGCGTGGCCGACGAACAGGTAGACGACGGCGGCCAGGCCGTAGCCGGCGACGACGCGCGCCCAGGCCTCGTCGAAGGTGAACAGGTCCCGCGACCAGGCGGCGAGCCAGTCGGCCGCGTCATGGACGAACCGCACCAGGTCGTTGGCCCGGTTCGCCTCCAGCAGGTACATCACGATCCACAGTCCGAGGATGACGGCCATGACGTCCGCGATCACCGCGACGACCGTTCCGGCGGAGTGGGATCCTCTGCGATATCCAGGGGACATGCTGTCCGTCTGGCCCCGGAATCCCGTTTGAAACCGCGCCGCCCCGCCCGGCCGCCGCAACGCCCCACCCGCCGGGTCGAGTTGGCTGCGCCCGGCACTCCGAGCCGCCCGGCCGGAACCCGGCACGACGACGGCCCCCCGCCCGGAGGGGCGGGGGGCCGTCGTACGGCTGCGGCGCTCAGCCGCGCTGGATGTTCGAAGCGTCCTGCAGTACGCCCCGGCGGCCGTCCTGCATCTCCGTCAGCAGCCCGGCGCCGCGCTGCTCCACGGCCAGGTACCAGACCCCCGGCGACAGTTCGGCGATCTGCGCCGGCGAGCCGTCCTCCGCGTACAGCGGGCGCGGCCCCGGCACGGCGAACCAGAACGGCGAGAACGGCGCCGCCGGCTGCTGGTCCTGCGGGGCCTGCGGCACCTGCCCGGCGTAGGGCTGCCCCTGCTGGGGCTGCCCGCCGAACGGCTGCGGCTGGGCACCCGGGTAGCCGTAACCGCCCTGCGGCTGGGCGCCGTAGGGCTGCGGCGCGGCCGGCCTCGGGGCGGGGACCAGGCCCGCCTGCAGGGCGGGAACGAGGGGAGTGGCGACGGCCGCGGCGGCGATGACGAGCGCGGCGAGGAAGCCGAGGATCAGGCCGGCGCCCGCGCTGACCGCGTCGATCAGCGTCCACAGCAGCACCCAGGCCGCCGAGACGGCCAGCACGGTGCCGACCGTGCCCAGCTCCAGGCCCGCGACCTTGCGCGGCTGCGGCAGCAGACGGGCGGTCACAACGAGCGCGGCACCGATCACACCGCCCAGGTAGACGCCGAAGCCCAGCCCGAGCTGGTCCCACGCGTTCGAGGCGAAGAGAGCGTCGGACAGGTCGAGGAACGACGCGATGAACAGCAACACCGCTGCTCCGATCACCACGCCGTCGCCCCGAGTGAGGGAGCGGATATTCACTTCAGGTCCTTCGAATAGGTCGTCTCGTCGTCGGTGGAGGCGTCGCTGTCACCATGTCGCCGCAGCCCCCGGTGTCAAGCGCGGGGATGACCCCTCGTCGTACGGCCGACACTATCGTCCGCGCCCTGAGGCTGTCCGCCGGGATCGGCCCGCCGGTCAGGACCCGCGCAGGAAACCCACGATTCCCTCGGAGATCCCCTGCGCCGCCTTCTGCCGCCAGGCACCGCTGGTCAGCAGCGCCGCGTCCTTGCCGTCCCGCATGTTCCCGCACTCGATGAACACCTTGGGAACCGTTGACAGATTGAGACCGCCCAGGTCCCGGCGCGTGACGAGACCGGTGCCGCCGCCGACGTAGTTGGAGGGCGCGTTGCCCGTGGCGCGCACGAAGTTGCCCGCGATCCGCTCACCGAGGTCGCGGGAGGCGGCGGCGATCGGACGGGTGTCGGCGGCCCCGGCGTGCACGGACGCCGGGAGGATGACGTGGAAGCCGCGGTCGCCCGCGGCCGCCCCGTCGGCGTGGAGGGAGACCGCGGCGTCGGCGTGCGCGGTGTTGCCGATCCGGGCCCGCTCGTCCACACACGGTCCCCACGCCCGGGTGCCGTCGTCGTGCGTCAACTTCACCGTGGCGCCCTGCTGTTCGAGCAGGGTGCGCAGCCGGTGCGCCAGCTCCAGCGTGAACCGGGCCTCGGCGTACCCGTCGTTGGTGGACGTGCCCGTGGTGTCGCACTCCTTGCGGCCGGTGCCGATGTCCACGGAGCGGTTGATCTCGGCGGTGTGCCGGAAGTTGCCCGGATTGTGGCCCGGGTCGATGACGACGACCTTCCCCTTCAGCGGCCCGCCGGCGGCGGCAGCGGCCGACGAGGGCGCCGGCGTCGGCGACACGGACCCCGGCGGGCTGGGCCGCTTGCCGTCGTCGCCGGGCACGACCGGCCGCACCGGCGAGGCCGTCCCGGCGGACGCGCTCTGCCGGGCCCCCGCGTCCGAGCCGCCCGGGGCGCCCACCGCCTCGTACACGAGCCAGCCCAGCAGGGCGCCGGGCACCAGCGCGGCGAGGGCGACGGCCAGCGGCCGGCGGCGGGAACGGCGGGGCGGCTGGGGGGAATCGAAGTCCGGGCCTGCGTACGACACGTCAGTGACTCTAACCGCGTCCCCGGCCCGCCGCGTCCGTTCGCCTCAGCACGCGCAGCGAGCCGGTGGCGGAGACCTCGGTGAACGCGCCGGACTCCAGGGCCCGGAGGTAGACCCGGTACGGGGCCTGCCCGGTGAACTCGTCCTCGGGGTCCGGGAACACGTCGTGGATGACGAGCAGACCGCCCTCGGCCACGTGCGGCGCCCAGCCCTCGTAGTCGGCGCCCGCGTGCTCGTCGGTGTGCCCGCCGTCGACGAACACCAGGCCCAGCGGGGTGTTCCAGAACGCGGCGATCTGCGGCGAGCGGCCGACCAGCGCCACCACGTGCTCCTCCAGGCCCGCCCCGTGCAGCGTGCGCCGGAAGGTGGGCAGCGTGTCCATCAGCCCGATCTCCGGGTCGACCGTCTCCGGGTCGTGGTACTCCCAGCCGGGCTGCTGCTCCTCGCTGCCGCGGTGGTGGTCGACGGTGAGCGCCGTGACGCCGGCCTGCCGGGCCGCGTCGGCGAGCAGGATCGTCGAGCGCCCGCAGTACGTGCCGACCTCCAGCAGGGGCAGCCCGAGCCGGCCGGCGTCCACGGCGGCCGCGTACAGCGCCAGCCCCTCGTCCGTGGGCATGAACCCCTTCGCGGCCTCGAACGCGGCCAGGATCTCCGGCTTCGGTGCCGCGGTCATCAGGGTCCCTCCGGTCGTACGAACGTCTGGCCCCATGCTGCCGCACCCCCGTCGGGCGGACGACGGAGGGTGCGGGTGGCGTGCATCTCAGCGGCACGGCCGACGGCGGGCGCGGGTGCGTCGGGCGTGCGTGTTGCGCCCCGGCGCGGGGGGCCGGGGGGGGGCCCCCCGGCGCCGGGGCCGGGCCCCGCGCCCAGGGGGGGGCCG
>NZ_JBEYXZ010000034.1:7853-73856 GCF_040645305.1 Streptomyces sp. NPDC046831 | reverse complement strand
TGCGTCCGGCCCGGCGCCGGCCCTCTCCGCCCCCTGCGCTACGAGCTGCGCCGCGGCCGCGGGGGCCGCCCCCGGGCGCCACGCGGTGCGGTTCGTCGCCGTGCGGCGTGGGAAGCGTCACAGGTCGGTCGCAGGAGCGGGCCCGTCGCCGACGAGGGGACGCCCGGTCCGTGGCGGCTCGTAGACTCGCTGCGTGGATACGACCCTTCAGGACCCCCTTGTCGGGAAGGTGCTCGACGGCCGCTACCGCGTCGACGCACGGATAGCGGTCGGCGGGATGGCCACGGTCTACCGGGCCCTGGACACCCGCCTGGACCGCGTCCTCGCGCTGAAGGTCATGCACCCGACCCTCGCGGCCGACGGCTTCTTCGTCGAGCGGTTCATCCGGGAGGCCAAGTCGGTCGCCCGGCTGGCCCACCCGAACGTCGTACAGGTCTTCGACCAGGGCACCGACGGGTCGTACGTCTACCTCGCCATGGAGTACGTCTCCGGCTGCACCCTGCGCGACGTGCTGCGCGAGCGCGGGGCGCTGCAGCCGCGCGCCGCCCTGGACATCCTCGAACCGGTGCTGGCCGCGCTGGGCGCCGCGCACCGCGCCGGGTTCGTGCACCGGGACATGAAACCGGAGAACGTCCTGATAGGGGACGACGGGCGGGTCAAGGTCGCCGATTTTGGACTCGTGCGGTCGGTGGACGCGGTGACGAACACCACCGGCGCCGTCCTCGGCACCGTCTCCTACCTCGCCCCGGAGCAGATCGAGCACGGCACCGCCGGCCCCGGCGTCGACGTGTACGCGTGCGGTGTCGTCCTGTACGAGATGCTGACCGGCGGCAAGCCGCACCAGGGCGACACGCCCGCCCAGATCCTCTACCGGCACCTACACGAGGACGTCCCGGCCCCGTCGGCCGCCGTGCCGGGCCTGCCGTACGAGCTGGACGAGCTGGTCGCGACGGCCACCGCGCGGACGCCCGGCGTCCGGCCGGCGGACGCCGTCGCCCTGCTCGCCCGGGTCCTCGAGGCCCGCGCGGCGCTGAGCGAGGAGCAGCTGGACGAGGTGCCGCCCCAGGCCCGCGCCCGGGAGCACGACAACGCCGAGGACCGTACGAGCGTGATCCCGCGCGCCCTGACGGTGCCGCGGCCACTGCCGGTGGACGAGGACGCGGAGGCCGCCCTCCACCGCACCAGCCGGCTGGAGGCGCCCGCGCCGCCGCCCCGGCGGCGCGGGGCCCGGTCGCGGCGCGGGGTCCTCACGCTGGTCGCCGCCGTGCTGCTGGTCCTCGGGGTCGGCGCGGGCGTCTGGTACATCAACTCCGGCCAGTTCACCAAGGTCCCGCCGCTGCTGTCGAAGACCGAGGCGCAGGCCCGCGAGCGCCTCGGCGCCGCCGGGCTGGACGTCGGACAGGTCAAGCACGCCTACAGCGACACCGTCCGGCGCGGCACGGTCGTCAGCACCGATCCGGCGGCGGGCGCCCGCATCCGCAGCGACGCCGCGGTCACCCTCACGATCTCGCGGGGACCGCGGACCGTGCACGTGCCCGACCTGCGCGGCGACCGGCTGGAGAAGGCCCAGTCCCGGCTCAGGAGCGAGGGGCTGGAGCCGGGGATGGTCAGCCGGGCGTTCAGCGAGGACGTCCCGAAGGGCTCCGTGATCGGCACGGATCCCGAGGCGGGCACGGAGCGGCACGCCGGCTCGGCCATCGCGCTCACCGTCAGCAAGGGCCGCCCGGTGGACGTCCCCGACGTCACCGGCGAGGACCTGGAGCAGGCGCGGTCCGACCTGCAGGACGCGGGCCTGACGGTGCGCGTCGCCGCCACGGAGGTCAACTCCGGGTTCGACAAGGGCCGGGTCGCCCGGCAGGACCCGGCGGTCGGCGGCCGGGTCGCCGAGGGCGACACGGTCACGCTGACGCTGTCCAAGGGCCCGGAGATGGTCGAGGTGCCGGACGTGGTCGGCGACAGCGTCGGCGACGCGCACAAGGCGCTGCGCGCGGCCGGATTCGAGGTCGAGGAGGACCGCGGCCTGCTGGGGCTGTTCGGCGACACCGTCCGGGAGCAGTCGGTCGGGGGCGGCGACAGGGCGCCCAAGGGATCCACGATCACGATCACCATCCGCTGAGGACGGGGCGGCCGGCGCGGGCCGCCGCTGCGGGGGCGGCCACTGTCGCGGGCGGCCGCCCTCGCAGCGGCGGGGACGGCCGAGGACCGCGCCCTCGCCGCACCCCGCCCGGACCGCGCCCGCCTGCCCGGTGGTGCACCCGGTCTGGTGACGGCCCTCCTCCGTACGCGTGACACCCTGAAGGGGTGAGCAGTCAGCAGTCCGGCGCCGCCCCCGGCGCCTCCCGCAACCCCATCGGCAGCCACGTCCCCGTCGCCGGCGGGCTCCACTCGGTGGGCCTGTCGTACGCCCGCGAGCTGGGGGCGGAGACCGTGCAGGTCTTCGTGGCCAATCCGCGCGGCTGGGCCACGCCCACCGGCAACGCCCGGCAGGACGAGGCGTTCCGCGCGGCCTGCGCCGAGGCCGGCGTCCCGGCGTACGTGCACGCCCCGTACCTGATCAACTTCGGTTCGCACACCGAGGCGACCGTCGAGCGGTCGGTGGAGTCGCTGCGGCACTCGCTGCGGCGCGGACGGGAGATCGGCGCGCTGGGCGTGGTCGTGCACACCGGGAGCGCGACCGGGGGGCGGGACCGGACGGTGGCGCTCAAGCAGGTCCGTGAGCACCTGCTGCCGCTGCTCGACGAGCTCACCCACGACGACGACCCGTACCTGCTGCTGGAGTCCACGGCGGGCCAGGGCGCCTCGCTCTGCTCGCGGACCTGGGACTTCGGGCCGTACTTCGAGGCGCTGGACGCCCACCCGAGACTGGGCGTGTGCCTGGACACGTGCCACATCTTCGCCGCCGGGCACGACCTGACGGGGCCGGACGGGGCGCACCGGACACTGGACCTGCTGGTGGAGACGGTCGGCGCGGGCCGGCTGAAGCTGATCCACGCCAACGACTCCAAGGACGTGGCCGGCGCCCACAAGGACCGGCACGAGAACATCGGCGCCGGCCACATCGGCGAGGACCCCTTCCGCGCCCTGATGACCCACCCCGCGACCGAGGGGGTCCCGCTGATCATCGAGACGCCCGGCGGCACGGAGGGCCACGCGGCGGACGTGGCCCGGCTGAAGAAGCTCCGCGACGGCTGACCGCCCGGCCGGCGCCTCAGAGCTCGGGTCCCTCCCCCGGCTCCTCCTGGTAGGAGTAGCGCTGTTCCTTCCAGGGGTCGCCGATGTTGTGGTAGCCGCGCTCCTCCCAGAAGCCGCGGCGGTCGGCGGTCATGTACTCGACGCCGCGGACCCATTTGGGGCCCTTCCAGGCGTACAGGTGGGGGACGACGAGGCGGAGCGGGAAGCCGTGCTCGGCGGTGAGCAGTTCGCCGTCCTTGTGGGTGGCGAACAGGGTGCGCTCGGAGGCGAAGTCCGACAGGCGCAGGTTGGAGCTGAAGCCGTACTCCGCCCACACCATCACATGGGTGACGTCGGGCGCGGGCGGGGCGATCTCCAGGATCGTGCGGGCCGGGATGCCGCCCCACTCCGCGCCGAGCATGCTGAACTTCGTGACGCAGTGCAGGTCGGCCACGACCGTGGTGTACGGCAGCGCCGTGAACTCCTCGTGCGACCAGGAGTGCTTCTCGCCCCCGGCGGTGGCGCCGAAGACCCGGAACTCCCAGCGCTCGGGCCGGAACTTCGGCACCGGCCCGTAGTGCGTGACCGGCCAGCCGCGCTGCAGTCGCTGTCCCGGCGGAAGCTCGGACCGTGCTGCTGCTCCAGACGCCTCTCCCGACGCGCGCTCCACCGGCTGACCCATGACTCCATCCTGACAGACCGCGGAGGGTGCACATGACCAGTCCCCGGGTTCATTCCGGCATATCGTACTAAGCATGTACTTACTGGACGACGTCGGGCGCCGATGCGATCATGCGGCACTGTCTGCCCTTTTCCGCCCGGAAGGAGCCCGTCCCGATGCAAGGCGATCCCGAGGTCATCGAACTGCTCAACGAGCAGCTGACCGCCGAGCTCACCGCGATCAACCAGTACTTCCTGCACTCGAAGCTGCAGGACCACAAGGGATGGACGAAGCTCGCCAGGTACACCCGCGAGGAGTCCTTCGACGAGATGCGGCATGCCGAGCTGCTGACCGACCGCATCCTGCTCCTGGACGGGCTGCCCAACTACCAGCGGCTCTTCCACGTGCAGGTGGGGCAGACGGTGACGGAGATGTTCCGCGCCGACCGGCAGATCGAGCTGGAGGCCGTCGACCGGCTGCGCCGGGGCGTCGACGTGATGCGCACCAAGGGCGACATCACCTCGGCGAACATCTTCGAGGCGATCCTGGCCGACGAGGAGCACCACGTCGACTACCTGGACACACAGCTGGAGCTGGTCGACAAAATGGGGGAGGCGCTGTACCTGGCGACGGTCGTCGAGCAGAGCCAGCCGGACTCCCCAGGACCCGGCACGAGCGGCTTCTCGACCCCGTAGGGCCCCGAACGGGACGCCCACCTCCCGGCACCGGCACCCTGAACCACGGCTCTCAGGCGGCGTCGTCCAGCCGGGCCGCGGGGGCCCGTCCGGCGGACTGCGGACGCTCGGGGGTGCGCCGGCCGAGCAGTTCCCGGCGCGGGAAGGCACCCCGTCCGAGCAGCGCCTGGATGCGGCGCACGCATCCGCCGCAGTCGGTCCCAGCCTTGCAGACGGAGGCGATCTCGCGGGGGGTGCAGGCGCCGTTCTCCGCGTGCTGCTTCACCCGCTGCTCCGTGATGCCGAAGCAACTGCACACGTACACGCGGCTCACCTCCGCCGGGGTCGGTAGGGCAGCCCCGCCGACGCGACGGGAGTCCGCCGAACCGGTGAGGTATGCCTTACCTTACCCGGCCCGCCGGGGCCGCGACACCGAGGGGGGCGCGGACCTGGTGTGATCCGCGCCCCACCGCTTCCGCCCGGACGGGCGGGTACGTCACTGGTCCCGGTACATCTCCGCGACGAGGAACGCGAGGTCCAGGGACTGGCTGCGGTTCAGCCGCGGGTCGCAGGCCGTCTCGTAGCGCTGGTGCAGGTCGTCGACGAAGATCTCGTCGCCGCCGCCCACGCACTCGGTGACGTCGTCGCCGGTCAGCTCCACGTGGATGCCGCCCGGGTGCGTGCCGAGGGCCTTGTGCACCTCGAAGAAGCCCTTGACCTCGTCGAGCACGTCGTCGAAGCGGCGGGTCTTGTGACCGGACGCCGCCTCGAAGGTGTTGCCGTGCATCGGGTCGGTCACCCAGGCCACCACCGCACCGGACGCCGTGACCTTCTCGACCAGCTCGGGGAGCCGGTCGCGGACCTTGTCCGCGCCCATGCGGACGATGAAGGTCAGCCGGCCGGGCTCGCGCGCGGGGTCGAGCCGGTCGACGTAGGCCAGCGCCTCCTCGGCCGTCGTCGTCGGGCCGAGCTTGATGCCGATCGGGTTGCGGATCTTCGAGGCGAACTCGATGTGCGCGTGGTCCAGCTGCCGGGTGCGCTCGCCGACCCACACCATGTGCGCCGAGACGTCGTACAGCTGCCCGGTGCGCGAGTCGACCCGGGTGAGGGCCGACTCGTAGTCGAGCAGCAGCGCCTCGTGCGAGGAGAAGAACTCGACGGTCTTGAACTCCTCCGGGTCCGCGCCGCAGGCGTGCATGAAGTTCAGCGCGTTGTCGATCTCCCGCGCGAGCTGCTCGTAGCGCTGGCCGGACGGGGAGGAGCGCACGAAGTCCTGGTTCCAGGCGTGGACCTGGCGCAGGTCGGCGTAGCCGCCGGTGGTGAAGGCGCGCACCAGGTTCAGCGTGGAGGCCGAGGCGTGGTACATCCGCTTCAGCCGCTCCGGGTCGGGGACGCGGGCGGTCTCGGTGAACTCGAAGCCGTTCACGGAGTCGCCGCGGTAGGTCGGCAGCGTCACCCCGTCGCGGGTCTCGGTCGGCTTGGAGCGCGGCTTGGAGTACTGGCCGGCGATGCGGCCGACCTTCACCACCGGCACCGAGGCGGCGTACGTCAGCACGGCGCCCATCTGGAGCAGGGTCTTGAGCTTGTTGCGGATCTGGTCCGCGGACACCGCGTCGAACGCCTCGGCGCAGTCGCCGCCCTGGAGGAGGAACGCCTCTCCCCTGGCGACGGCCGCCATCCGGGCGCGCAGCTGGTCGCACTCGCCCGCGAAGACGAGCGGCGGATACGACTCGAGGTCCGCGATCACTGCGCGCAGAGCCTCGGGGTCGGGGTACTCGGGCTGCTGCGCCGCGGGCAGGTTTCGCCAGGTGTTGCCGGCACTCGTGCTGGACTTAGCGTTCACGGTCACCTCGTACACATTACGTCCTCGTGTCCCACGTGCCCGCACCAGCTCAGCACGTGAGACGGACTGCGCACGATGCGGACGCCCCGGGAGGAGGGACCGGGGACGGGAAGCGAGGACGGGCGGGCCCCGGCGCAGTGGAGCCCGCCCGTCGTCCTGTGGCCGGCGCCGGCCGGCTCACTTGCCGGGGGTGCCGACGTCCAGCTGGTCGCGGTCGATGCCGATGGTCACGCCGCCGTAGGTCTCGGTGCGGTTCCCCGCGTACTGGTGGATGCGCTGGTGGCCGGCCCACAGGTTCGCCGGAATGGCGGGGTCGGCCGTGGTGGCCTGGTCGTTCCACCGCGCGAAGTGCAGCACGTCGGGCAGGGTGGTCGACTTCTGCTTCGCCACCAGGTCGGCCACCAGGGAGGACACGCTGCCGTAGGCGCCGGAGCGGTAGCCCAGCTCGTGCAGCCGCTTGGTCCAGGCCTGGAGGTAGCCCAGCACGTGGGCGGTGAGGGTGCCCCGGGTGTACTGCTCCAGGTCGTTGTAGAGCACCGCCCCCTTGCCCAGCCCGAGGGCGGCGGCCTGGGCGACGGCGTCCTCGGCGGCCGCCTTGCCCTGCGGCGCCGGGCTGGTGATGGCCGCGCAGTCGTTCTGGCAGCTCCCGGCGCCGGTGGAGGGCTGCGGGCCCACGTACAGCGGGAAGAAGCGCCAGCCGTTCGTGTACTGCTTCTGCACCCACTGGGCGGTCAGCTTGGCCTGGCCGCAGGCGCGGTTCACACCGCCGATGTAGATGCCGATCGCCCGGTAGGGGGAACTCTTGCGCCAGGCGTCCATGGCCGTCTGGCTCGGCGCGGTGCAGGTGTCGAAGCCCCTGCCCCGGTAGGAGGTGGCGTCGGCGGGGAGCGCCGCCGGGGCGACGGCCGGCTTCTCGGTGCGGGCCGCCGCGACGGGCAGCCCGGCGCTGCGCAGCACCCGCCGGGCCTCCTCGCGGTCGGCTCCGTAGGGCGCCGTGACGGCGATCCCCTCGGCGGTCGCCCGGTAGACCCGGTCCGTGCGGTTCTCGGTCACGGCGGCCGTCTTCGCGGTCGTGCTGCCGGGCCGCACCCACAGGGCCTCGGTCCGCCCCGTGAGGCGGGCGGGGCAGTCCTGCCGCTCCCCCGGCGTGCCGAGGTAGACGGCGTGCCGGTCGAAGCGGAGGCAGGAGGCCGGGTGCCTGGTCAGGTCGACGACCACCCAGGCGGCGGGGACGGTGAACGTGTGGCCGCGGTAGACGACGGTCTTCGTGTCGCCGGCCGACGCCCGGGCGGCCGCGGGCAGGCCTGCGCCGACGGCCGCGCAGGCGGTGAGCGCCGTCAGGGCGCGCAGCGCGCGCCGCCGGGACCGCGGTCGGGGTCGGGGGCGGGGTGAGGGTGAGGGGGAAATGACGTACTCCTCGGTCGGGTCCGGTGTGCTGCGGGAAACCGGGGTGCGGATCACTCGCGGGTACCGGACGCCTCCCTTCCACGCGGTGCGTGAGCCGGAAACCGGCTGTGGTGCGTATGGGCGACCGACCGGGTGGGGTAGGGTGCGGGCATGTTCGCGCACTCGACCCAGAACCAGAACTGGTGGTGGACCGCTTCTCCGGCGGCCCGCTGACTGCGCGTATCCCACTTCGCGAAGGCCGCCCGAGGGGCGGCCTTCGGCGTTTTCGCGGCGATCCGTTCCTCCCGGTCACCACACGACCACCGGCTTCGATCACCGGCACCCGGCGCCGGCATCGAGCACCGACGGAAGAGGAACCCATGGACCTGGCGCACCTCCCGCACGACGACCGCCCGTTCGCCCTGCTGCGCCGCCGCACCCCGGGCCGCGACCACGACGTGGTCGAGGTGCTGCGCGGCCCGGTGACCCACTGCGAGCGGCTCGCCGACCTGCCCGACGAGGGCCTGGCGCTGGTGCCCTTCCGGCAGATCCGCGAGCGCGGCTTCGACGTGCCGGACGACGGCACCCCGCTGGCGGTGCTCACGCCCGAGGAGCGGTACGAGGTCCCGCTCGCCGAGGCGCTGGCGCAGCTGCCGGACCGTCAGGTCGGCGTCGAGGACGGCGGCTTCGACGTCGCCGACGAGGAGTACGCGCGGATCGTGCGCCGGGTGCTGCACGAGGAGATCGGGCGGGGCGAGGGCGCCAACTTCGTCATCCGGCGGACCTACCGGGGCCGGATCCCCGGCTTCTCGCGGGCCGACGCGCTGGCCCTGTTCCGGCGGCTGCTGGCGGCCGAGCGGGGCGCGTACTGGACGTTCGTGGTGCACACCGGGGACCGCACGCTGGTGGGCGCCAGCCCGGAGGTGCACGTGCGGATGTCGGGCGGAGCCGGCGGGCGCGACGCGCTGCCGGGCGGGGACGGGCGGGCGGAGGCGGGCGGCTCCGTCGTGATGAACCCGATCAGCGGTACCTACCGCTACCCGGCCGCGGGCCCCACGGCCGGGGACCTGCTGCGCTTCCTCGCCGACGGCAAGGAGACCGAGGAGCTGTCGATGGTCGTCGACGAGGAGCTCAAGATGATGTGCACCGTCGCCGACAGGGGCGGCATGGTCGTCGGCCCGCGGCTGAGGGAGATGGCGCACCTCGCGCACACCGAGTACGAGCTGCGCGGCCGCTCGTCCCTGGACGTGCGGGAGGTGCTGAGGGAGACGATGTTCGCCGCCACGGTCACCGGCTCGCCCGTGCAGAACGCGTGCCGGGTGATCGCGCGGCACGAGGCCGGCGGGCGCGGCTACTACGCCGGCGCGCTGGCGCTGCTCGGCCGGGACGCCCGCGGGGCGCAGACCCTCGACTCCCCCATCCTCATCCGCACCGCCGACATCGACGCGGCCGGCGGGCTGCGGGTCCCGGTCGGTGCCACGCTGGTGCGCGGCTCGGACCCGGCGAGCGAGGTCGCGGAGACCCATGCCAAGGCGGCCGGGGTGCTGGCGGCGCTGGGCGTGGCGCCGTCACGGCCGCGTCGGGAGCGGGCGCTGCCCCGGCTCGCCGACGACCCGCGGGTGCGGGCGGCGCTGGACGGCCGCCGGGCCTCGCTGGCGCCGTTCTGGCTGCGGATGCAGGAGCGGGCCGCGGAAGCGGCGGGGCACGCCCTGGTGGTGGACGGCGAGGACACCTTCACGGCGATGCTGGCGCACGTGCTGCGCTCCTCGGGGCTGACGGTCACGGTCCGCCGCTACGACGAGCCCCGGCTGCGCGGGGCCGTGCTCGCGCACGAGGGCCCGGTCGTCCTCGGCCCCGGCCCCGGCGACCCGTCCGACCCGCGGGAGGCGAAGATGCGCTTCCTGCGCGCGCTGACCGCCGAGCTGATCAGCTCCCGGACCCTCCGGCCCGGCGGAGCGGAGGGGCCCCTGCCGCACCGGCACGGCGTTCTCGGCGTCTGCCTCGGGCACGAGCTGATCGCGGCCGGGCTGGGCCTGGAGATCGTCCGCAAGGAGGTGCCGTACCAGGGGGCGCAGACCGCGATCGACCTGTTCGGGCGCACGGAGACGGTCGGCTTCTACAACAGCTTCGTCGCCCGCTGCGACGACGACGCGTACGCGGAACTGGCCGAGCGCGGCGTCGAGGTGAGCCGTGGCGCCTCGGGGGAGGTGCACGCCCTGCGGGGTCCCGGGTTCGCGGGGGTGCAGTTCCACCCGGAGTCGGTGCTGTCGCTGAACGGCGCCGCGATCCTGCGGGAGCTGATCGGTCAGCTGCGCGGCACCAGGACGTTCGCCGAGCGGCGGCCCGCCGTGTAGTCGAGGACGTTGCGCACCGTGGTGTCGACGATCTGCCGCACGGCGTCCTCGGTGTAGAACGCCTGGTGCGAGGTGACCAGGACGTTGGGGAAGGTGACCAGGCGGGCGAGGGTGTCGTCCTCGATCGCCTGCAGGGACTTGTCGAGGAAGAACAGGCCCGCCTCGGCCTCGTACACGTCGAGCCCGACGCCGGTGAAGCGGCCCTCGCGCAGTTCCGCGACGAGGGCCACGGTGTCGATCAGGCCGCCGCGGCTGGAGTTCACGAGGATCGCGTCGTCCTTCATGGCCTTCAGGGCGCGGGCGTCGATGATGTGCTGCGTCTCCGGCATGAGGGGGACGTGCAGGGTGACGAGGTCCGACTCGGCGAGGAGCCGGTCCTTGTGGACGTACTTCATGCCGAGCTCCGTGCAGGCGGGGTTCTCGGCGATGTCCCAGCCGAGCAGCCGCATGCCGAAGCCGTGGGCGATCCGGGCGAACGCCTCGCCGATCTTCCCGGTGCCCATGACGCCGGCGGTGCGGCCGTGCAGGTCCCGGCCCATCAGGCCGTCGAGGCGGAAGTCGAAGTCGCGGGTGCGGGTGGAGGCCCGCACGATGCGCCGGTTGACGGCCAGCGCCAGGGCCCAGGCGAACTCGGCGACCGCGTACGGCGAGTAGGACGACACGCGGGCGATCGTGAGGCCGAGGCGCTCGGCGGTCTGGAGGTCGATGTTGTTGAAGCCGGTGGAGCGCTGGGCGATCATGCGTGTGCCGCCGGCCGCCAGGGTCCTGAGCACCGGGCCGCCCAGGTCGTCGTTGACCCCGGTGGACAGGACCTCGTAGCCGGCGGCGATGGGGGCGGTGTCCTCGGTCAGGAACACGTCCAGGCAGCGGACCTCGTGGTGGTCTCCGAAAGCCTGCTCGATCAGCGGCTTCTCGTCGGCCTGCACGCCGACGGCCAGGATCCTCACGGCTGCTCCCTCCGGGACGTCTTGGGGCGAGCATACGGTCCGTGGTCCTCCGGTGCCGGGTCAGCCGGAGAAGGCCCCGGCCGCCCGGTACGGCTGCGGTGCGCGGTCTTGCGCCGGGCGCGGGCCACGCGCCGGGCCACCCGAAGGGACGGCGGCCCGGACGGCCCGCTACTCGCCGTCGAGCCCGCGTTCGATGGCGTACCGGACGAGTTCCACGCGGTTGTGGAGCTGGAGCTTGCCCAGGGTGTTCTGCACGTGGTTCTGCACCGTGCGGTGGGAGATGACGAGGCGCTCGGCGATCTGCTTGTAGCTCAGGCCCTTGGCGACCAGCCGCAGCACCTCGGTCTCGCGCTCGGTGAGCCGCGGCGCCTTCGGCGCGCCGGCGTCCGGGGCGGGCGCCGGCTCGGCGGCCAGGCGCCGGTACTCGCCGAGGACCAGGCCGGCCAGACCGGGCGTGAACACCGGGTCGCCGGCCGCCGTGCGGCGCACCGCGTCCAGCAGTTCCCCCGTCGAGGCGGACTTCAGCAGGTAGCCGGTCGCGCCCGACTTCACCGCCTCCAGGACGTCGGCGTGCTCCCCGCTCGCGGACAGCACGAGCACGCGCAGCGCCGGGTCGGCGGCGACGAGCTCCTTGCAGACCTGGACGCCGGGCTTCGCGGGCAGGTTCAGGTCCAGGACGAGCACGTCCGGGGCGGCCGCCCTGGCACGGCGCACCGCCTGCTCGCCGTCGCCCGCGGTGGCGACCACCTCGAAGCCGGACTCGGCCAGGTCACGGGCGACGGCGTCGCGCCACATGGGATGGTCGTCGACCACCATCACCCTGATCGGGTCGTTCCGCTCGCTCGTCGTCACTCCGCCCTCCCCCGGGCCCGCGCGGCGCCCCCGGTGCTCCCGGCACCGGCCGCGCCCTCCGCATTCTTCACGTTCTTCGCGCTCTTCGGTACGGTCAGTTCGACCTCCGTGCCCTGTCCGGACACCGACGTCAGCTCGGCCCGGCCGCCGAGGTCGCGCAGCCGGCCCCGGATCGACTGGGCCACCCCGAGCCGCCCCTCGTGCTCCGCCTGCGCGAGCCGGCCCTCGGGGATGCCCGGGCCGTCGTCCCGCACGGTCACGATCACCGACTCCGGCTCGTCCTCGAGGAGGATCCACGCCCGGGCGCCGTCGCCCGCGTGCCGCCGGACGTTGTCCAGCGCGGCGCCGACCGCGGCGGCCACCTCACGGGCGGCGGAGGCGGGCAGCAGCACCGGGGCGCCGGGCTCGGCGAGGGCGACCCGCGAGCCGGCGCAGCGGGCGAGCAGGGGACGCAGGTCGACGGGCCGGGCGGCCGCGGCCTCCTCGTCGTCCGGGTCCTCCTCCACCACCCGGACCACCGCGCCCTCCGACGCGTCCCGCGACACCCGGGAGACCGGCGCGAGCCCGCCGGACACCAGGGTGCGCAGCGCCACCTCCTGCTCGCCCGCCAGCCGGCCCAGCTCCGCCGCCTCGCCGCCGATGACGGCGCCGCGCCGCTGCACCATGGCGAGCACCTGCAGGACGCTGTCGTGGATGTCGCGGGCGAGCCGCTCCCGCTCCCGGGTGGCGGCCTCGATCTCCAGGGCGCGGGCGAGGGTGCGCTCGGAGGCCCGGGCCACCTCGACGACGTAGCCGATGGCGATGGCGGCGACCCAGACGAGGATCACGTTGTGCACGGTGTCGCGGGCCGGGGAGCCGCGTTCGACGAGGTTGGCGGCGGCGACCGCGGTGGAGGCGGCGGCCGCCCAGCGCCAGCCGCCCTTGACGGCGAAGGCGAGCACGGATCCGGCGGTCCAGATCGACGGCAGGGTCGGGCCGCCGGCGACGATCCGCTCGTGCGCGTCGGCGACCGGCGTGAGGAGGATGCCGGCGACGGCCACGGTGAGGTCGGCGGCGAGGAAGCGCCAGGTGCAGCGGGCGGCGTTCGCGACCCGGGTCAGGGTGGCCAGGGTCCACACGCACAGCACGCCGTAGTAGGCGACGGCCACGCCGGGGCGCGGGAAGTCGTCGTAGGCGGTGACGAACAGGCCGACCGCGTACAGCATCGTCAGCGGCCGGTAGGCGGTGAGCGCGCGCCACAGCGGCAGCTCGACCGACATCCTCATGACCTTCTCGCGTCCGGCCATGCTCCCCCTGCCCTCCCCCGGTGCGGGCCGGGACCGGCCCGCCTACTGCGCCTTCTTCTCCTTCTCGGCCTGTTCCTTCTCGGCCCGGGCGAGCGCGGCCCGCGCCGACCTGTCCGCCTCCCTCGCGGCCTTGTCCGCCTCCTTCTCGGCCTTCGCGGCCTCCGCGATCTGCCGCTTGGCGGCGGTCGCGTAGATGTCGACGTACTCCTGGCCGGAGAGCTTCATGATCTCGTACATGACCTCGTCGGTCACCGCGCGCAGCACGAAGCGGTCGTGCTCCATGCCCTGGTAGCGGCTGAAGTCCAGCGGCCTGCCGATGCGGATGCCCGGACGCATCAGCTTCGGGACGACCTTGCCGGGCGGCTGGATCTTCTCGGTGTCGATCATGGCCACGGGGAGCACGGGGGCGCCGGTGGCGAGCGCCACGCGCGCCAGGCCGCCCGGCTTGCCCCGGTAGAGGCGGCCGTCGGGCGAGCGGGTGCCCTCCGGGTAGATGCCGAACAGCTCGCCGCGCTCCAGCACCTCTATGCCGCTCTTCACCGCGGCCTCACCGGCGCCGCGCGCGCCGGAGCGGTCGACGGGGAGCTGGCCGACGCCCTTGAAGAACGCGGCGGTCAGCCGGCCCTTCACACCGGGCGTGGTGAAGTACTCGGCCTTCGCGATGAAGGTGACCTTCCGGTCGAGCACCGCGGGAAGGAAGAACGAGTCGGAGAATGACAGGTGATTGCTCGCCAGGATGGCGGGGCCCTCGGCCGGGACGTTCTCCAGGCCCTCCACCCAGGGCCTGAAGGCAAGCTTCAGCGGCCCTCCGATGGCGAGCTTCATCGTGCCGTAGAACAACCGAGTGACCTCCTGTGTGTCGATCAGACCATAACCCGGAGTGCGGCGGAAGGTGTCTGCGGCCCTGGTCGGTGTCAGTGCGGTCGCGTACGGTGAAGTACCCGCACTTCACGACGTACGCGCCGGGCGTGTCCGCTGCTCGACGTGCCAGCCCCTTCACGAACAGGAGACCGACGTGCCGGTGCTCCCCGGAGCCGAACCGTTCCGCCACGAGGGCGGGGAGGTCGGCGTCCTCCTCTGTCATGGTTTCACCGGTTCCCCGCAGTCGCTGCGCCCCTGGGCGGAGTTCCTCGCCGAGCGCGGTCTGACCGTCTCGCTGCCGCTGCTGCCCGGGCACGGCACACGGTGGGAGGACATGCAGCTCACCGGCTGGCAGGACTGGTACGCGGAGGTGGACCGCGAGCTGCGCGCGCTGCGCCGGCGCAGCGCGCGGGTGTTCGTGGCCGGGATGTCCATGGGCGGCGCCCTGGCGCTGCGGCTGGCCGCCCGGCACGGGGACGCGGTCGACGGGGTGGTGGTCGTCAACCCCGCCAACCGGGTGCACGGCCTGTCCTCGTACGTCCTGCCGGTGGCCCGCCACCTGGTCCGGTCGACGAGGGGGATCGCCAGCGACATCGCGAAGGAGGGCAGCACGGAACTGGGCTACGACCGGGTGCCGCTGCACGCCGCGCACTCGCTGCGCAGCTTCTTCCGGGTGGTCGACGGGGAGCTTCCGCAGGTCACGCAGCCGCTGCTGCTCCTGCGCAGTCCGCAGGACCACGTGGTGCCGCCGGCCGACTCCGCCCGTGTGCTCAGCCGCGTCTCGTCGGTGGACGTCACGGAGATCCTGCTGGAACACAGCTATCACGTCGCGACGCTGGACCACGACGCGGACCGGATCTTCGAGGAGAGCTTCGCCTTCATCGGCCGGCTCGCACCCAGTGTCGGCAAGGAAGGGACGGCCGCCGGTGGCTGAGCACGACTCCGACCGCGACAGGCGCGAGGACCGCGAGCCGGACGACAGGGGCGTTCCCCTGGACGAGGAGGCCGCCTGGGCCGCCATCGTCGCCGGGTACGGCGAGGAACCGCCGGACCCGCCGGGCACCAGGTCCTTCAAGCCGGTCGAGGACCTCGCCCTGCCGGCGTTCGCGACGAACGAGACGCCCGGCGGGAACGACACGCCCGGGACGGACCGCACGCCCCCGGCGCCCGCGGCGGACGCGCCCGCGGCGGACGCGAAGGGCGCCGCGGACGGCGCCGGGCCTGCGGAGCCCGGGCCCGGGGAGAAGGACGGCCCCGCCCCGGTCCGGCCGCTGGGCGGCTCCGTCTCCTTTGCGCCCGGCGTCGGACCGCGCGACTACACCGTGCGCGAGCCGTCCGACGACGACTTCGACGCGGACGACGAGGGCCACTTCGTCCCGCCCGAGCCGCCGCCGCTGCCGGACTCCGACGCCACGGCGAAGTTCGCCTGGCTCGCGGTGATCGGCGGGCCCGTCCTGCTCCTGCTGGCGGTGCTGTTCCGCTGGGACATGACCTGGTGGCTCGCCACCCTCGGCATCGGCGGCTTCCTCGGCGGCTTCGCGACGCTGGTGATGCGCATGAACCCGGGCGACGACGAGGACGACGACCCGGGCCGGGGTGCGGTGGTCTAGGGGGCTGACACACGTGTCAGCCCCCCTAAGACCCGTCGCGCGGGCTCCCGGCGCCCCGGTGCGCCGGGATCCGCAGGGCGGCCAGGACCGGGAGGTGGTCCGTCGCCGCCCTCAGGTCCGCCTCCGTCACGCCGGGGAGGCCCACGGGCACCCCGCAGCCGAGCACCTCGACGCCCCGGCCGGCGAACAGGGAGTCCAGGCGCTTGCGGGGCCCGGTGGCCGGGAAGGTCTGCTCGGCGCCCCAGGGCGCGACGGCCCGGCAGTCCTGGAGCCGGCCGGCCAGGCGCCGGTACGTCGGCCCGCCCGGCTCCTCGTTGAGGTCGCCGCCGGCGACCACGTGCTCCACGCCCATGCCGGCGAGCCGGTCGAGGAGCATGCCGCCCTGCTCGTACCGCTCGTCCCCGTGCAGCGAGAGGTGACAGCTCAGCACGCCGAGCCGGGCACCGCCGAAGCGGACGACCGCCGTGGCGAGGCCCCGCCGGTGGCGGCCGGGGGTGAGCGGCAGCAGCACGTCCTCCGTCCGCTCCACCGTGGCGCGCAGCGAGCAGAGCAGGGCCGGGCCGGCCGCGGTGGCTCCGCCGGAGAGCGTCACCAGCCCGGAGGCGGCCGCCAGGCGGGCGAGTTTCTTGCGCCAGCGGAAGAAGCGGGGGGCCTCCTGGAGCAGCACGAGGTCCGGGTCGCAGGCGCTGATCACCCGGGCGAGGGCGGCCGTGTCGTCCTTCATCGACCGGATGTTGTAGCCGAGGACGCGGACGACGGCGGAACCGTCGGGTTCGGTGCGGGAGTTGGGCAGCAGCGGGGTCGAGGTCGCCATGACGTCAAGATACGTCGGGGTGCCCGGCTCCCCGGTCAGGCGGGTGGGTCCCCGGCAGACGGCGGCGCCCACCGGCCCGGTCGGGCGGTGGGCGCTCCCGTGCGCGGCCGGCGCTACATGATCGGGTCGGGCTCCCGCGCCAGGTCGGCCGCGCCCACCAGGCCGGCCTCGTTGCCGAGCTGCGCGGCGATCACCTCGGCGACCGGACGCCAGTTGCCGCCGACCAGCCAGCGCTTGTACGACTTGCGGATCGGGTCGAGCACCAGCTCGCCCTCGTCGGACAGGCCGCCGCCGACGATGAACGCGGACGGGTCGAAGAGGGAGGCCAGGTCGGCCAGGCCCGCGCCCGCCCAGCGCGCCAGCTCGCGGTAGGAGTCGACGGCCACCGGGTCGCCCTGGCGGGCGGCCATCGAGATGTGCTTGCCCTCGATGCCCTCCGGGCTGCCGTCGCCCAGCGACAGCAGCAGCTCGGCGTTCTCCGGGGTGGCGTTCGCCCGCTGCTTGGCGTACCGGACCAGCGCCCGGCCCGAGGCGTACTGCTCCCAGCAGCCCTGGCTGCCGCAGCCGCACAGCAGGCCGTCCGGCACCATCCGGATGTGGCCGAACTCGGCGGCCACACCGAAGTGGCCGCGGCGCAGCTTGTTGCCGATGATGATGCCGCCGCCGAGGCCGGTGCCGAGCGTGATGCAGATGACGTTCCGGTGGCCCTTGCCCGCGCCGAACTTGTACTCGCCCCAGGCCGCGGCGTTCGCGTCGTTCTCCACGACCACCGGGAGGCCCACGCGGGCCTGGACCTTCTCCTTCAGCGGCTCCTGGCGCCAGTCGATGTTCGGTGCGAAGTAGACCGTGGAGCGCTGCCGGTTCACGTATCCGGCGGCGCCGATGCCCACACCGACGATCTCGTGCCCCGCGCGTGCGCCCTCCACCGCCGAGGCGATGGCGTCCACGATGGCCTCGGGCGTGGTGGGGGTCGGCACCTTGAAGGTCGAGAGGATGTTGCCTTCCTCGTCGACCACGCCGGCCGCGATCTTCGTGCCGCCGATGTCGACGCCGATGGTGAGTCCCATGAATCCCTCAGTTCCGGTCGAGCCCCGCTACGGCCCACCGTACCCGAGGGGGGCGTCAGTCCACGTCGATGCGCTCGCCGGGGCCCGTGCCCTCGCCCCGGTCCCGGCGGCCGCCCGGGTCGCCGCTGCCGTGGTCCGGCCCGTCGTCCGGGCGGTCCGGGCCGGCCGTCCAGCGCCGTTCCTGGTGCTGCACGGCCGAGCGGTAGGCGGCGAGCAGCTCGCCGCCGGCCGCCGCGAGGTGGTCGAAGACGTCCGGGTTGCGCTCGATCACCGGTTCCACGGCCGCCCTGGCCTGCTGCACGACCTGCCGCACGGCCTGCTGGGCGGCGGGTCCGGCGACCGCGCCGAGCAGCGGCGAGCGGATCGAGGAGAGCTTGTCGGCGACGGCGTCGACGAGCTTGCGCAGCTCCTCGGCGGCCGAGCCCGGAGGCGTGCCGTACCGGGCGCGGCGGCGGGCCTTCTCCGCCGCGAGGTCCTCGGCGGTGGCCGTGGCCCACGCGTCGGCGTCGGTGGCGTGAGGCGCCTCGTCGACCGCGTCCTCGCGGGCGGCGTCGGCGTCGGGCGTGGGGCGCTCTTCGCTCATGACGGACTCCTGACTACGGCTCGTCCTTCCGACGTTACCCGAACGGGCGTAACCGCTTCACTTCTCGCGCGGCCACTGTGCCGGGTCCGGCGTGAACCGGATGCGCAGGACGCCCTCGCGCAGCGCGGCCCCGTCGACGGTGCACCGGCGCAGCACGGAGGGCAGCGGGACGATCCGGCGGAACCCCCCGACGGCGACGACGAGCTCGTCGCCGCGCCGGATCAGGTCCAGCTCGTCGCGCAGGGCGCCGGGCAGCGGGATGTGCCACACGTAGCCGGTGCCGCCGTCCTCGGCGCCGCGGCCGGTGACGGGCCACTCGACGGGGGCGTGCGCCGGGTCGGCACCGGGCACGTCGAGGGCGGCCAGGTCCTCCGGGCCGCGCGGGTCGCGCCCCAGGTGGCGGACCGTGTGCACGGCGTACGCCTCCCGCCACTCGGCGAGGGTCTTGCGCTGCTGGGCGACCGGGGCCGCCGGCCACGCCTCGCCGCCCG
This sequence comes from Streptomyces sp. NPDC046831, assembly GCF_040645305.1. NCBI lineage: Bacteria > Bacillati > Actinomycetota > Actinomycetes > Kitasatosporales > Streptomycetaceae > Streptomyces > Streptomyces sp. NPDC046831. The sequence goes on along the minus strand of NZ_JBEYXZ010000034.1, from coordinate 55,256 downwards.
TCTCGGGCAGGACCCGGCTGGCGACGAGGGACTCGGTCGCCAGACCCCGCAGGGCGAGGCCGAGGGCGGCGGTGCGGACGGCGTCGGCGCCGGCCGGGCCCGGCTCGGCGACCAGCCGGACGGCGGTGCCGCGGTCGGCGACGACCGCCTCGACGGCGGCCAGTTCCAGGTCCCAGCGGGCGGCGGTCTCGTACAGCCACTCGGCGGGCATGGGGACGCCGGCGAGCCGGCCGAGGACGGGCCGCAGGGCGCGGGCGGCCTGCCGCTCCGGCGGCAGCAGCCGGCGCAGGTAGCGGCGCAGCTCCTCGGGCAGGGCGAGCAGGTCGAGGGCCCGCGGGACGGGCGGCAGGTCGACGACCAGCAGGCCGAACGAGTCCGACAGCGCCGCGTCCCGCAGCGCGCGCAGCAGGGTGAGCTCCTCCGCGCCGGGCAGGGGGGTGACCTCCTCGGCGTCGAGGCGGGCGGCGCCCAGCAGGTCGAGGACGCCGGCGGCGCGGTCCTGGAAGGCGGTCAGGTCGTCGCGGAACGCCGTGGCCGCGTCCGGGCGCCAGGCCGTCAGGCGCGGCGCGACGGGCACCGGCTCCGCTCCCGTCGGCACGCCCAGCACCGCGCCGAGGGTGTCCGTGCGGCCGGCGCCGAGGAGGAGGGTGGGGGTGCCGTCACGGGCGGCGGCGAGGGCGGTCGCGGCGGCAACGGTCGTACGGCCCGAGCCGCCGGGGCCCGTGATCAGGAGGGTGCGCATGATGGTGAACGGTAGCCGTGCCGACGGCCCGTCCGCCTGCGGGGCGCCGCTACTTCTCCCCCGACTCCACGCGCTTCTTCAGGCCCGCCAGCGCGCGGTCGATGATGACCTTCTCCGCCTTGCGCTTGATCATCCCGAGCATCGGGATCTTGACGTCGACGGTGAGCCGGTAGGTCACCTCGGTCGCGCCGTCGCCCGTCGGCTTCAGCAGGTAGGAGCCGTCCAGGGAGCGCAGCATCTGGGACTTCACCAGGGTCCAGGACACCTCGCCGTCACCGCTCCAGGTGTACGCGAGCGTCTGGTCGTCCTTGATGGCGCCCGCGTCCATCACGAGACGGACCTGCTCGGCGCGGCCCCGGCCGTCCGTCGTGAGGACCTCGGCCTCCTTCACCTCACCGGTCCAGTCGGGGTAGCGGGCGAAGTCGGCGATCACCCCCATGACCTCGGCCGGTGCCGCCTCGATCGTGATGCTCGAGCTGGTGTGTTCCGCCATCGCCGTGGCTCCTCCAGATGCGGGCCGGTAGGCCTCGTGAGGCCGGTCAGTGCTGTGGTCGTGCGCACGCGTGTGCAGCGTGAAGGCTACCGCGCGGCCTCCGCCCGACGGCATCCCGCCGGGCCCCGCCCGCGCGCCCCGGCGCGAACGTCACCACTGCAGCACCCACGGCTTCCCGCTCCGGGCGAAGTGCCCGACGTTCACGCACTCGGTCGCGCCGATCCGCATCCGGCGCGCCAGCGGCTGGTGGACGTGGCCGAAGAGCGCGTACCGGGGGCGGGTGCGGCGGATGGCGTCCAGCAGGGCGCGGCTGCCCCGCTCGAAGCGGCGCGCGACGGTGTCGTAGACGAGTTCGGGCACCTCGGGCGGGATGTGCGTGCACAGCACGTCGACCTCCCCGACCGCCTCGATCTTCGCCGCGTACTCCTCGTCGCCGATCTCGTACGGCGTCCGCATGGGGGTGCGCAGTCCGCCGCCGACGAAGCCGAACACCCGGCCGCCGATCTCCACCCGCTCGCCGTCGAGCACGGTGGTGCCCGGTCCGGCGTACTCGCGCCACAGGGGCGGCACGTCGACATTGCCGTAGGTGGCGTACGTGGGGGTGGGGAACGCGGCGAACAGCTCGGCGTACTGCTTGCGCACCGCCTGCTCCATGACCGTCGCCCGGTCCTCGGCGATGCCCGCCCACAGCCGGGCGCCGAGCTCCCGTGCCTCCTCGAAGCGGCGGGCGGTGCGCAGTTCGACGATGCGGTCGGCGTTCTCGACGCCGAACAGGTCGGGGAAGATGCCGCGGGAGTGGTCGGCGTAGTCGAGGAAGAGGATCAGGTCGCCGAGGCAGATCAGGGCGTCGGCACCGTCGCCTGCCCTGGCCAGATCGCGTGCGTTGCCGTGCACGTCGCTCACCACGTGGACGCGCGTGCCGCGCGTGCCGCGCGTGCCGCGTTTTCGGGCCGGTGTGGGTGCCATGGCGATCAAGGGTAGGCGCGGGGGCGTACGTGAACAACTGGGGTCCAACCTGCGGTTACTGGCTCGTCGGGACGCGCGTGGACTACTGTGCGCGAAGGAAACCCATTCCGTGTGACGCAGCGAACATCTCGCCGGGAACCCCTGTCGAAATGGCCATACCGACGGGTAACGTCCGGGCCGTCCAGTCGTGCTCTGGATCTCGGCCAACGAGTCCTCGGCTTGTCGGTGGGGCCCGGAGCACCCGCCCGAGCCGTGGACCGGCACCGTCGCATCACACATCGTCGTGGCGCCGGCGCCCTATGAGGAGCAGCAGTCTTGCGCGAGTTCAGCCTTCCGGCTTTGTACGAGGTCCCTGCGGACGGCAACCTGACCGACATCGTCCGCAGAAACGCCGCGCAGCATCCCGACGTCGCCGTCATCGCGCGCAAGGTGGGGGGTGTCTGGCGGGACGTCACCGCCACCGCCTTCCTGGCCGAGGTGCGGACCGTGGCCAAGGGCCTCATCGCCTCGGGCATCCAGCCCGGCGACCGGGTGGGCCTGATGTCCCGCACCCGGTACGAGTGGACGCTGCTGGACTTCGCCATCTGGAGCGCGGGCGCCATCACCGTCCCGGTGTACGAGACCAGCTCGCCCGAGCAGGTCCAGTGGATCCTCGGCGACTCCGGGGCGACCGCCTGCGTCGTGGAGCTCGACGCCCACGCCGCCGCCGTCGAGTCGGTGCGGGAGAAGGTGCCCGCCCTGAAGAACGTCTGGCAGATCGAGGCGGGCGCGATCGAGGAGCTCGGACGGGCCGGCCAGGGCATCAGCGACGAGACGGTCGAGGAGCGCAGCTCGCTGGCGAAGGCCGACGACCCGGCGACCATCGTCTACACCTCGGGCACGACGGGCCGCCCCAAGGGCTGTGTGCTCACCCACCGCAGCTTCTTCGCCGAGTGCGGCAACATCGTCGAGCGGCTGCGCCCGCTGTTCCGCACCGGCGAGTGCTCCGTGCTGCTGTTCCTGCCGCTCGCGCACGTCTTCGGGCGCCTGGTGCAGGTCGCGCCGATGATGGCGCCGATCAAGCTCGGCTGCGTCCCGGACATCAAGAACCTCACCGCCGAACTGGCCGCGTTCCGCCCGACGCTGATCCTCGGTGTCCCCCGCGTCTTCGAGAAGGTCTACAACTCGGCGCGCGCCAAGGCGCAGGCCGACGGCAAGGGCAGGATCTTCGACAAGGCCGCGGACGCCGCGATCGCGTACAGCAGGGCGCTGGACACCCCCTCGGGCCCGTCCCTCGGCCTGCGGATCAAGCACAAGGCCTTCGACAAGCTGGTCTACGGCAAGCTGCGCGCGGTGCTCGGCGGCCGCGGCGAGTTCGCCATCTCCGGCGGCGCCCCGCTCGGCGAGCGCCTCGGCCACTTCTTCCGCGGCATCGGCTTCACGGTGCTGGAGGGCTACGGCCTGACCGAGTCCTGCGCGGCCACCGCGTTCAACCCCTGGGACCGGCAGAAGATCGGCACGGTCGGCCAGCCGCTGCCGGGCTCCGTCGTCCGCATCGCCGACGACGGGGAGGTGCTGCTGCACGGCGAGCACCTGTTCAAGGAGTACTGGAACAACCCGGGCGCGACGGCCGAGGCGCTGGCCGACGGCTGGTTCCACACCGGGGACATCGGCACCCTCGACGAGGACGGCTACCTGCGGATCACCGGCCGCAAGAAGGAGATCCTCGTCACCGCGGGCGGCAAGAACGTCGCCCCGGCCGTGATCGAGGACCGCATCCGCGCCCACGCGCTGGTCGCGGAGTGCATGGTGGTGGGCGACGGACGGCCGTTCGTGGGCGCGCTGGTCACCCTCGACGAGGAGTTCCTGGGCCGCTGGTGCGCCGAGCACGGCAAGCCGGCGGGTTCCACCGCGGCGTCCCTGTGCGAGGACCCGGACCTGCTCGCGGCGATCCAGACGGCGGTCGACGACGGCAACGCGGCGGTGTCGAAGGCGGAGTCGGTGCGCAAGTTCCGTGTCCTGCCGTGTCAGTTCACGGAGGAGTCGGGTCATCTGACGCCGTCGCTGAAGCTCAAGCGGAACGTGGTGGCGAGGGACTTCGCCGGCGAGATCGAGGCGATCTACGCGAAGTAGTCACCCGGCGCCCGGAGTCACGGCGCGGTGCCCTCGCGGAGGGCACCGCGCCGTCGCCGTTCCAGGCGTGCGGGGCCGGACGCCGTTCCCGGCGCACGAGGCCGGACGCCGTTCCCGGCGCACGAGGCCGCACGCCGTTCCCGGCGCACGAGGCCGCACGCCGTTCCAGGCGCACGAGGCCGCACGCCGTTCCCGGCGCACGAGGCCGCACGCCGTTCCCGGCGCACGAGGCCGCACGCCGTTACTGGTCTGAAGGGCCGGGCGCCGTTCCTGCCGCCGCCCGGTCGACGGGCGTACGGCGTCCGTGTGCGTGCCGTCCGCGGGGCCGTGTGCGGCGCGGGCCCGTGTGCGGCGCGGGCCCGGCCGCGCCCGTCGCAGCCGGGCGGGCGGCCGGTGGCACCTCACGGTTCCCTGCGTGCCGTGCCGCTCCGGGGGCTGCCCCGCCCTTCGTGCGGCGCCCCGCTCAGAGCAGTTCCTCCAGCCGCTGCGCCAGCAGGTCCCAGCGCCACTTCTCCTCGACCCACTGCCGTCCCCGCTCCCCCATCCTGCGCCGGAGCCCGGCGTCCTGGAGGAGGGCCACGATGCGGTCGGCGGCCTCCTCGGGCACACCGCCGCGCACCACCCAGCCGGTCTCGCCGTCGAGCACGGCGTCGGGCGCGCCACCGGAGTCCCCGGCGACGACGGGCAGCCCGGTCGCCGAGGCCTCCAGGTAGACGATGCCGAGCCCCTCGACGTCGAGGCCGCCGCGCCGGGTGCGGCACGGCATGGCGAAGACGTCCCCCGCGCCGTAGTGGGCGGGCAGCTCCTCCCAGGGGACCGCGCCGGTGAAGCGCACGGAGTCGGCGACCCCGGTCTCGCGCGCGAGCCGGCGCAGATCGCTCCCGTACGGGCCGCCGCCGACGACGAGCAGCACCGCGTCCGGCTCGGCGGCCAGGATGCGGGGCATCGCGCGGATCAGGGTGTCCTGGCCCTTGCGCGGCACCAGGCGCGAGACGCACACGACCACCGGCCGGTCGGCGAGCCCGAGCCGGGCCCGCACCTCGTCGCCGCCCGACCGCGGGTGGAAGGTCTTCTCGTCGACGCCGGGCGGCAGCTGGACCATCCGGCCGGCCGCCTCCGGCGTCAGCGCGGCGGCTATCCGGGATCGGGTGTACTCGCCGAGGTAGGTCATGGTGTCCGTCGACTGGCCGATCCGGCGCAGGAGGCCTCGCGCGGCGGGCAGTTGGGCCCACCCGGCCTCGTGGCCGTGGGTGGTGGCCACCAGCCGCCCGGCGCCCGCCCGGCGCAGCGCCGGTGCCATCAGCCCGAGCGGTGCCGCCGCCCCGAACCACACCGAGGCGCAGCCGTGCTCCCGCAGCAGCCCGACGGCGCGCCGGGTCACCGCGGGCGTCGGCAGCAGCATCGTCGTGCGGTCGCGCACGACGGTGAAGGGCTGGTCGGCGTCGAAGGCGGCGGTGGCCTCGATCCCCTCCCGGCTGCGCTTCCACGTGGAGGCGTAGACGACCAGGCGCCCGGAATCCATCCGGAGCGCCATGTTGTGCAGGAACGCCTGGATCCCGCCCGGGCGGGGCGGGAAGTCGTTGGTCACGATGAGGGTCTTTCGCATCGCCGCCGACCCTATCCAACCCCCCGGACGCGGCCGTCCGCGGCCGTGCCTGATGGTCCGCGTCCGGGCCGAAGGGGATCATGTGACCTCGGCACGCGAAACATGCGGAAGGCGAACGAAAGGCAACCGGGTGGACAGGGCGGGCGCGGGGCGAGGTCCGGTGGTGCTGCTCGCGGTGTGGGGCGCGACCCGGCTGGTGCTGCTGCTGTGCGTCCTGAAGGTGCTCGTGTTCCCCGGCCCGGACGTCACCGTGGACGTGTCGGTGATCTACCGGGGCTGGTACGAGGTGCTGCGGCAGGGCGGCTTCCCCCTCGGCGACGTCACCTGGCAGTACCCGCCGGCCGCCGCTCTGGCCGTCCTGTCCCCTGCCGCCCTGCCCTTCCTCGGCTACGCCACCGCCTTCTTCGTGCTGGCGTGCCTGGCGGACCTGGCGGTGCTGTGCCTGCTCCTGCGCGCGGCCCGGGGCCCCGGCCGGTCGCGGCGCGGCGCCGGCCTCTGGGTGGCGGGTGTCCCGCTGCTGGGCCCCACCGTGTACGCGCGCTACGACGTCATGGTGACCGTGGTGGCGGTGGCGGCGCTGCTCGCGGGCGCCCGGCATCCGCGGACGGCGGGCGCGCTGGCCGGCCTCGGGACGCTGCTGAAGGTGTGGCCGGTGCTGGCGCTGGCCGGCGTCCTCGGCCGGGACCGGTACCGGACGTGGGGCGCGGCGGCGGTCACCGTGGCCGCGCTGACGGCGCTGTTCACGCTCGCCCTGCCCGGCGCGCTGTCCTTCTGGACCTCGCAGCGCGGCCGGGGCACGGAGGTGGAGTCGCTGGGCGGGCTCGTCCTGCACGTGGCCCGGTGGGCCGGCTGGAGCGGGCGGGTGGTCTTCTCGTACGGCTCGCTGGAGTTCACCGGCCCGTACGTGGCGGTGGTGAGCACCGGGTCGCTGGTCCTCACCGGCGCCGCCCTCGGGTGGCTGCTGCTGTGGCGGCTGCGCGCGGGGCGGTCGGGGACCGTCCTGCCGCACACCCCCGCGGACGCCGCGTTCACGGCGGTGCTGCTGTTCACGGTCACCAGCCGGGTGATCAGTCCGCAGTACCTGGTGTGGCTGGTCGGGCTGGCGGCCGTCTGCCGGTGCTCCGGCAGCGGCGGGATGCGGCGGCCCGCCCGGCTGGTGCTGGCGGCGGCCCCGGTGACCACGCTGGAGTTCCCGCTCTTCTTCACCGACGTCGTCACCGGCGCCCCGCTCGGCGTCGCCCTGCTGTTCGTCCGGAACGGCCTGCTCGTCGCCGCCGCCGTGTCCGCGGCCCGGGAGCTGTGGCGCTCCACGGCCGCCGCGACGGCACCGCCCGCCGTGCCGGACCGGGCCGCGCGCGTCAGGGAGAGCACGGTGCCCTCCTGACGACCCGCCGCCGCGACGACGCCCCGGCGGCAGCGCCCGCGGGCGTCAGCGCAGGTGCGTCCGCAGGTACTCCCGCCACTGCGCGGTGAACGTCCCGAGGTCCGTCCCCAGCACCTCCCGCAGCGCGTCCTCGACCGCGCCCGCCCGCCGTTCGTGCGCGCCCACCGCCCGGTAGAACGCGCGCAGCCGGGCCTCGCCCCAGCGTTCGGCGATCAGTCTGCAGGCCAGCCAGCCCCCCTCGTAGGCCCGGGACAGCCGGGCCGCGTCACCGGTGAAGGCGAAGTCGCCGTCGGCCGGCAGCGCGGCCGGCGCCTGCCCCTGCGCCACGGCCCGCCGCAGCTCCGGCGCCACCTGGCCCGGTGTGCGCCCGCTGCCCCGGTAGCCGGCCCAGTCGGCGTACCCCTCGGACAGCCACAGCGGCGTGGCCGGGTCGGTGTGGGCGCGGGTGGCGACGTGCGCGGCCTCGTGGGTGAGGACCACCTGCCGGCCCAGCGAGCCGAGCACCTCGTAGGCGTCGGGATTGACGACGATCCGGTCGGCGGGCGTCCGGTCCGGCCCCGGCCCGGCCCCCGGCCGGGCGGACCCCGGCTCCGCCACGCCCACCTCGCCGGTGGTGACGGCGGCTATGCCGCGGTACTCCGAGGCGGGCGAGCCGAGCAGTCCGGCCATCCCCTCCAGGGACCCCGGGACGACCACGACGACCCGACGGCTCCAGTCCGTGCCCCAGGCGTCCGACACCGCGGGCACGGCGCGGTCGGCCAGGCCGGCGTAGCGGCGCAGCGCCCCGGTGCTCTGCCCCACCCCGAGGACGAGGCTGTGCCGCCCGCGGACGACCGACACCGGGCCCTGGTCCCACAGCTGCTGGGGCGCCTTCTTCGCGGGCCGGTCGGAGTCGACGGACCAGGCGCCGCCGGCGCCGGTGGACAGGGTCAGCGTGCGGCCGACGGTCACGGGCGCCGTGTCGTAGCCGCGCACCCGGTAGCTGAGCCGCGCCTCGGCGGTGGCGGTGCCGCCGCTGCGGCGCAGTCCGGTCAGCCGGTAGGACCAGGCCGCGAGGGGCAGGGCGCGCAGGTTCGCGTACGGGGTGCGGGTGCCGGTGGCGGCGTACGCGGCCTCGTCGTGGCGCAGGACCGCCTCCGCCCGCCGGTCGAGGACCCGCTGCACCGCGGCCCGGGCCGGGTCCGTGGTGGGCCGCTCCCCGCAGGCCGCCGGCAACACCGGCAGCAGGCAGAGCGCCACCAGTGCGCACCTCGCCCGTCTGCCGGCTGCCATGGGCCGATCGTACGGTGCGGCGCCCGCGCCGTCAGACCCTGGTGACCGCGGCCACCGGCATCATGCCCACCGGGTCGTAGCGCACCGGCGCGCCGGGGTGGGGGGCGTGGATCACCCGGCCGCCGCCGACGTACATGCCGACGTGCCCGGCGTCGGACCGGTAGACGACGAGGTCGCCGGGCCGCGCCTCGGACAGCGGGATCCGGCGGCCCGCGTGCCGCTGCTCCTGCGAGGTGCGCGGCAGCTGGACGCCGGCCCGCGCGTACGCCCACTGCACGAGGCCCGAGCAGTCGAAGCCGGACGGGCCGTTGGCGCCCCAGACGTAGGGGCGGCCGAGGGCGGAGCGGGCGGCGGCGACCGCGAGGGCCGCGCGGCCCGACGCGGCGGGGACGCCGAAGCCGTAGCGGCCGGAGCGGGAGGCGCGGCCGTACGCCGCGCGCTCCTCGTCGGTCAGGGAGCCGAGGAGCTGCCGGGCCCGGGCGAGCTTCGCCTCGACCGTCCGCCGGTGCGCGGCGGCGGACCCGCGGCTCCTGGCCAGTTCGGCGAGGGCGCCGGTGGCCTCGGCGCGCTCCTGGGCGAGTTCGCGCAGGGCCGACCTCAGGTTCCTGAGCTCGTCGGCCTGGCGGGCGCCGATCCGGTCGAGCGCGGCCGCCCTGTCGAGGTAGTCGGCCGGGTCGTCCGAGAACAGCAGGGCGAGGTGGGGATCGATGCCGCCGGTGCGGTACTGGGCCCCGGCGACCGAACCGAGCCTCTGCCGCAGGGCGTTGACGCGCTGCTGCTGCCGGGCGGCGCGGTCCTGGGCGTCGCGCGCCCGCCGGCGCAGCGCGCCGGCGCGTTCCCCGGCCCGGTTGTACGCCTCGGTCGCCTTCTCGGCCTCCTGGTAGAGCCGGTCCACCTCGGCCCGGGTGCCGTCGTGCGGCGCGGCGGCGGCCGGCAGGGCCCCGAGGACCGCGGCGGCGGACAGGGCGCACAGGGCGGCCGCGGCGCCCCGGTCGGATCCGGACGGTGCGGGACGGCGATGGGACCCCACGGGTGGCGCTGCTCCTTCCGCTGGCGGACATGACCGCTTCCCCGGGCGCCGGGCGGAAGAGCCCCGGCGGTCGGGGAAACGCGCCAGACAGTAGTCGCGCCGTCGCCCGGCGACCGGGGGCGTCAGCGGGCCGGCAGCGCGACGCCCCGCCTCGGACGCAGGTCAGAGGCGGGGCGTGGGGTCGGCGCACCGTGGAAATTTTCGCCCGATCGGGCGGCACAGCGGCTTGATCGCGCAGCGGTCCGGGTCAGACCCGGACGCCGAACATGAACGGGCCGCCGATGGTGCCCATCGACTCGTAGCGGACGACGGTGCCGGTGCGCGGGGCGTGCAGCACCTGGCCGTTGCCGGCGTACAGCCCGACGTGGTGCAGGTCGTTGAAGAAGAACACCAGGTCGCCGACGCGCAGGTCGCCCATGGAGTAGATCCGGGTGCCGATGGTCGACTGCGACTCGGAGGTGCGCGGGATGCCGACGCCGGCCTGCGCGTACGCCCAGGAGGTCAGACCCGAGCAGTCGAAGGAGGACGGGCCGGTGGCGCCGTAGACGTAGGGCGAGCCGATCCTGCTCTGGGCGGCGGAGAAGGCCGCCGCGGCCCGGCCGGAGGCGGAGCTGCCGGCGGAGCCGGGGGAGCCGCTCAGGACGGTGCGCTCGCTGGCGCGCGTGGCCCGCGCCTGCTCGGCGGTGAGCTCCGCCTTCTCCTTCGCCGTCAGGGAGTTGAGGAGCTTCTGGGCCTCGGCGAGCTTGCCCTGGACTTCCTTCTTCTTCTTGCCGAGCTCGGTCCGGGTGGTGGCGAGGTCCTTGAGCTTCTCGGTGGCCTCGGCCCGCTCCTGGGCGAGTTCGCGCTGCTTGTCCTGGATCTTCTTCAGCGCGTCGACCTGCTGGCTGCTCAACTGGTCGAGCGTGGACGCCTTGTCGAGGTAGTCGTCCGGGTCCGAGGACAGGAAGAGCTGGACGGACGGGTCGATGCCGCCGGAGCGGTACTGGCCGGCCGCCATCGAACCGAGGCCGTCGCGGAGCTTGTTGAGCTCCTCCTGGCCGCGGGCGACGTTGTCCTGGATGGTGGAGATCTCCTTCTGGAGCTTCTCCTGCTTCTCCTTGGCCCCGTTGTACTTCTCGGTGGCCTGCTCCGCCTGCTCGTAGAGCTTGTCGACCTTGGCCTTGACCTCGTCCTTGCTCGGCTTCTCGCTCGGCGCGGCGTTGGCGGCCTGGGCGCTCAGGGCGACGGCAGCGGCCGCTGCGGTGGTGAGCACGGTCACACGTGCGCGGCTCGGCTGCTTGGGTCGACGGTGGGACGCCACGGGGGCGAGCTCCTTCTTCCTTCAGCCGCCTACCGACACGCCGGTGGGCGGTGCCCTCCGCCGCCACTCACCCCATGTGAGTGGTCACCCGTGCGGAGGTTCGAGCCCAGACCCTAGTGACCCGGCTGTGATCAGTTCAAATCCTGAGCCGGAAAAACTCCTTCATGCCATACATATTTTGCTCTGAACTCACATGCGGTAACGCGACTTTGACCGTGCGTCGCACAAGAGGGCGCTCAATTCGGGCAATGAGCAGGTACGTTGCGCTTGGGGTGTACGCCGCTCAAGGTGCTTTTAGCCGCAACGGCCGGTTCGCGCGGGGAATTCCGTCAGACCCGGGAGAAACGCTTCAGAAGCACGGCCGACGCCACCGGCCGCGCGCCGGCCCTGGCGACCCCGTCGGCCACCTCGCGGTCGGTGGAGGCGACGATGACCGGCCGGCCGGGCGGCTCGGCGCGCACCAGCTGCCGGATCAACTCGTCGGCGGTGACGCCGGGTTTGGAGAACAGCACCCGCACCCCGCGCGGCGGCGCGAGGAGCACCGGGGCCGCCAGTTCCGCCCCGTCGAAGACACAGGTGACCTCGGCGCCGGTCTGCGCGGCGAGCTGGGAGAGCTGGCCGAGCAGCCGGAGCCGCTGCTTCTCCAGCGGCATCTGCGGATAGCCGGTCTTGGTGACGTTGTAGCCGTCCACGAGCAGGTGCGCCTGCGGCAGCGCCAGGAGCTGGTCGAGGATCGCCGGGTCGTGCTCCGAGAGCGCGCGGGCCGCGATGTCCTTGGGGCTCATCCGCCCCGGCTCGACGGCGTCCACGGTCTCCGCGGGCCGCACGGACACCGGCGGCAGCGCCAGTTCCCGGCGCAGGCCCTGGGCGGCGTCCAGCACCGTGTCCAGCAGCAGCCGCAACCGCATGTCCTCGACGCTGCGGCCCTCCCGGGCGGCCCGGCGGGTGGCCTCCAGGGCCGCCTCCGCCTCGGCCAGGCGCGCCTTGACCCGCCGCGCCTCGCTCTCCGCGGCCGACACCTGCGCCTGGCCCTCGGCCCGCACCGCCTCCATCTCGCCCCGCGCCTTGCGCAGCGCGGCCTCGCCCCGCTTGACGTCGCTGAGCGCGGCCCGCAGCTTGCGGTGCAGCGACTCGCCGTCCTTGCGGGCCTGGTCCAGCTCGGCCCGCAGCCGCTCGGTCTCGGCCCTGGTCTGCTCGCGGGCCGCGGCCAGCTCGGCGCGCAGCCGCTCCAGCTCCGCCCGGCTCTCCTCGTCGGCGCGTTCGGCGTGGGCCCGCTGGGCCTCCTCGCCGGCCGCGGTCACCAGCTTGACCCAGCCCGCCGGCCGCAGCACGTAGGCGGCGGCCGCCACGTCGAGCGGGTCCGCGGCCGGGGGCGGCGCGCCGGAGTCGAGGGCGGAGCACAGCTCCTGCTGCGCCTCCTTGAACTTCTCGCCGATGCGCTGCCGGAACAGCGGATCGGTCTCCAGCGCCGCCGCCATGGCGTTGCCCGCGAACTTCGCCCGGCGCGTCGGGGTGAACCGCGCGTACTGCCGCAGCTGCGCGGGCAGCTCGCCCACGGTCAGCGCGCCGAAGGCGTCGGACACGATCTGGACGACCCTGCGGCGCACTCCTTCGGGCAGCGGGCGGTCGAGCACCTCAGCGGTGCCGTCGTCCGGCCCCCCGCCTCGCGTCTCCGCCATCCGTCACCCCAATGCCTGTGCCGGCCCCCTCGGGGACCACCTGTGCGGGCCCGCTCCGCTCAGGAGCCGGCGCCCGGCCTGTCCACGAGTTCCACCTGGTCCACGGCGTTGCACCAGCGGCAGCGCACCGACTCGACGGTCTCACTGACCACCTCGCGCTCCTCGACCGTGGGCTCCCCGGCGAGGTCCAGGTGCACGTACTCGACGACCTTCGACGAGCGTGTCACGTCGAAGCGGGTCAGGTTGCCGCAGAGGGTGCATCGCCACCGGGTCGTGGCGGTCGGCAGGGGAACCGTCATCGTCGCTGTTCGCTCCTTCTCGTGTCCGTCTGCGCCAGCTTCCCTGGTGCTTGTGGCCGTAACCCTACGGGGTGGCGGTCGGTCGCCGCCCGCCCGTCCACGGCGGCGAGGCGGTCTGTTCGGTTGCGTCCCGTTACGCCATGCTCTGTGTTCGTGATCAGCGACGGGAACACGGCGGCCGTCCGGTGGGCACGGGCCGTCCGGGCGGTGCGGGGCGTGCCCGCGCCGGTGACGTACGCCCTGATCGGGCTGTGCTGCCTGGTCTTCCTGGCCGGCCCGGCGGCCGGGCTCGATCCGGCCTACGGCTCCGGCGACGGGCTGCTCGCCGCCCAGCGGTCCTACTTCCGGCGCTGGGGCGTGGTCCCCGCCGATCTGTTCCAGGACTCCGCGGCGGCCGCGCTCACCCCGGCCACGGCCCTGTTCGTGCACGGCAGCTGGGTGCATCTGCTCGGCAACATGCTCTTCCTCTACGTCTTCGGGGCGATGACCGAGGAACGCATGGGCCGCGTCCAGTTCACGCTGTTCTACGTCGCCTGCGGGTACCTGGCCCTGGTGGGCTACGCGGCCGCCAACGCCTCCTCCGCGCAGACCCTCGTGGGCGCGTCCGGGGCGATCTCCGCGGTCCTCGGCGCCTTTCTGTACCTGTTCCCGCGGGCCCGGGTCACCAGTCTCTTCCCGTTCCTGTTCTTCCTGCCCCTCCGCTTCCCCGCGTGGGTGGTGCTGCCCTTCTGGGCGGCCCTGCAGTGGCTGGCGGCGGGACAGGCGTCCCAGGGGCCGGGAGTGGCCTACCTGGCCCACCTGGTCGGCTTCGCGCTGGGCTTCGCGTACGCCTGGGCCCGCTTCGGGGCGGCCCGGGGGCGCCCGGCACGGCCCGGGAAGGGCGGTGGTGGGGAACCGGTGGGCGACTAGTGCCGCGGCAGGCGACGTCCGCCCGGCGAGGAGCGGCGTCCGGTGCGCGCTCCCGGGGTGTCGGCCGGAGGCCCTCGTACCGGATGTGCTCGCGCTTTCGGCCGGTGCGGCGAAGGGGGTCCCCCGTCCGAGCCGTGCGAAACCGGTTCGAGGACGGGGGCGCGTGCCGGGCCTCGCGACGGGGCGAACGTCGTCCGTCGCGGCACTAGAGTGAACTGCGCCCCTGCTCCGGCCCCCGAGGGAGAGAACCAGCCGTGATCACCGCGATCGTCCTCATCAAGACCAGCGTGGACCGGATCCCCGAGATCGCCGAGCAGATCGCCTCGCTGGAGAGCGTGAGCGAGGTCTTCTCCGTCACCGGCACGTACGACCTGATCGCCATCGTCCGGGTGCGCGAGCACGAGGACCTGGCCGAGGTCATCCCCGGCCGGATCAGCAAGATCCCCGGGGTCGAGGCGACGGACACGCACGTCGCGTTCCGCACGTACTCGCAGCACGACCTGGAGGCGGCCTTCGCCATCGGGCTCGACTCCTGACGACCCGGAGCCGCCGGTCCGCCCGCCGTGCGGGCCGCCGGCGCGTGCGGGGCGCACGGCCGCGCGCCCACGCCGCCGCGCGCCGGCACGGCCGCGCGCCGGCACGGCCGGGCGCCCACCCGGCCGGCTGCCTGCCGAAGACCGGCCCGGCCGGCTCCCTTCCCGAAGGCCGTGCGGAGGGCGCCGACGTGGAGCGTCGGCGGCCGGCGCCGCCGCGGCGGATCGCGCCCCGCGGGGCGTGCCGTTCGGGCGCGGGCCCGCACGGCCCAAGGGCGGGCTGGGGGCACGGCGCCGGCCACGCGACGCCGCGGCCGAGCCGCCGGCCTCGCGCGTGCCGGGCCCTGCGACGCCGGCCCGATCCGGACGACCGGGCCGGCCCCGCACCGGCATCAGCGGCCGACCACCAGCCAGCCCCCTCACCAACCTCTCCGGACCGCACACCTAGACCGCCGGCACGCACCGGCCGTTCTCCGTCCGGTACGTCCACTGGGCGCCGTCGCGCACGAGTTCCCGCACCGCGGTCACGAACCGTTCCACGTGCTCGTCGGGCGTCCCGGCGCCGAAGCTGACGCGGACGGCGTTGAGGGGCGTCCCGCCGGGCGCGGCGTCGGGCGACCCGCACACGCCCTGGACCTGCGGGTCGCCGCCCAGCAGCGTCCGGACCAGCGGGTGGGCGCAGAACAGGCCGTCCCGGACGCCGATGCCGTACTCGGCGGAGAGCGCGGCGGCGAGGTGGGAGCTGTTCCAGCCCTCGACGACGAAGGAGATCACCCCGACGCGGGGCGCGTCGTCGCCGAACAGCGACAGGACCCTGACCCCGGGGACCGCCGCGAGGCCGGCGCGCACCACGCGGACCAGGTGCCGCTCCCGGGCGACCAGGCCGTCGAATCCGGCCTCGGTAAGGGCCCTGCAGGCCGAGGCGATGGCGTAGGCGCCGATGACGTTCGGGGAGCCGGCCTCGTGCCGGGCGGCGGTGTCGTGCCACTCCACGTCCACTCCCCCGTCGCTCCGCCGCGTCACCGCGCGGCTGGCGCCGCCGCCCGCGAGGTAGGGCTCCGCCGCGCGCAGCCAGTCGGCGCGCCCGGCCAGCACGCCGGAGCCGAAGGGGGCGTACAGCTTGTGGCCGGAGAAGGCGACCCAGTCGACGTCGAGGTCGCGCACCGACACCGGGTGGTGCGGGGCGAGCTGGGCGGCGTCCAGGACGATCCGGGCGCCGTGCGCGTGGGCCGCCGCGGCCAGTTCCCGCACCGGCCACAGCTCACCGGTGACGTTGGAGGCGCCGGTGACGCAGACGAGCGCGGGACCGTGGTGGGCGCGGTCGGCCAGCGCCCGCTCCAGGACCCGCACGGCCTGCTCCGGGCTGCGCGGGGCGTCGAGGCAGGTCAGCCGCGCGTCGTTCCAGGGCAGCAGCGCGGCGTGGTGCTCGGTCTCGAAGACGAAGACGTGGCAGTCGGCGGGGAGCGCGCGGGCCAGCAGGTTCAGGGAGTCGGTGGTGGACCGGGTGAAGACCACCTGGTCGGTGTCACGGCAGTCCAGGAACCGGGCGACGGTCCCGCGGGCGTTCTCGAAGAGGTCGGTGGACAGCTGGGAGAGGTAGCCGGCACCGCGGTGGACGCTGCCGTAGTACGGCGCGTAGGCCGCCACGTCGTCCCAGACCCGCTGGAGCGCCGGGGCGCTGGCCGCGTAGTCGAGCGCGGCGTAGCCGACCTCGCCGCCGGTGACGAGCGGGACGGTGACGTCCCGGCCCAGGACGGGCAGCGGGGCGCGGACGGACTGGTCGGGGGCGACGGTGGGGGCGGCGGGAAGCGGGGCGGAAACGGACATGGCTGAACTCCCGTGAGACAGGCGGCAGCCCTCTGCCGGACACCTCGGAGACCACGTCGACGGCACAGGAGGGCGAGCCGGGAAGGGGACATCCCGGAGAAGGGGAAAAGGGTGTGCGGAGGCGGGGCTCTGCGGCCCTATCGCATTCGCTTGCTCACGGAAGGCTCCCTCGACGACCAGGACCCCTGGTCCCACGCTCGGCGAAAGCGTGCGAGGGGTCCGCGCTTGCCGCAGACCTCGCTGCCTGCGGCCTGGTCCTCACCCGGGGCACCCCGCCACGGACGGAGGGTTGCCGGACAGCCGGCCGGGGCCTTGTGGCTGTCGCTCATGACCTGGACAGGAATGTACGGGACGTGATCAGCGGGCCGCAACCCGTGTCCGGATGACGGGACGGCCGCGGACGGCCGGGTGCCGGCACCCGGAGGCACCGGCACCCGTTCCCGTGGAAGGCCCTCCTGGGAGGCCGCTCACTTGTTGCTGGCGGCGACCCAGCGCTCCAGCGTCCGCCGCGCGGCCCCGGAGTCGATGGACTCGGCCGCCTTCGCCATGCCGGTCCGGATCTGCGCCGTCAGGGGCTCGTCGCCCGGCTGGAGGGCCACCAGCGCGGCGGCCGAGTTCAGCAGCACCGCGTCCCGGACGGGGCCCTTCTCGCCGTCGAGGATCCGGCGCGCGACCTCGGCGTTGTACGACGCGTCCGCGCCGCGCAGCGCGTCCACCGGCACCAGCTCGATGCCGACGTCCCGCGGGTCGAAGACCTCCTCGGTGACCTTGCCGTCCCGGACGACCCACACCCGGGAGGTGGACGTGGTCGTCAGCTCGTCGAGGCCGTCGTCGCCCCGGAAGACCAGGGAGGAGTTGCCCCGCTCGGCGAAGACGCCCGCGACGATCGGCGCCATGCGGGCGTCCGCGACGCCCACGGCCTGCGCCCGCACCCTGGCCGGGTTGGTCAGCGGGCCGAGGATGTTGAACGTCGTGCGGATGCCCAGCTGGCCCCGGGCGGCGGCCACGTGGCGCAGTGCCGGGTGGAAGCGCACCGCGAAGCAGATGGTGATGCCCGCCTCCTCGGCGACCTCCGCCACGCGCTGCGGCTTCAGCCCGAGGTTGATGCCCAGCTTCTCCAGGACGTCCGAGGACCCGGACGCCGAGGACGCGGCCCGGTTGCCGTGCTTGACCACCTTCACGCCCGTGCCCGCGACGACGATCGACGACATCGTGGAGATGTTCACCGTCCTGGCGCCGTCGCCGCCGGTGCCGACGATGTCGACGGCCGGGCCGGGCACCTCGATGACGGTGGCGTGCTCGTACATCGCGCGGACCAGGCCGGTGATCTCCTCGACCGTCTCGCCCTTGGCCCGCAGGGCGACGGCGAACCCGGCGATCTGGGCGTCCGTCGCCTCGCCGCGCATGATCCGGTCCATCGCCCAGGCCGTGTCGTCCGCGCTCTGGTCGCGGCCCTCCAGCAGGGCGTTCAGCACGCGGGGCCAGGAACGGCCCGCCGCGGTGTCGCCTCCAGCGGGGGTCACAGCGCTCATCAGCCGCTCCTGGGTCCGGTCCCGGACGCATCCGGGACGCTCGGGAAGGGGGAGCCCGCCGCGCGGGCGGGCACCTTCCACCCTATCCAGCCCCGGGCACGGCGAAGGGCCCCCGTCCGCAGACCGGACGGGGGCCCTTCGCCGTGGCGCGTGGCGTGCGCAGCGATCAGTGGTGGCCGTGACCGCTCGTGATCTCCCTGTACTCCTCTACGGTGGGCTTCGAAATCTGCGACTCCTCGCCGTAGTAGGCGTTGCTGAGCTTGGCGCGCAGCTTCTGCGCTCCCTTGACCTTGCGCTCGACGCCGTTGCCGTCGACCGTCGGTCCGATCTCCGCCGGCTTGTACTGCTCGTGCGCGGTCAGCGTGTAGAGCGTCTCCTGGCTGAGCGGCTCGTGCACCTCGATGAACTCGCCGTGCGGCAGGCGCTTGATGATGCCGGTCTCGCGACCGTGCAGCACCTTGTCCCGGTCCCGGCGCTGCAGGCCGAGGCAGATCCGCTTGGTGACGATGAACGCGATCACCGGTCCGAGGAAGAACAGAATCCGGACGGCCCAGGTGATGGCGTTGATCGACAGGTGGAAGTGCGTCGCGATCAAGTCGTTGCCGCCGCCCGCGAGGAGCACGAAGTACTCCGTCATCCAGGCGACACCGAACGCGGTGCGCGTCGGGGCGTTGCGCGGGCGGTCCAGGATGTGGTGCTCGCGCTTGTCCCCGGTGATCCACGACTCGATGAACGGGTAGACCGCGATCGCCGCCAGGACCAGCGGGAAGATCACCAGCGGGATGAACACGCCCAGGACGAGCGTGTGACCCCAGAAGTTGATCTCCCAGCCCGGCATGACACGGATCAGGCCCTCGGAGAAGCCCATGTACCAGTCGGGCTGGGCGCCGGTGGACACCTGGTCCGGACGGTAGGGACCCATGGCCCAGACCGGGTTGATCGTGGCGATCGCCGACATGGCGGCCAGCACACCGAAGACCAGGAAGAAGAAGCCTCCGGCCTTGGCCATGTAGACCGGCAGCAGCGGCATGCCGACGACGTTGTTGTTGGTCTTTCCGGGACCCGCGAACTGCGTGTGCTTGTGGTAGAAGACCAGGATCAGGTGCGCCACCACCAGGCCGAGCATGATGCCCGGCAGCAGCAGGATGTGGATCGAGTAGAACCGTGCCACGAAGTCGTGGCCGGGGAACTCGCCGCCGAACAGGAAGAACGACAGGTACGTGCCGACGATCGGCACGGACAGGATCGCGCCCTCCATGAAGCGGATACCCGTACCCGACAGCAGGTCGTCCGGCAGGGAGTAACCGGTGAAGCCGGTGAACATGCCGAGGACCAGCAGCAGGAAGCCGAAGAGCCAGTTGACCTCACGCGGCTTGCGGAACGCGCCGGTGAAGAACACGCGCATCATGTGCACGAACATGCCGGCGATGAAGACCGCCGCGGCCCAGTGGTGGATCTGCCGGATCAGCAGACCGCCGCGCACCTCGAAGCTGATGTGCAGGGTCGAGGCGTACGCCTCGCTCATCAGCTGTCCCTGCAGCGGGACGTAGCTGCCGTGGTACGTGACCTCGTTCATCGACGGGTGGAAGAACAGCGTCAGGTACACACCCGTGAGGATGATGATGATGAAGCTGTACAGGCAGATTTCGCCCAACATGAACGACCAGTGGTCGGGGAAGATCTTGCGCATGTTGGCCTTGGCCAGGGAGTAGATCCCCAGCCGGCCGTCGGCCCAGTCGGCGAGACGCTCGCCGCCCGACGTCCCGCCGCGCGAACGGCCCGCGGCGTCGGCGCCGGATGGATTCGTGTTGCTCGCTGTAGTACTCATCCGCGCTCCCAGAATGCAGGACCGACGGGCTCCTCGAAGTCGCCCAGCGCCTGGAGGTAACCCTCATTGTCCACACCGATCCGCAGCTGCGGCAAGGGGTGACCGGCGGGCCCGAAGATCACTCGGGCGCCGTCGGAGAGGTCGAAGGTGGACTGGTGGCACGGGCAGAGCACGTGGTGCGTCTGCTGCTCGTACAGGCTGATCGGGCATCCCACGTGGGTGCAGATCTTCGAGTAGGCGACGATGCCCTCGTGCGACCAGTCGAGTTCGCGACGGTCCCGGATGTCCTGCGGCTGGAGCCGCACCAGCATCAGGGCCGCCTTGGCGATCTCGTTCTGGAACTCCTCGTCCCGCTCCTCCAGGCCGTCGGGCTTGGCGAAGGTGAGCGAACCGACCTGGACGTCCTCGGGACGCAGCGGCTCGTTCGTGTTCATGTTGACGATGCGCTTGCCCTTGGCCCACATGGTGTGCCGGAGCTTGTCCTCGGGCAGCGGGCCGAGGTCGCGCAGCAGCACGACGCCGGACAGCGGCACCAGGGCCAGCGCGCCCAGCATGGTGTTGCGGATCAGCTTGCGCCGGCCGAGCTGCGACTCCTCGGCGCCCTTGCGGAAGTCGTCGAAGACCTTCGCGCGGACCTCGGGGGGCGCCTCGATCGGGTGGCGCTCGTCGGCGACCTCCACGTCGGACATCAGGGTGCGGGCCCAGTGGACCGCGCCCGCGCCGATCGTGAACAGCGCCACGCCGAGCGTCATGCCCAGCGCGAAGTTCAGCGCGCTGACGTGACCCAGCGGGAAGATGTAGACGGGCCTGTCGGCCGGGATCGTCACGAACGCGGCGATGAAGCCGATGGTGGCCAGCATCGACACCGTGAACAGCAGGGCGACCGCGCGCTCGGACCGCTTGGCGGCCCGCTCGTCGATGTCCTGGATCCGGTGCTCGTGGGGCGGCAGGCCCGGGTCGGCGAACGGGTTCCGCTCGTCGGCGACGCTCACCGCGCCGTGCGCGGTCTTCTGCTCGGTGGGCAGGTTCTCTTCTGGAATGTCTTGGCTACTCATGACTTCTTGGCCTTTGCGGTCCGAGCGGCGACCCAGACGGCGACCGCGATCAGCGTGCCCAGTCCGAAGACCCACGCGAACAGACCTTCGACGACCGGTCCGAGGCCACCCAGTTCCAGGCCGCCACGGCTCACGGTGTCGTCGCCGTTGACCTCGTTCAGGTACGCGATGATGTCCTTCTTGTTCTTCTCCGTCATGACGGTGTCGGGGAAGGAAGGCATGTTCTGCGGGCCGGTCTGCATGGCCTCGTAGATGTGCTTCGGGCTGACGCCCTCGAGGTCCGGCGCGTACTTGCCGTGCGTGAGCGCGCCGCCCTTGCCGGAGAAGTTGTGGCACTGCGCGCAGTTGGTGCGGAACAGCTCACCGCCCTTGGCGATGTCCGCGCCCTCCGGGCTGTACTGGTTCTTCGTCGGCACGGGGGGCCCGGCGCCCAGGGAGGCGATGTACGCCGCCAGCTGGTCGATCTCGGCCTGCGTGTACTGGACCCGCTTCTTGGGGATCTGCGCGCCCTGCTGCTGGGCCGGCATACGGCCGGTGCCGACCTGGAAGTCGACGGACGCGGCACCGACGCCGACCAGCGAAGGACCGTCAGTGGTGCCCTGGCCACCGGTGCCGTGGCAGGTGGCGCAGCCCACCTCGTAGAGCTTCTTGCCCTCCTCGATGGTGAGGGACTGGGCGGTGTCGTCGGCCTTCGCCTTGCTCGCGGGCGCGAACGCGGTGTACAGCCCCCCAGTGGCCGCCAGCGCGAGGAGTAGGACGACGACCGCCGCCAGCGGATGGCGTCGTCGTGCGGAGAGCTTTTTCACGGATTACCCCGGTGTCAGGATCTTCTGCGTCGATGCTTCTGGGACGTGGATCGGTCCGTCGCGCGTGGTCGGTCCCCCATCGGGTGAAACGACCCCGCCGCGAGCGGCGGCCGATTACTTGATCATGTAGATCGTGGCGAAGAGGCCGATCCAGACGACATCGACGAAGTGCCAGTAGTAGGACACGACGATGGCCGCGGTCGCCTGCTCGTGAGTGAACCTCCGGGCCGCGTAGGTGCGGCCGAGGACCAGCAGGAAGGCGATGAGGCCGCCCGTCACGTGCAGGCCGTGGAAGCCGGTGGTCAGGTAGAACACCGAGCCGTAGGGGTCGGAGGACAGCGAGAGGCCGTCCTTCTTCACCAGCTCCGTGTACTCGAAGATCTGACCGCCGATGAAGATCGCACCCATGATGAAGGTGACGATGAACCAGCCCCGGAGCCTCTTCACGTCACCGCGCTCGGCGGCGAAGACGCCGAGCTGGCAGGTGAGGGAGGAGAGCACCAGGATCGTGGTGTTCGTCGCCGAGAACGGGAAGTTCAGGGCCGAGGCCATTTCCTTCCAGTGCTCGGGTCCGGTCACCGATCGCAGGGTGAAGTACATCGCGAAGAGGGCCGCGAAGAACATCAGCTCGGAACTCAGCCAGATGATGGTTCCGACGCTGGTGAGGTTCGGCCGGTTGACCGACGGGTGCGCGTGCCCGGTATCTACTGTCGTTGCTGTCGCCACGCCGACATTATGTCGTTCGCTTATCCCGCCCTCACTCCGGGGGGTGCCGTTCGGAGTGTCTGCGGGACGCGCGGGGCCCGTATGGTCGATCGGGAGCGCGTTCGGGCGCTGTTGACCAGCAGTCGAAGGGAGTAGCATCCGCGCCATCGGAACCCGGAAGTTCCCGACCAATGCTGCACTCACTGAGATGCGTGGAGGAACCATGCAGGCGACGGCCACGGTGCTGGTCTACAGCGACGACGCCAACACCCGGGAGCAGGTGCGGCTCGCGACCGGACGCCGGCCGGCCCCGGACGTTCCCGCCGTCGAGTTCGTCGAGTGCGCGACCCCGGCGGCCGTGCTGACCGAACTGGACCGGGGCGGGATCGACGTCTGTGTCCTGGACGGCGAGGCCGTGCCCATGGGCGGCATGGGCCTGTGCCGCCAGATCAAGGACGAGGTCTTCCAGTGCCCGCCGGTGCTCGTGCTGATCGGCCGGCCGCAGGACGCCTGGCTGGCCACCTGGAGCCGGGCCGACGCGGCCGTGGCGCTGCCGGTGGAGCCGGTGGAGTTCGCCTCCGCGCTGGCCGCCCTGCTGCGGCAGCGGCAGGCCGTGGGCGCCTAGCCAGGGCCGCGGCGGCCGGGAGCGCCGCGAGGCGCTCGCCGGCCCCGGTCACGTCGAAGACCTCCGGTGTGGCGGGCCCGTGCGGGACCGCGGCGCCGGGGGTCTTCGCGTACCGGCGCGCGGGCCGTTCAGGCCCCCACGGCCGGCGGCCGTCCCCCGGGCGGCTCCGTCGAGATGTCCGTCGGTCGGGCGGCTGCCCGTCGAGGCGTCTGTCGCCACCGTCCCGGACGCGCGGCGGGCCCGTGGTCCGGGGGTCTTCGCCGCCTCGCCGCGCCCCGGTCCGCGGGCTCCGCCGCGGCCGGTCCCGTGGATGCCGGCCGGGGCGTCGGGGCACGTCACAGGGGCGCCGGAGCCAGCCGCGCGGTCTCCTCCCGGGTGCCGGCGTCCTGGCCGCCGGAGGCGAGCGCGCTGCCCGTGCGCCACTTCGACCAGGGCACGTTCCAGTCGCCGAACCCGTTGCCGAAGTTCTCCATCTGCTTGCCCTTGGACTTCACGACCTCGACGATGTCGCCCTCGCGGACGTTCTCGAAGAACCACTTGGCGTTGGCGGTGCTCATGCCGGTGCAGCCGTGGCTGACGTTGGCGGAGCCCTGGGAGCCGACCGACCAGGGCGCGGCGTGCACGTACTCGCCGCTCCAGGTGACCCGGGTGGCGTAGTAGACGGGCATGTCGTACGACTCCGCGGAGCCCGCGGCGATGCCGACGGTGGAGCTGCGCATCTGTACGAGGGACTCCTTGCCGAGCACGATCTTGACGCCGTTGCGGGTCTCGAAGCCGGGCTTGCCGGTGGTCACGGGGAACTTCTTGATCTCCTCGCCGTTCTTGTAGAAGGTCAGGGTGTGGGCCGCCGCGTCCGTGCGGGCGACGACGGCGTCCCCGATGCTGAGCTCCAGCGGCTCGGCGGCGCCGCCCCACAGCCGCTCGCTGATCTTGATGTTCTCGAGGTTGCTGTACACCTCGATCTCGGTCTCGGTGGGCCAGTACTCCTCGGGGCGGTAGTGCAGTTCCCGGTCGCTCACCCAGTACCAGGAGCCGTCCACGGCGGGGGTGGAGTCGACGTGCAGGGCCCGTTCGACGACGGCGCGCTCGGCCCTGTCCTTGACCGGCTGGTCCAGCATGGCGGTGATGGGCTGGCCGACGCCGTAGGTGCCCTCCTTGGGGCCGAACATCACGTTCAGGCGCTTGGTGCTGGTGGGTTTGCCCGTGTCGAAGGTGAGGACCTTGCGGCCGGGTGCGCCGTCCTCGTCCTCCGTGCTCACCCGGACCGTGTAGTGGGCGTTCGCGGCGAGCGGCGAGGTGCTGTGCCAGCGGGTGCCGTCGGCGGACAGCTCGCCCGAGACGTGGCGGCCGGCGGAGTCCACGGCGGTGACGTCGGTGATGCGCCCGCCGGAGTCCTTCGCGGTGATCTCCAGGGGCTTGTCGGGGTCCGCCTTCCCGCCGGCCTTGACCGGGCCGTTGAAGGCGATCTCGTCCGCGGCGTCGTAGGGCGTGGCGGCCAGCGGGTTGCCGTCCGCGCCACAGGCGGTGGCGCCCGCGCCGAGGGCGGCCGCCAGCAGGGCGCAGCCGACGGCGGTGCGGGCACGCGTGCGCGCCGGGGCCGGGGAGGGCGCGCCGGGGCCCGAGGGCCTGAGCACGGCCGGCCCCTCGGTGCCGGCTCGTGCGCCCCGGAAGAACACTGTGTGGCTCATGGCCTCACGCTAAGGACCATCCCCGGCGACGGCGCGGTGGGTCATCCGTTCGAGGGAGAGTTGTCCGGCACAAGCAGGAGCCCGGACCTCCGTGTGGAGTGTCCGGGCTCCCGTGGCCGCTCGGGGCGTGCTACTGGGTGCGGTTCTCACCGCGGTAGTACTCGAAGACCCAGCCGTACAGGCCGACCAGGATGATCGGCGCCGAGAAGTACATCAGCCACCAGCCGACCGCGATCGCGAGGAAGGCCAGCGCGCCGCCGAAGGCGAGCGCGAGCGGCTGCCAGCTGTGCGGGCTGAAGAAGCCCACCTCGCCGGCCTCGTCCGCGACGTCGGCCTCCTTGTCGTCCTGAGCGCCCGCGTCGATCCGCCGGGCCGTGAAGCCCAGGTAGAAACCGATCATGACGCTCAGGCCGAAGGCCAGGAAGAGGGCTGTCGTACCGGCCGGCTCCTTCGACCAGAAGCCATACACGATGGCCATGACGAGGATGAAGACGCCCAGCCACATGAACATCTTGCCCTGGATCTTCACTTGCCGGCCTCCTTGCCGCCAGCGAGCGCCTTCTCCTGCTCGACGTTCTCGAGCTGGTCCAGAGCGGCGATCTCGGGGTGGTGCAGGTCGAACGCCGGGGATTCGCTGCGGATCCGCGGCAGGGTGAGGAAGTTGTGCCGCGGCGGCGGGCAGGAGGTCGCCCACTCCAGGGAGCGGCCGTAACCCCACGGGTCGTCGACCTCGATCTTCTTGCCGTACTTGGCCGTCTTCCAGACGTTGTAGCAGAACGGCAGGATCGACAGGCCGAGCACGAACGAGCTGATCGTCGAGACCGTGTTCAGGGCGGTGAAGCCGTCGGCCGCCAGGTAGTCGGCGTAACGGCGGGGCATGCCCTCGGCACCCAGCCAGTGCTGGACCAGGAAGGTGCCGTGGAAGCCGATGAACAGCGTCCAGAAGGTGATCTTGCCGAGGCGCTCGTCGAGCATCTTGCCGGTGAACTTCGGCCACCAGAAGTGGAAGCCGGCGAACATCGCGAAGACGACCGTGCCGAAGACGACGTAGTGGAAGTGCGCCACCACGAAGTACGAGTCGGAGATGTGGAAGTCCATCGGCGGCGAGGCCAGGATGACGCCGGTCAGACCACCGAAGGTGAAGGTGATCAGGAAGCCGGCCGCCCAGAGCATCGGCGTCTCGAAGGACAGCGAGCCCTTCCACATGGTGCCGATCCAGTTGAAGAACTTCACACCGGTCGGGACCGCGATCAGGAAGGTCATGAAGGAGAAGAAGGGCAGCAGCACGCCACCGGTGACGTACATGTGGTGCGCCCACACCGTCACGGACAGACCCGCGATGGCGATCGTCGCGCCGATCAGGCCCATGTAGCCGAACATCGGCTTGCGGGAGAAGACCGGGATGATCTCACTGATGATGCCGAAGAACGGCAGCGCGATGATGTACACCTCGGGGTGGCCGAAGAACCAGAACAGGTGCTGCCACAGCAGCGCGCCGCCGTTGGCCGCGTCGAAGACGTGGGCACCGAACTTGCGGTCCGCCTCCAGCGCGAACAGGGCCGCCGCGAGCACCGGGAAGGCCAGCAGGACCAGCACACCGGTCAGCAGCACGTTCCACGTGAAGATCGGCATGCGGAACATGGTCATGCCGGGGGCGCGCATGCAGATGATCGTGGTGATGAAGTTGACCGAGCCGAGGATGGTGCCGAAGCCGGAGAAGGCCAGGCCCATGATCCACATGTCGCCGCCGATGCCCGGCGAGTGCACCGCGTCCGAGAGCGGCGCGTAGGCGAACCAGCCGAAGTCGGCCGCGCCCTGCGGGGTCAGGAAGCCGCCGACCGCGATCAGCGAGCCGAGCAGGTACAGCCAGTAGGCGAACATGTTCAGCCGCGGGAAGGCGACGTCGGGGGCGCCGATCTGCAGCGGCATGATCCAGTTCGCGAAGCCGGCGAACAGCGGCGTCGCGAACATCAGCAGCATCACCGTGCCGTGCATGGTGAACGCCTGGTTGAACTGCTCGGTCGACATCAGCTGCAGGCCCGGGCGGGCCAGCTCGGCGCGCATGAGCAGAGCCATGACGCCGCCGATGCAGAAGAACGCGAACGACGTGACCAGGTAGAGCGTGCCGATCGTCTTGTGGTCCGTGGTCGTGAGCCACTTCACCACGGCATTGCCGGGTTGCTTGCGCCGCACCGGCAGCTCGTTCTCGTAGTGGGCCTCAGGTGCCGCGGCACCTTGAGGTTCGTTGACGATGCTCACAGGATGTTCGACTCCCGGTCCTTCTCGTGGTTCGTCTGCTCGATGCCCGCGGGAACGTAACCGGTCTGTCCCTTCTTGGCGAGGTCCCTGAGGTGCTGCTCGTAGCGCTCAGGGGAGACGACCTTCACGTTGAACAGCATCCGGGCGTGGTCCTGGCCGCAGAGCTCGGCACACTTGCCCCGGAAGGTGCCCTCCTGGTTGGGGGTCACCTGGAAGGAGTTGGTGTAGCCCGGGATGACGTCCTGCTTCATGAGGAACGGCAGCACCCAGAAGGAGTGGATGACGTCCCGTGAGGTCAGGACGAAACGGACCGTCTTGCCCTTGGGCAGCCACAGCGTGGGGCCGGGGTTGCCGTTCTGCGGGTTGCGCTCACCGGGCGTCCCGACCTCGTAGACGCCGCCGGCGTCGGCGGGGAAGTCCTTCTTGAACCGGAGCGGAATGGCCTGCAGGTTCTTGTCGGTCTTCGCGTTGCCGGTCGAACCCGCGACGGGCTGGATGTAGTTGAAGGCCCAGCTCCACTGGTAGCCGACGACGTTGACCGTGACGTCGGGCTTCTTGGAGAGGTCGAGGAGCTTCGACTCGTCGCGGGCCGTGAAGTAGAAGAGCACCGAGACGATGACGAGCGGGACCACCGTGTACAGCGCCTCGATGGGCATGTTGTACCGCGTCTGCGGCGGAACCTCGACCTTGGTGCGGCTGCGCCGGTGGAAGAATGCACTCCACAGGATCAGACCCCACACCAGGCAGCCGACGGCGAGCGCGGCCGCCCAGGAACCCTGCCACAGCGAGAGGATCCGCGGAGCCTCTTCCGTGGTCGGGGTGGGCATACCCAGCCGGGGGAAGTCCTTGTATGTGCAACCGGTCGCGGTCGCCAGGACCAGGCCCGCAGTCAGTGCCTGCAGCAGCTTCCGCCGCATCGGGCGCCGCGGCGAGCGGTCGGAGCCGTTGGGACTCACGTAGCGCCTTCCCGAGAGTCTCGCCCGCGCTGTTCGGCTGCGGCCTTCTCGCTGGTCGGTCGCCGCCCTGCGTCGGGCAGGGGTTTGGATGTTTATGCGGACCAAACCCTACTGGACGCCTTCCGGCGGGTCGCGGGGAGGGTGCCATACGCGCCGCGGATCGCCCCGAAGGGGTGGGACGCCCGCCCGGCCCGGCGGGAGCTGACGGAATTCGGGCGCCCGGCAGCCCCGGCCGCGGGCGGGTTCCGCGGCCGTGCGGCGGTGCGTGAGCGCACCCGGGGCCGCCCGCCGAGCATCGGGGGTGGACGCGGGTCGTAGCGTTGCGGTGTGGCCTACTTCGACGCGGCTTCCGCCGTCCCCCTGCATCCCGTCGCCCGGCAGGCTCTGCTGGCCTCCCTCGACGAGGGCTGGGCCGATCCCGCGCGCCTGCACCGGGAGGGCCGGCGGGCCCGGTTGCTGCTGGACGCGGCGCGCGAGGCGGCCGCGGAGGCGGTGGGCTGCCGGCCCGACGAACTGGTCTTCACCTCCTCCGGGACCCGCGCCGTGCACTCCGGCGTCGCGGGCGCACTGGCGGGGCGGCGGCGCACCGGACGCCACCTGATCGTGTCAGCCGTCGAACACTCCTCGGTGCTCCACGCGGCGGAGTCCCACGAGGCGGACGGCGGCCCGGTCACCCGGGTCCCGGTCGGCCGCGGGGGCGCGGTGGCCGCCGCGTCGTACGCGGACGCGCTGCGCCCCGACACCGCCCTGGCCTGTCTGCAGTCCGCCAACCACGAGGTCGGCACCGAGCAGCCGGTGGCCGCCGTGGCGGAGGCCTGCCGCGCGGCGGGCGTCCCGCTGCTGGTGGACGCGGCCCAGTCGCTCGGCTGGGGCCGGGTCGAGGGCGGCTGGTCGCTGCTGACGGCGAGCGCCCACAAGTGGGGCGGGCCGTCGGGGGTCGGGCTGCTCGTCGTGCGCAAGGGCGTGCGGTTCGCGCCGCCCGGGCCCGTGGACGAACGGGAGTCGGGCCGGGCGGCCGGGTTCCAGGACATCCCGGCGATCGTGGCCGCGGCGGCGTCGCTGCGCGCGGTGCGGGCCGAGGCGGCCGCGGAGGCCGTACGGCTGCGCGAGCTGACGGAGCGGATCCGGGCGCGGGTGCCCCGGCTGGTGCCGGACGTGGAGGTGGTGGGCGAACCGGTGCGCCGCCTGCCGGGCATCGTGACCTTCTCCTGTCTCCACGTGGACGGGGAGGCGCTGCTGCACGAGCTGGACCGCGAGGGGTTCTCGGTCTCCTCCGGCTCGTCCTGCACGAGCAGCACGCTCACCCCGAGCCACGTCCTGCGGGCGATGGGGGTGCTCAGCGAGGGAAACGTCCGGGTGTCGCTGCCGCCGGGCACGCCGGCGGAGGAGGTCGAGCGGTTCCTCGCCGTGCTGCCCGCGGCGGTGGCCGCGGTGCGGGAGAAGCTGGGCGCGCCGGCCGCGGCCCCGGTGGCCGTGGCGGGCGCCGGCGACGCGCTGGTCGTCGACGCCCTCGGCAAGCGCTGCCCGCTGCCCGTCATCGAGCTGGCGAAGGTCATCGGGAACGTCCCGGTGGGCGGCACGGTCCGGGTCCTCGCGGACGACGAGGCGGCGCGGCTGGACATCCCGGCGTGGTGCGGGATGCGGGGGCAGGAGTACGTGGGCGAGGAAGCGGCGGACGAGGGCGCCGCCTACGTCGTCCGCCGCGTCTCGTGACGGGGTGCCTGCCCCGCCGGAGGAGGGCCCGGGTCTCCTGAGGGAGGACCCGGGCCCGCCGGGGAGGGCGCGGCCGGTCAGGCGAGGTGGGCGCGGACCTCGCGGGCCGCGTCGTCGCCGTAGGCCTTGGTGAAGCGCTCCATGAAGTGGCCGCGGCGCAGCTGGTACTCCTGGGTGCCCACCGTCTCGATGACCAGCGTGGCGAGCATGCAGCCCACCTGCGCGGCGCGCTCCAGGGAGACGCCCCAGGCCAGGCCGGAGAGGAAACCGGCCCGGAAGGCGTCGCCGACACCCGTGGGATCGGCCTTGCGCTCCTCGTCCGGGCAGCCGACCTCGATCGTCTCCCCGCCGGCGCTCTCGATGCGCACGCCCCGCGCGCCGAGGGTGGTCACGCGGTGGCCGACCCGGGACAGGATCTCGGCGTCGCTCCAGCCCGTCTTGGTCTCGATGAGCCCCTTCTCGTACTCGTTCGAGAACAGGTAGGTGGCCCCTTCCAGCAGTATCCGGATCTCCTCCCCGTCCATCCGGGCGATCTGCTGGGAGAAGTCGGCGGCGAACGGGATCGACCGCGCGCGGCACTCCTCGGTGTGCCGGAGCATCGCCTCGGGGTCGTCGGCGCCGATCGACACGAGGTCGAGGCCGCCGACGCGGTCCGCGACGGTCTTCAGCTCGATGAGGCGGGCCTCGCTCATCGCGCCGGTGTAGAAGGAGCCGATCTGGTTGTGGTCGGCGTCCGTCGTGCACACGAACCGGGCGGTGTGCAGGGTCTCGGAGATGCGGACCGACTCCGTGTCGACGCCGTGCCGCTCCAGCCAGGCCCGGTACTCGTCGAAGTCGGCGCCGGCGGCACCGACCAGGACGGGCCTCGTGCCGAGCTGCCCCATGCCGAAGGCGATGTTGGCGCCGACCCCGCCACGCCGTACGTCCAGCTGGTCGACCAGGAAGGAGAGCGAGACCGCGTGCAGCTGGTCCGCGACGAACTGGTCGGCGAAACGGCCGGGGAAGGTCATGAGGTGGTCGGTGGCGATGGAGCCGGTGACTGCGATGCGCACGGCGTGGACTCTCCTGCGGGCATGTAAGGGGCGCGCGTCAGCGCTCGGTGGAAGGGTGCGGGGGACGGGAGCCGGGTTGACAGTTCACGCTACCCGCTCGGCGCGTGCGGCTGAAGCAGGCGAAACTACCCGATAGTAGATCTTTCTTCATGGGGCCCGGCCTGCCTACGGTGCCGTCATGACGAACCACACGGTCCATGCTGCCTCCGCCCCGGCCGACCTCGACGGCGATCTCGCGACTCTGCGCGGGGACTGCGCCCGGATGGCCCCGTACTGGGAGGCTCCCGACCGGGCCGCCGCCGCTCCGGTACCGCCGTCGCTGATCCACGGCGTGGACGTCCCGGCGTCCTCCGCGCGGCTGCTGGACGCCATGTCGGACTACGGCGACTGAACCCGGCGCGCCCGGTGGAACCGCGCGCTCCCCCGCTGCGTCCCATCGCCGGCCCCCGTCGAGGGGACGCGGGTGGCGATCCCCGGCGCCGGCCTTTTTGTCAGGGGCGGGTCAGGGTCGGCACGAGGACGGCTGATGACGGCTGATGACGGCTGTGCAGGCGAAGGAGCGATGCGGTGAACACCGAGCGACCCGATCACGACGACGCGGCCGCGGGTACCGCCGAGGCGGCCTCGGAGGCGAAGAAGACCCCGGAGTCCCGAGCCGAGGGCGGGACCGCGCCGCGGGGGAAGGCCGGGACCGGCGCCACTGCGGCGCCCCTGACGGGCGCCGAGTCCGAGCCGGGGGCCGGGACCGGCGCGGTTCCGGGGCCCGTGGTCGCGTCCGGCGCGGCTTCGGAGCCCGAGACTGGGACCGGCGCCACTTCGGAGCCCACGGCCCGGGCCGACGCCGCTTCGGAGCCCGAGCCCTCGTCCGTGCCGGAGCCGCAGGCGGAGCCGGACGCCGTCCCGGGGCCGGGCGCGGAGCCCGGGGACAAGGGCACCGCGGCTCCGGAGACCGGCACGCCGTTCCTGCCCGGCCGGCACCGCTCCCCGCTGGTCGCCGCCTCGGTCGCCGCCGCGGTGCTGCTCGTCGGAGGCGGCGGAGCCTACGTGGTCACCAGCGCGTCCGGCTCCTCCCGCGGTGGTACGGCCCCGGCGGCGTCCGGCCACGGCACTCCCCCGCCGCTCGCCCTCGACGGCTACACCGCGCCCGGCACGGCCCCCGGCGGAGCGGACGCGGGGGGCGCGGACACGAGCGGCGCGGGGGCGGGCACGGGCGGGACGAACGGCATCGCGCCCGGCGAGCCCAATCCCTACGGTCGGACGTACCGGGTCGCCGGCACCCTGCCCGACGGCCCCGGCTCGGCGCCGGTGTACGCGGCGGGCGGCGCGGTCACCCGCGACGAGGTGGCCCGTCTCGCCCGCGCGCTCGGCCTGGAGGGGGCGCCGCGGGCCGGTACGCGGGCCTGGACGGTCGGGCCGGCCGGGGACGGCTCGGGCCCGGTCCTCCGGGTGAGCCGGCAGGGCCCCGGCACCTGGACCTTCAGCCGGTACGCGCCGGGCACGGACGACTGCGCCGGGGTCACGCGGTGCACGTCCGCCCCGGCGGCCCCGGCCGCGGACCCGGTGAGCGCGGCCGCGGCGAAGAAGGCGGCGGCTCCCGTCCTGAAGGCACTGGGCCAGGAGGGCGCCGCGGTGGACGCCGGACAGGTCAGGGGCGCCCAGCGGGTGGTGAACGCCGACCCCGTGGTCGGCGGCCTGCCGACGTACGGCTGGGCCACCGGCCTGACGGTCGGGGCGTCGGGCGACGTCGTCGCGGGCAGCGGCCGGCTGAAGGCTCCGGCGAAGGGCCACACGTACCCGGTGCTGAGCGCGCGGGAGACGCTGGACCTCATGAACGCCGCTCCCGGGCCCGGCCACCGGATGGGGATCGGCGGCTGTGCGAGCCCCGTGCCCCTGAAGGACCGCCTCGAGGCGCCGTGCGGGTCGCCGGCGTCCACCGCAGCCCCGCGGCAGGACGCGGTCACGGTGGAGCGGGCCGTGTTCGGGCTGGCCACGCACTCCGCAGGGGGGCGTCAGACGCTGGTGCCTTCCTGGCTGTTCGAGGCGCGGACACCGGGTGCCGCGGACCTCTTCACGGTGACGTACCCGGCGGTCGACCCGGCCCATCTGACGCCGGCCGGCCCGGCCGGGGGGACGTCCGCCGCGCAGACGAGCCCGTCGGCGCCGGCCGCTCCGCGCGACGTGCGGGTGACGGGGTACAGCACGGACGGCGACAGCCTCACCGTCCGTTTCGAGGGCGGGGTGTGCTCGGACTACACCGCTTCGGCGGCCGAGGGGGCCGGCCGGGTGACCGTCACGGTGACCGAGGAGCCGCGGGCGGGCACGGTCTGCATCATGATCGCCAAGGTGCAGGAGCGGACCGTGCGCCTGGACCGGCCGCTCGGCGACCGGACGGTGGTCGGCTCGGACGGCCGGGCCGTGCCGCAGGCGAGGCCGGGAGCACGGCTGCCGGAGGCGTCGCCGCAGGCCCGGTGAGGGTGACCGGACACACGAAGGCGGCGGCCCCTGGAACAGGGGCCGCCGCCTTCGCACGCCGGGCAGGAGCGGCTCAGCTGAAGGAGTCGCCGCAGGCGCAGGAGCCGGTCGCGTTCGGGTTGTCGATCGTGAAGCCCTGCTTCTCGATCGTGTCCACGAAGTCGATGGTCGCGCCGCCCAGGTACGGGGCGCTCATGCGGTCGGTGACGACCTTCACCCCGCCGAAGTCCTTCTCCACGTCGCCGTCCAGGGAGCGCTCGTCGAAGAAGAGCTGGTAGCGCAGGCCGGAGCAGCCACCGGGCTGGACGGCCACGCGCAGGGCGAGGTCGTCACGGCCTTCCTGGTCGAGCAGGGCCTTGACCTTGGACGCGGCGGCGTCGGTCAGGATGATGCCGTCGGTGACGGTGGTGGTCTCGTCCGATACGGACATCTACATCTCTCCCGGGTTGTACGGAGACTGCTTGCCGACGAGTGCAACCGGCAAGGCCGCGGAATCATTCCGGGCCGAGCACCTGGTTTTCCTCTTCCTCATGCTCGTCCTCTTCATGCTCGCACACGCCCGCGGCACCGGGCAGCACGGCCGGGGACGGGGGTGGGGCACGCGACGACGGCGACCGCCGGGGAGTCCACGGGATTCACGTCACAACGACGCTATGGAGATCGTCAAAGTGACGTGAAGCGGTTATGATGGATAACGTCACATCGACGAAAAGTAGAAAGGGTGCGTGTGGTGACCACCGCCCAAGCCCAGGAGCTCGACGTACAGCCGACGCCCCTCGCCCTGCTTCTCCTCGGTCGCGAGGCCGACCCGAAGAGCGAGCGGGGTGTCGAGTGTCCCGGCGACCTGCCCTCCCCCTCCGACCCGGACCTGGTGGAGCGCGCCCGCGCCGCCAAGGAGAAGCTCGGCGACAAGGTCTTCGTGCTGGGCCACCACTACCAGCGCGACGAGGTCATCCAGTTCGCCGACGTCACGGGCGACTCCTTCAAGCTGGCCCGGGACGCGGCGGCGCGGCCGGAGGCCGAGTACA
This sequence comes from Streptomyces sp. NPDC046831, assembly GCF_040645305.1. Lineage (NCBI taxonomy): Bacteria > Bacillati > Actinomycetota > Actinomycetes > Kitasatosporales > Streptomycetaceae > Streptomyces > Streptomyces sp. NPDC046831. The sequence continues at coordinate 21,385 of NZ_JBEYXZ010000034.1, read as the reverse complement.
TCGTGTTCTGCGGTGTGCACTTCATGGCGGAGTCCGCGGACATCCTGACGAACGACGAGCAGAAGGTGGTCCTGCCGGACCTGGCGGCCGGGTGCTCCATGGCCGACATGGCGACGGCCGAGCAGGTCGCCGAGTGCTGGGACGTGCTGACCGAGGCCGGCGTCGCCGAGCAGGTCGTCCCGGTGTCGTACATGAACTCGTCCGCGGACATCAAGGCGTTCACCGGCAAGCACGGCGGCACCATCTGCACCTCCTCCAACGCCCGGCGCGCCCTGGAGTGGGCGTTCGAGCAGGGCGAGAAGGTCCTGTTCCTGCCCGACCAGCACCTGGGCCGCAACACGGCGGTACGGGACATGGGGATGTCGCTGGAGGACTGCGTCGTCTACAACCCGCACAAGCCGAACGGCGGGCTGACCGCCGAGGAGCTGCGGGCCGCGAAGATGATCCTGTGGCGGGGCCACTGCTCGGTGCACGGGCGCTTCGGTCTGGAGTCGGTGAACGACGTCCGCGAGCGCATTCCCGGCGTGAACGTGCTGGTCCACCCCGAGTGCCGGCACGAGGTCGTGGCGGCGGCGGACTACGTCGGGTCGACCGAGTACATCATCAGGACGCTGGAGGACGCCCCGGCCGGCTCCAAGTGGGCCATCGGCACGGAGCTGAACCTGGTCCGCCGGCTGGCGAACCGTTTCGCGCCCGAGGGCAAGGAGATCGTCTTCCTCGACCGGACGGTGTGCTTCTGCTCGACGATGAACCGCATCGACCTGCCGCACCTCGTGTGGGCGCTGGAGTCCCTCGCCGAGGGCACCCTCGTCAACCGCATCGAGGTGGACCAGGAGACCGAGGCGTTCGCGAAGCTGGCGCTGGAGCGGATGCTGGCGCTGCCGTAGCGGGCGGTTGCCGCCCGCCGGGGCGGGTGACGGCGAAGGCCCGCCGGAACACCTTCGGGTGGTCCGGCGGGCCTTCGCCGTTCGTGGGGGCGGGCCCCGCGGGGAGCGCCGGGCCACCGGCCTGCCGGGCCGGGACCGGCATCCCGACCCGGGGCCGGTACAGGGCCGGCCCGCCGGGCCGGGACCGGCATCCCGACCCGGGGCCGGTACAGGGCCGGCCCGCCGGGCCGGGACCGGCGCATCCCGACCCGGGGCCGGACCCGTCCTGCCTACACTCCCGCCGGTTCCGGGGACTCGGCGGGCTCCTTCGCGGCCTTCCTCGCCGCCCGCTTCTCCGCCCGCCGTTCCTTGCGCAGCTCCAGCATCGCGTAGAGCGTGGGCACCAGCAGCAGCGTCAGCAGGGTGGAGGTCACCAGACCGCCGATCACGACGACCGCCAGCGGCTGGGCGATGAAGCCGCCCTCACCCGTGACGCCGAGGGCCATCGGCAGCAGGGCGAAGATCGTCGCCAGCGCCGTCATCAGGATCGGGCGCAGCCGGTGGCGGCCGCCCTCGACCACGGCCTCCACGACCCCGCAGCCCTGTGCGCGGTACTGGTTGATCAGGTCGATCAGCACGATCGCGTTCGTGACCACGATGCCGATGAGCATCAGCATGCCGATCATCGCCGGTACGCCCAGGGGCGTGCCCGTGGCGATCAGCAGGCCGAGCGCGCCGGTCGCCGCGAACGGGATCGACACCAGCAGGATCAGCGGCTGCGCCAGCGAGCGGAAGGTCGCCACCAGCAGCATGAACACGATCGCGATCGCCGCGAGCATCGCCAGGCCCAGGTTCTCGAAGGCGTCGTCCTGGTCCTGCGTGACACCGCCGATCTCCGCGGTGGCGCCCGCCGGGAGCTTCAGCGCCTTGATCCTGGACTGGAGGTCGGCGCTGACCGCGCCGGTGTTGTCGCCGGTCGGCTTGGCCGTGACGGTCGCCGCCCGGCGGCCGTCGATGCGCGTCATCGACACGGGGCCGTCCACGAGCCGGACCGTGGCGACGTCGGACAGCCTGGCCGGCCCGACCCGCAGGTCGCGCAGCTGCGCGAGCGTGGTGGCCGGCTTCGCCGACCGGATGACGACGTCGCGCTCGCTGTCGTCCAGGACCGCCTTGGCGGCCGGGGTGCCGTTCACGGCCTGGGCGACGACGACGCCGAGCACCTGGTCGTTCAGCCCCGCGGCGGCGGCCTTCGCGTTCGCGCGGACCGAGATGCGCGGGACGCTCTGGGACAGGTCGCTCGTCACGTTGGTGACGTCGTCGAGTCCCGCGACGGTCCTGCGGACCCGTTCCGCCGCCGTGCGCAGCGCGTCGGCGTCGGCGGCCTTGACGACGACCTTCAGGTCCTGGTCGCCGAAGCCGTCGCCGGTCGAGACCGTGGTGGCGCCGATGCCGGACAGCCGGTCCAGGCCGTCCTCGATGCGGTCGCGCACGTCCGCGGAGGAGGCGGAGTCGTCCAGCATCACCTGGTACGAGGCCCGGTTGGTGTCCGTGCCGCCGCCGAAGGCCGCCATGAAACCGGAGGAGCCGACGGTCACCTGGTAGTTCTCGACGCCGTCGATGCCCGCGAGGAGCTTCTCGACCTTCTTCGCCTGCGCGTCGGTCGCGGCCAGGCTGGTGCCCGGCTTCAGCTGCTGCCTGACGGTGAGGACCTTCTGGTCGCCCTGGTCGAAGAAGTTCGTCTTCAGCAGCGGGGTCATGCCGAAGGTGCCGACGAGCACGACCACCGCGATGGCCACGCTGGTCAGGCGGCGGCGCGTGGCGAAGCGCAGCACGGGCACGTAGAGGCGCTGCAGCCGGCTCTTCGCCTCCTTCTCCTCGGCCCGGCGGCGGGCCTCCTCCGCCTGGGCGGGGGTGCCCTTGGGGGCGCGCAGGAACCAGTACGACAGCACCGGGACGACCGTCAGCGACACCAGCAGCGACGCCAGCAGGGCGGCGGTGACCGTCAGGCTGAACGGGCCGAACAGCTCGCCCACCATGCCGCCGACCAGGCCGATCGGCAGGAAGACGGCGACCGTGGTGAGCGTGGAGGACGTCACCGCGCCGGCCACCTCGCGGACCGCGGTGAGGATGGCCTCGCGGCGCTCCTCGCCGTAGCCGAGGTGCCGCTTGATGTTCTCCAGGACCACGATCGAGTCGTCGACGACACGGCCGATGGCGATGGTCAGCGCGCCCAGGGTCAGCATGTTCAGCGACAGGTCGCGGGTCCACAGGACGATCAGGGCGAGGACCACGGACAGCGGGATGCTCACCGCCGTCACCAGGGTCGAGCGGACCGACGCCAGGAAGACCAGGATGACGACGACCGCGAAGAGCAGGCCGAGGGCGCCCTCGGTGGTCAGGCCCTCGACGGACTTGGCCACGGCCGGGCCCTGGTCGCTGACGACGGTGATCCTCGCGTCGGAGCCCAGGCTGGTGCGCAGCTGAGGCAGCTTGTCCTCGACCGCGTCGGAGACGGCGACGGCGCTGCCGTCGTGGTCCATGGTGACGGCGACGGCGAGACTCGGCCGGCCGTCGGTGCGGGTGATCGCGTCGGCCTTGGCCGGTTCCTCCTTGACGGTGGCCACGTCGCCGAGGCGGACCGGCTTCTTCGCGGCGGCGCCCTCCCCGGTGACCATCAGGTCCTGGATCTGCCGCAGGGAGGTGAGGCCGCCGCCGACCTGGACGGTGCGGTTGGCACCGCCCTCGTCGAAGGAGCCGGCGGGGACGGTGGCGCCGCCCGCCTTCAGGGCGTCGCCCAGGGCGGCGGTGGTGAGGCCGGCGCGGGCCAGCCCCGTCTCGTCGGGTGTGACGGTGACCTGCACGTCCCGTACGCCGTTGACGGTGACCTGGCTGACGCCGTCGATGTTCTTCAGCGCCGGTACGACCGTCGTGTCGAGCTGGTCGGCCAGGGCCTGCTGGTCCCGGGAGGAGGTGACGGCGAGGACGACGGTCGGAATGTCGTCCGTCGATCCGGCGACGACCTGGGGGTCGACGGTGTCGGGGAGCTGGGCGCGGGCCCGGTTGACGGCCTGCTGGACGTCCGCGACGAGCTGCTTGGTGTCGTTGCCGTAGTCGAAGGACGCCATGATCACGGCGTTGCCCTCGGCGGCCGTGGACGTGACGCCGGTGATGCCGTCGACGGCCTTGAGGTTGTTCTCGATCGGCTCGACGACCTGCTTCTCGACCACGTCGGGGGCGGCGCCCCGGTAGGGCGCGAGCACCGACACGACGGGCAGTTCGATGCTGGGCAGCAGCTGCTGCTTGAGCTGGGGGATCGCTATCGCCCCGAAGACGAGCGCGACGATCGACATCAGCCCGATCAGGGCCCGTTGCGCGAGGCTGAATCTGGACAGCCAGGACATGGGTCAGGGTCTCTCTTCAGTCAGCGGCGGATGCGGCACCGGACGCAGGTGAGCGCCCGCCCCTCCACCTTGGGCCATGGGCTCACGGCGAACCGTAGCCCCCTGGTCGATTTCTTCCGCCGCCCCTACTCCGGCCGCAGTACGCGCCGCTGAGGGCGGTCCACCCTCGGACGTACCGGCGCGTGCCGCCCTCACTAGGCCCGGGGGCGGACCAGGCCGGACTCGTAGGCGATGACCACGAGCTGGGCCCGGTCCCGGGCGCCCAGCTTGGCCATGGCGCGGTTGACGTGCGTCTTCACCGTCAGCGGGCTGACCTGGAGCCGTTCGGCGATCTCGTCGTTGGAGTGGCCGCCGGCGACCTGGACGAGCACCTCGCGCTCGCGGACGGTGAGCGCGGCGAGCCGCTCGGAGCGGGCGGGGTCGCGGCCGTCGTCGTCGGCGTCGCCCTGCGCGAGGAACCGGGCGATCAGGCCCTTGGTGGCCGCCGGGGACAGCAGCGCCTCGCCGCCGGCCGCGACCCGGATGGCACTGAGCAGTTCCTCGGGTTCGCTGCCCTTGCCGAGGAACCCGGAGGCGCCCGCCCGCAGCGACTGCACGACGTAGTCGTCGACCTCGAAGGTGGTCAGGATGACCACGCGGACGTGGGCGAGGGCCGGGTCGGCGCTGATCATGCGGGTGGCGGCGAGGCCGTCGGTGCCGGGCATGCGGATGTCCATCAGCACGACGTCCGCGCACCGCTCCGCCGCCAGGCGTACCGCCTCCGCGCCGTCGGACGCCTCGCCGACCACCTCGGAGTCGACGAGCACGCGGAAGGCGCTGCGCAGCAGCGCCTGGTCGTCGGCGAGCAGGACGCGGATCGTCATGCGGGGTCCCCCGGGGCGCGGGTGCGGGTCTCGACGGGCAGGATGGCATGGACGCGGAAGCCGCCCCCGTAGCGGGGACCGGTGGTCAGGGTGCCGCCGATCGCGGTGACCCGCTCCCGCATGCCGAGCAGTCCGTGCCCGCCGCCCGCCCCGGGACCGGGGTCGCCGCCCGCTCCGTCGTCGAGGACGGTGATCTCTACGTGGGGTCCGACGCGGACGACGCTGACCTCGGCCTTCGCCGTGCCGCCGGCGTGCTTGTGCACGTTGGTCAGGGCCTCCTGGATGACCCGGTAGGCGGCCAGGTCGACGGCCGCGGGAAGGGTGGTGCCGTGGTCGGCGCGGGCGACCTCCAGGTGCAGGCCGGCGCTGCGGAAGGTGCCGGCGAGTTCGTCGAGGCGGTCCAGCCCGGGGGCGGGTTCGGTGGGCGCCTCCGGATCGCCGGACTGCCGGAGCAGCCCGACGGTGGCGCGCAGCTCGTCGAGTGCGCTGCGGCCGGCCTCCCGGACGTGGGCGAGGGCCTCCCTGGCCTGGTCGGGCCGCTTGTCCATCATGTGGGCGGCGACACCGGCCTGAACGTTGACGAGGGCGATGTGGTGGGCGACCACGTCGTGCAGGTCGCGGGCGATGCGCAGGCGCTCCTCGGCGACCCGGCGGCGGGCCTCCTCCTCGCGGGTGCGTTCCGCCCGCTCGGCGCGCTCCCGGATGGCGTGCACGAAGGCGCGGCGGCTGCGCACGGCGTCACCGCCGGCGGCGGCCATGCCGGTCCAGGCGAAGATGGCGAGGTTCTCCTGGGCGTACCAGGGCAGCGGGCCGGCGAGCATGGCCGCGCCGGTCAGCACGGTCATGGTGAGCAGGCCGAGGCGCCGGGTGGTGGGGCGGTCGGTGGTCGCGGCGACGGTGTAGAGGGCGACGACGGCGGACATGGCGACCGGGGCACGCGGGTCGCCGGTGACGCACTCGACGAGCGAGACGCCGCCGGTGACGGCGAGCACGCTGCGCGGAGCGCCGCGGCGGAAGACCAGGGCGGCGGCGCCGGCGGTCATCAGGACGAGGCTGAGCACCTCGGGAGTGCGCACGCCCCAGCTGCCGCCGTGGTCCGCGCGGGGGGCGACGAAGGAGCCGGCGACCATGCACACCAGCACACCGGCGGCGAGCGCCGCGTCCAGCGCCAGGGGGTGTGCCGCGAGGCGGCATCGGGCGCGGGCGAAGGGCGTGGCGGCGGTACTCACGGTGGTCCACCGTACGGGGTCGCGGAGGGCGGAAGACGACCACGACGACGGGCGGCTGGGCGAGCGCGGGCGGGACCGCCGCCGCGCTCGTCGGGGGGCTGCCGTGCCGTGCGGCGGCTCCCGCCTGGCCCGGACGACCGGTTCGCCCACGCGGGACGGGCGCAGCCGAGGCCGACGGCCGGGGCATCGGGCGCCGGCGGGTACGACGAGCCTCGTACGCCGCGATGCCGCCCCTTGACCGACTCCGGCCTGGACCGGACGGCCGGTTCGTCTACGCGGGACGGGCGGAGCCCGTGCCGACGGGCGGGGGACCCGGTGCGGGCGCACTGCAGCGCGCCTCGTACGGGCTGCGGCTTGCTGACCGGCTCGCGACTGAACCGGGGCGCTGGGTTCGTGCACGCAGGACGACCCGACGCCGGCGCCGACGGCTGGAGGGGACCTGGCGCGGGCGGATTCCAGCGCGTTCGTACGAGCCTGCGGCTTCTCGAGCGGCTCCCGCCTGAACCGGGGCGCCGGTTCGTGTACGCGGGGCCAGTGGACCTGGCGCCGGCGGGCGGGGGCAGTGGCGCGGGCGGATTTCAGCGCGCCTCGTACGAGCTGCGGCTTCTCGACCGGCTCCCGCCTGAACCGGGGCCCCGGTTCGTGTACGCGGGGCCAGTGGACCTGGCGCCGGCGGGCGGGCGCAGGGCACGGCCGCCGCGCCGCGTACGGGGTGACGCCTAGGCGGGCCTCCGGCTCGGACGGGAGGATCGTCCACGCACGGCGAACCGGCCCGGCGCCGCTGGACGGGCCGGCCCGGTGGCGGCACTTCGTGCCGGCGAGGGCGTCAGCCCGGGATCAGACCGTCGTCGCTGAGGAGCTCCCGGACCTCCTCCAGCGTCGCGTCCGGGGACGGAAGGATCAGCTCCGACGGCTCCAGGGAGTCGTCGGGCAGCGGCTCGCCGAGCTCGCGGACCTTCGACAGCAGGGCCTGCAGGGTGCGGCGGAAGCCCGGGCCGTCGCCGTTCTCCATCTCGGCCAGAAGTTCGTCGTCCAGCGTGCTCAGCTCGGCGAGGTGGCTGTCGGCCAGCCTCACCTGCCCCTCTCCCATGATCCGCACGATCATGTCGGCCTCCTCGGCGTCCGGCCCCGGCTGCCCGACGCGGTCACTGCTTGTCGAAGCGGGGGGTGTCCTGCGGCTGCTGCTGGGCCTGGTTCTGGCCCGCGCCGCCCTCGATCGCCTGCTGCTGGGACGAGGTGCCACCGGCCAGCTCCGCCTTCATGCGCTGCAGCTCCAGCTCTACATCCGTACCACCGGAGAGCCGGTCCAGCTCGGCCTGGATGTCGTCCTTGTGCGTGCCGGAGGGGTCGTCCAGGGCGCCGGAGGCCAGCAGCTCGTCGATCGCGCCGGCGCGTGCCTGCAGCTGGGCCGTCTTGTCCTCGGCCCGCTGGATCGCCAGGCCGACGTCGCCCATCTCCTCCGAGATGCCGGAGAAGGCCTCGCCGATGCGGGTCTGCGCCTGGGCCGCGGTGTAGGTCGCCTTGATGGTCTCCTTCCGCGTGCGGAAGGCGTCGACCTTGGCCTGGAGCCGCTGGGCCGCCAGGGTCAGCTTCTCCTCCTCGCCCTGGAGCGTCGCGTGCTGCGTCTCGAGGTCCGTCACCTGCTGCTGCAGCGCGGCCCGGCGGGAGAGCGCCTCACGGGCCAGGTCCTCCCGGCCCAGCGCCAGCGCCTTGCGGCCCTGGTCCTCCAGCTTGGTGGACTGCTGCTGCAACTGGTTGAGCTGGAGTTCCAGCCGCTTGCGGGAGGTCGCCACGTCGGCGACGCCACGGCGCACCTTCTGCAGGAGCTCCAGCTGCTTCTGGTACGAGTAGTCGAGGGTCTCGCGCGGGTCCTCAGCCCGGTCAAGGGCCTTGTTCGCCTTCGCGCGGAAGATCATCCCCATACGCTTCATGACACCGCTCATGGGCTTCGCGCGCCCCCTTCTGACGGACTACGGCTCCAGCTCTGCGACAGAACCCACAGTACGGGCCCTGCCTCCATTACCGCACTGTTCGGCTGCGGATGCGGTCATCCCCAAGAACGACTGCGGACGTCCGGCGCTCCCGCGCAGGGAGGAGGTGTCCGTCAGGGATCACCCCCCGGCCGCGGACGGCGGGGCACGTCCGTCGTTCCCCTCGTCCCGCCGCAGCGGAACTGTGTTGCCGGATCGTTCCCCGTGGGACTGGGGTCTATACGGGTCAAGCCCTTACCCTTGGGTTTTGTGTTCCGTAGCCGTGCCAAGGAAGAGAAGACCCCGGCAGCCGACAAGGCTCCGGTCAACTTCTCCAAGCAGCCCCGCGACCCGCAGGCCCCGAAGGGCAGGCCCACGCCCAAGCGCAGTGAGGCCCAGTCCCAGCGCCGCAGCGTCGCCAACACCTCGATGACGCGCAAGGACGCCGCCAAGCGGCAGCGCGAGGAGCGCCGTGCCGCGATGGAGCGGCAGCGCCAGGCGCTCGCCGGCGGGGACGAGCGGTACCTGCCGGCCCGCGACAAGGGCCCGGTCCGCAAGTTCGCCCGCGACTTCGTCGACTCGCGGTTCAGCATCGCCGAGTTCTTCCTGCCGATGGCCGTCGTCATCCTCGTGCTCAGCATGATCCGGGTGGCCTCGCTGCAGAGCATCGCGCTGCTGCTGTGGCTCGTGGTGATCGTCCTGATCGTCCTGGACTCGCTCGCCACCGGGTTCCGCCTCAGGAAGCGGCTCGCCGAGCGCTTCCCGGACCAGAACCGGAAGGGCGCCGTCGCCTACGCGCTGATGCGCACCCTCCAGATGCGCCGGCTGCGTCTGCCCAAGCCGCAGGTCAAGCGCGGGGAGCGGCCCTGAGCGGGACCGCTTTCACCGGGGGTGCCGCGGACGCCTGGCTGAGCAGGCTGGGCGGTCTGCGTGACGTCGTACGGCAGGAGCTGGTCGCCCGCCAGCTCGAGGAGCAGATAGCCGGGCGGTTCCCGGTGGGGCAGCGGCTGCGGGTGCTCGACGTGGGGATGGGCCAGGGGACGCAGGCGCTGCGCCTGGCCCGGGCCGGGCACCAGGTCACCGGGCTCGAACGGGACGCGAAGATGATCTCCACGGCGCGTGCGGCCCTCGCCGCCGAGCCGGAGGGCATACGCGCGCGCATGCGGATCGTCGAGGGTGACGGCCAGGAGACCGGCGTGCACTTCCTGCCGGGCAGTTTCGACGTGGTGCTCTGCCACGGCGTGCTCATGTACGTCGAGGAGCCGGATCCGCTGCTGGCGGGGCTGGCGCGCATGCTCGCGCCGGGCGGTCTGCTGTCGCTGCTGGTGCGCAACGGCGACGCGCTCGCCATGCGGCCGGGCCTGTCCGGGGACTGGGCGGGGTCGCTGGCCGCCTTCGGTTCGACCGCCTACCGGAACCGGCTGGGGGTGGACGTCCGGGCGGACCGGCGCGAGACCCTGACGGCGACCCTGGCCGGCATCGGGGCGCCGCTGCACGCCTGGTACGGCGTGCGGGTCTTCACGGACGCGGCGGCGGACGGCACGGAGCCGCCGGCCGACCTGGAGACGCTGCTGGCGGCCGAGGAGCGGGCCGGGCGCACGGATCCCTACCGCGCGGTCGCGGCGCTGCTGCACCTGTGCGGAGTACGCGGCTGACGAACGGGGCGACCGGGCGGGGGGCGCCCGGAGCGAACGTGGGGCCCGTCCCGAGGGCGAGGACGGGCCGCGCCGTGCCGGAGCACGGGCCGACGGGGTGGTGGTGAGGGTCCCGGCACGGTACGGAACCGGAACACGCCGGTGCGGGGGCCGGGCACCGCGCGCGACCGGAACCGGTTCGCCGGCTGCGACGCGCGACCCGTACCGGTACGGGGGCCCGGCGCGCGACCAGGGCCGGTACGGGACCTGGGACGGCGCGACCCGAGCGGGCCGGGCGGCCGGGTGCGGCGAACGCCGGGCGCGTGGCTCGTCCGGGTGAGTCCCGCAAGCCGGACCTCCACCCCGCGGGGAGACTCGGGACATGGACCTTCCCCACGCCCGTGTCCGCAGCCGTGCCCTCGGGCCGGCCGGTGCCCTCGCCGCCCTGGTCTGCGCCGCGGCGGCGCTGTCCGGATGCACCGACTCGGCGCCCGAGGAGAACGCGGCCGCCACGAAGGCGGCCCCCCGCAGCCGGCAGAGCGTCGTCCCGCAGGCGGCCAACGCGCTCGAGAAGGACTACCAGCGGGTGATCAGGGCCGTCCTGCCCTCGGTCGTGCAGATCCGGGCCGGCAGCGACCTGGGGTCGGGGGTGGTGTACGACGGCAAGGGGCACATCGTCACCAACGCGCACGTCGTCGGCAACGACAGGACGTTCCAGGTGACCACCGCCAACAGCCAGGAGGTGCTCACCGCCCGCCTCGTCTACTCGTATCCCGAGCAGGACCTCGCGGTCGTCAAGCTGGACCGGGTGCCCCGCGGGCTGAAGGCCGCCTCCTTCGCCGACTCCGCCAAGGTCGAGGTGGGGCAGATCGTGCTGGCGATGGGCTCGCCGCTCGGACTGTCGTCGAGCGTGACGCAGGGCATCGTGTCGGCGACCGGACGGACCGTCAGCGAGGGGGAGAGCGAGGGCGGCACGGGGGCCACCATCGGCAACATGGTGCAGACGTCGGCCGCCATCAACCCCGGCAACAGCGGGGGCGCGCTGGCCGATCTCGCCGGGCAGGTCGTCGGCATCCCGACGCTCGCCGCCGTCGACCCCGTCCTCGGCGGCAGCGCGGCGCCCGGCATCGGCTTCGCGATCCCCGCCTCGCTGGTGAAGACGGTCGCCGGCCAGATCGTCAAGGACGGCAGGGTCACGGACTCGGGCCGGGCGGCGCTGGACATCACGGGCCGCACCTTCACCGACGCCGGCTTCCAGGCCGCCGGAGTCGTCGTCGTGGAGGTGCAGCGGGGCGGCGCCGCCGAGGCGGCGGGTCTGCGGCCCGGGGACGTCATCACCCGGCTGGGCGATGCGGACATCACCACCATGACCTCGCTGGCGGAGGCCCTGGCCGCCCGGAAACCCGGGCAGAAGACCACCGTGACGTACGTGCGCGACGGCCAGGAGCGGACCGCGGAGGTGACGCTGGGCGAGCAGTGAGGGGGGACGGTGCCGGCCGCGGCCGGCACCGTCCCTCCCCCGCTCCCGCCCGGCGGGCTACGACTCGTCCGCGTGCAGGCTCATCGGGCCGTAGATCTCCGTGGCGTCCTCGAACAGCCGGACCTGGTCCGTGCCGCCGTCGAGCAGGGCCTTCCAGTTCTCCCCGATCCAGGACTCGGCGTCGCCCTGCGTGCCGAACTCCTCGGGCTGCACCGCGGGCTGGACCTCCGTCCCGTCGGTCGTCTCGAACCGCCACGTCCATGCCGCCATGTACGCCTCCCTGTGTGAGCACACTGCACAGCGGAAGCCGGATGGTGGTCCGGCTCCCGTCCCGCAGCCTATGTGCTGCCCCGGGTGCGCCGTCAGCACGCCGTGGGTGATCGGTGGCACTCCGGTGCTGCCCGGGGCGGGCGCCCGGCCGGCGACGGCCGCGCAGGGCGGCCCGGCCGAGGGCTTGTGACGCCCCGGCGGCAGGAAGCGGCGGCCCCAGGTGCGGCGGGAGGCGGCGACGCCCGGCGGCCCCCGCCTCGGTACGGCGGCACCCCGTGGCGGACTCGGGCGCGCAGGTCCCGCGGCGAGACGGGAAAATCGGTCCGTGGATGTGACTCTGCTCGGCACCGGTGCCCCCGCGGGACTGCCCCGCCCCGACTGTCCCTGCGCGGCGTGCGCGACGTCGCTCGGCGTCGACGTGCGGTCGGCGACCGCGCTGCTCGTCGACGGGGCGCTGCTGCTGGACCTGACGCCCGGCGCGGCGTTCGCGGCCGCCCGCGCCGGGCATTCGCTGGCGGGCGTGGGCCAGGTGCTGCTGTCGCACCCGCACGACGGTCCCGCGGTCGAGGTGCCGGACGGGCTGCCGCAGCCCGGCCGGGTGCCGGACGGGCGCGAACTGACCCTGCTGACGGGGCACCGGGTGCGGGCGGTGGCCCTGGACGCCCCGGGCACCGGGTACGCGGTGACCGCGCCGGACGGGCAGCGGCTGCTGTACCTGCCGCCGGGCGGCGCGCCGGCCGGGCTGGAGGAGGGCTCGGCCGAACGGTACGACATGGTCCTCGCCGACGTCGTCGCACGGCCGGACGCCCTGGCCAAGCTGCGGGCGGTGGGGGCGGTCGGGCCGACCACGGACGTCGTCGCCGTGCACCTCGACCACGACGTGCCGCCGGGCGCGGAACTGCGGCGCCGGCTCGCGGCGGCGGGTGCGCGGGCCGTGCCGGACGGGACCACGCTGGTGGTCGGGGCGTACGAGGAGGTGCCGGACGTGCCGCGGCGGACACTGGTGCTCGGCGGGGCCCGGTCGGGCAAGTCGGTGGAGGCCGAACGGCGGCTGGAGTCCTTCCCCGACGTGCTGTACGTGGCCACGGGCGGGTCGCGCAACGGGGACACCGAGTGGGCGGCGCGGGTCACGGCGCACCGGGAGCGGCGGCCGGGGTCGTGGCGCACGGCCGAGACCTGCGACCTGGTGCCGCTGCTGGAGCAGGACGGACCGCCGCTGCTGATCGACTGCCTGTCGCTGTGGCTGACGGACGCGATGGACTCGGTCGGGGCCTGGGACGACGCGCAGTGGGCGGACGGCGGTGAACGGGCGCTGCGGGAGCGGGTGGCACGGCTGACGTCCGCGGTGCGGGCGACCCGGCGGACCGTGGTCGCGGTCTCCAACGAGGTGGGCTCGGGCATCGTCCCGGCGACCGCCTCGGGCCGCCGCTACCGTGACGAACTCGGGCGCCTGAACGCGGCGTTCGCGGACGAGTGCGAGCACGTGCTGCTGGTGGTGGCGGGCCAGGCACTGATCCTGCGCGGCTGACGACCACGGCCCCGTCGGCCGCGCCGCGCCGGCGGACCGTCCCGTCGCCGGGCCGTGCCCCGGCCGCGCGCCCGTGGACGCCCGGCCACCCGGCCGGCGAGGAGCAGACCGCACCGCCACCCGGCACGGCGGCACGAACCGCCTCGGCCACCCGGCCGCGTGCCACAGACCGGGCCGCCATCCGGCCACGGCCGCACGAACCACTCCGGCCACCCGGCCGCGTGCCACAGACCGCACCCCACCCGAACACGACCCCACGAACCACTCCGGCCACCCGGCCGCGTGCCACCG
>NZ_JBEYXZ010000034.1:0-7756 GCF_040645305.1 Streptomyces sp. NPDC046831 | reverse complement strand
AGACCGCACCCCACCCGAACACGACCCCACGAACCACTCCGGCCACCCGGCCGCGTGCCACAGACCGCACCCCACCCGAACACGACCCCACGAACCACTCCGGCCACCCGGCCGCGTGCCACAGACCGCACCCCACCCGGCCACAGCGGCAGAGACCGCTCCTGTCGTCGGCCACGGCGGCAGGCCCGTCTGCCCGGCGGCCGCGGCCGGGCGGACGGGCCACCGTCACGGCGCCGGACGGTCCCGCGTCCCCGCGGCCCGCGCGCGGGACCGGGCGGCGGCTGTACGGTTCAGGCGATGTCGCGGCGGGCGACCACGCGGTAGGTGTTCGAGAACGCGGTCAGGCGCAACAGCGGTGCCAGGGCGTGGTCCACGGCGGCCGCCGCGGCCACGAGCGGCCCGGCCGCCGTGGCCAGGGCCGCCCGCGCCCCGCGCTGCAGATCGCTCGGCGGGGTGGCGCGCCAGGGGGCGTCGGGCCGGGGCAGGACATGGGTGAGCGCGAGCGCGACGGCCGCGGACAGGTCGTGGGGCGTGTGCGGGGTGCGGCGGTCGGTGACGAGGACCGTGCAGCCCTGCGCCTCCAGTTCCGCGCGGAGGTTGCGCAGCGGCACCAGGTGCAGGTGGCGCGGCTGGCCGTGGGACAGCCACCACTTGCCCAGCAGCAGGGCGAACACGCTGTGCGGGTCGGGCAGTTCGACCAGCAGGTGACCGCCGGGGCGCAGGGCGGTGAGCGCGCCCCGCAGTTCCGCGCGCGGGTCCGGGGCGTGGGACAGGTGGTGGAAGACGCTGACGACGTCGTAGCGGCCGCGCAGGCGCTCCGCGACGTGCGGGTCGGCCAGGTGCCCGACGTGTGCCTCCTCGATCCGCCCGGCGGCGCGAGCCCGCTCCACGCGCGGCGTCGGGTCGAGACCGTCGAAGGAGGTGTACGGGAACACCTCCTTCGCCGCGTGGGGGAAGTGGGCGTGCCCCGTGCCGACGTCCAGCCAGCTCTCCGGCTCCCCCACGTTCCGCATCAGCCGCGCGACGGCCCGGTGCCGGCGGTGGCTCCGGCGGGCCGCGAGGACGCGATCGGCCGGGCCGCCCCACGGCTTCCGCTCGCCGTCGTCGAGGTCGCGGTGGTAGAAGACCACGCCCTGCGGGGTGAGCCGGGGGTTCTGGAAGACGTGCCCGCAGTCCCGGCACCGGTCGACGGTGAACGTCCCCGGCTTGTGCTGCAGCAGGTCGGGCGCGCGCAGCCTGCCGCTCAGGCGGCCGGAGCCGCACCACGGGCAGTCCGCGCGGCGGGATTCGCTGAAGCGGTCGGTCCCCTGGGCGAGTTCGGCGGCGTACGCGATGCGGCGCGGGTCGTAGACCCGCGGGGCGTACGGCAGTGGCGGCATGTGCGGCTCCCGTGGGGGCGCGAGGGGCGTACCGCAGGGACGTACGACAATCCGCTGCAAAGGGAACGTATGGGATCGGGATCTTGGGTGCAACGACGTCGCGCCGGTGTGGTGCCCATGTGGCGCCGTCGTGTTCGATCAGGGCCGGTACTGTTCGGCGAATGAGCTCGCTGAATCTCGACGACTTCACCGAACTGATCGAGCGTCCCGACGGCGGTGTGCGCCGTGACGCGGAGGCGCGCCGGGAGCGTCAGACCGTGCCGCCCGGCTCGCTGGGCCGCCTCGACGAACTGGGTGAGTGGCTGGCCGCGGCGCAGGGCGCGGTGCCGGTGCGGCCGGTCGAACACCCGCGGGTGGTGCTGTTCGCCGGCGACCACGGGATCGCCTCACTGGGCGTCTCGGTCCGGCCCGCGGGCAGTGCCGGGCAGCTCGTGCGGGCGGTCCTGGAGGGCGCCCGGCCCGTCTCCGTGCTGGCCCGGCGGTTCGGCGTGCCGGTGCGGGTGGTCGACATGGCGCTGGACTGCGAGCCCGGGACCCTGCCCGAGGACGTCGTACGGCACCGGGTGCGGCGCGGCAGCGGGCGCATCGACATCGAGGACGCGCTGACCCTCGAGGAGGCGGAGGCCGCCTTCCGGGCGGGGGTCGCGGTGGCCGACGAGGAGGCCGACTCCGGCACGGACCTGGTGGTGCTGGGCGACGTGAGCGTGGGCGGGACCACCGCGGCGGCGGTGCTGATCGCCGCGCTGTGCGGGACGGACGCCTCCGTGGTGACCGGGCGCGGCGGCGAGGCCATCGACGACCTGGCGTGGATGCGCAAGTGCGCGGCCGTCCGGGACGCGCTGCGGCGGGCCCGGCCCGTACTCGGGGACCAGTTGCAGCTGCTGGCGCGAGTGGGCGGCGCGGACCTGGCCGCGATGACGGGCTTCCTGCTGCAGAGCGCGGTGCGGAAGACGCCGGTGATCCTGGACGGGGTCGTGTCGGCGGCGTGCGCGCTGGTGGGCCAGCGGGTGGCGTTCCGGGCGCCGGACTGGTGGCTGGCGGGGCAGAACAGCGGCGAGCCGGGACAGGCCAAGGCACTGGACCGGATGGCGCTGGAGCCGCTCCTGGACCACGGGGTGAGTGTCGGTGAGGGCGCGGGAGCGCTGCTGGCTCTCCCGCTGGTCCGGGCCGCGGCGGCGCTGTCCGCCGAACTGCCCGAGCGGCCGGAGCCGGACGAGCCGGACGACCGGGAGCAGCCGGCGGACGGGGAGCAGCCGGGGAACGGGCAGCAGCCTGCGGACGGGCAGCGAGCGGCGGAGGACTGACCGGCACGGGGACGCCGACGGGGCGCCGGTGACGGCGGTCGCGCCGGGCCGTCCTCGGATGCACCGGCCACGGGCGGCCGCTCCGGCCCCCGCCGTCACGCCCCCGGCGACGGGTGGCCGCTTCCGGCCCCCGCCGTCACGCCCGGCCCCGGCCCCCGGCGGTCCAGCCGGTCCTCCTCCTCGCGCCCCCGGCCGCACAACTGCCGGTGCCGTGCGGGGCGGACCCGGCGGCGGGGACGTGCCGGAGACCGGGCCGCCGCGGGCGTCCTGATCTCCGGCAGGCACCCGTCCGCCGTCGCGGAGGGTGCTGCGGATGTTCGGCGGCGCGGCGCGGCCCGCGCTCAGCGGGGGCCGGGCGCCCGGGTGATCTCCGGGTCGGGCTTGCCCCCGATCCAGTTCTGGAACGTGCGGCGCGGGCCCGTCCAGCGCCGGTCGTGACGGTCGGCCCGCAGGCTGGCGCGGGCACGGGCGCGCGGGCGGCGCCGGTAGAAGCGCCTGGCCCAGGGCGAGCCGGGGCGGGCCAGGCGGACCGCCCCGATCAGGGCGATCAGCGGAATGATCACTCCGAAGACGGCGAGACGGAGTTTGCCCTTGCTGAGCGCGACGAGGGCGAAGACGAAGTTCGCCACGACACTGACGATCACCGTGCCGCGGTTCTGGAGCTCCTCCTGGGTCAGGTCGTCGACGCCGAGCGGCGCGAACCCCGCGAGGACCAGTCCGACCAGGGCCGCGGTGAGGACCACGACCTCCACGCTCTCCCGCCCGGCCTCGCTCCAGTAGACGTCGTCCAGGTGCAGGATCAGCGCGAACTCGTCCAGGACGAGGCCGGCTCCGACACCGAAGACGACCGCGAACACGCCCGAGCCGAGGCTGCGGCCGTAGCTGGCGACCGCGCCGAACCCGCCGACGACGGTGAGGACGACCCCGGGGACGACGTGGTGGATGTGCACACCGCCGGCCTCGACGTTGCCGAAGGGGCCCTTCCCGGCGCGGATGAGACGGGTGATGAGCCGGGTCGTCAGGAAGGTGAGGACGAACGAGGCGAGGGCGAGGAGCAGCGGCAGTTTGCCCGGCTCGACCACATTCCTGTACAGCCATTGCCCCATATACGCAGTGTGCCGTTCGGGCGCCGGTGCCGCACGGGCGCCCGGGACCGGGTCGGCCCCGCACCGGCGCGCCGAGCCGGGCCGCGGGGCGGGCGGCCCGCCGGGACCGGGCGCCCGCCGGGACGGGCGTTCCCCACAGGACCGGGCGCCCGCCGCACAGGAGCGTGCCGTGCGAACCGGGGCGCCCGCCGACCCGGCCGGTCGTGAGCGGTCGCGTACCCTTCCGGCGTGTCCATGATCCCCCCGCTGCACGGCCTCCGGTTCGCCTTCGGCACCCTCACCGTCCTCCCGGTCCGGGTGAGCCGCTGGGACCGGGAGGCCGCGCGGGGCGGGATGCTGTGCGCCCCGGTGGCCGGCCTGGTGGTCGGGGCGGCCGCCGCCGCGGCCGGCGCAGTGCTGCTGGTGCTGGGCGCGGGCCCGCTGCTCGCCGCCGTCGCCACCGCGGCCGTACCCGCCGTCCTGACCCGGGGTCTGCACCTCGACGGGCTCGCCGACACCGCGGACGGGCTCGGCAGCGGGAAGCCCGCGGCGGACGCACTGCGGATCATGAAGCAGTCGGACATCGGGCCGTTCGGCGTGATCACGCTGGTGTTCGTGCTCTTCGCCCAGGTGGCGGCCCTGGCCCAGGCCTACGGCGACGCGTGGGAGCGCGGCGCGCTCGCCGCCGTCGTCTCGGCGGTCGCCGCCCGGCTGGCGCTCACCCTCGCCGCGCGCGCCGGCGTGCCGGCGGCCCGCCCGGAGGGGCTGGGCGCCGCGGTCGCGGGCGTCGTGCCCACCGGCCGGGCGCTGCTCGCCGCCCTGGCCGTCGTCGCGGCGGCGGCCGCGGCGGGCACGGTCCCCGGCGCGGGCGGCCCCGTTCGCGCCGCGGTCGCGGTCGTCCTCGCCGTCGTCGTGGCCGAACTCCTCCTGCGCCGCTGCGTGCGCCGCTTCGGGGGGGTGACGGGGGACGTCTTCGGGGGCCTCGCCGAGGCCGCGGCGACCACCGCCCTCGTCGTGCTGTCGCTGGGGTGAGGTGCCGCCGCGGCATCCGCCGCGTGTTCCGCGCGGACGGTCCCGGCCTCACCGCCTTCAGGCGCTCGCCCCCCTGCCCGTGACCCCGGCCCGCGCGGCAGCCCGCGGCGGGTTCACCCCGGGCAGGCCCGCCGCCAGGCGCCGAGTTCGTACTTCTTCTGCAGGGAGCTGAGCCCCAGCCGGCGGGACTGCGCGCAGAAGCGGCTCGGCGGCACCTCGTACTCGACGTGGAACACGGCCTTGCCGGCCGCGACGAAGGGCGTGAGGGCGTCGCACTCACCGTACTGGGCGCACTGTTCGTCGACGGCGAAGTCGAACTCCCCCACCAGCTCGGGGATCTGGGCGAGGTCGTTCTTCAGCCCGACCGACAGGCCCCGGTCGTGGGCCAGCCGGGCCACCAGCCGGTTGTAGCGCAGCTGGTCGGCGGCGGTCAGCGGGAAGCCGGTGCGGTTGCGGTAGCCGTCCATGTTGTCCGGCTCGACCGCGTCGAAGCCCTTCTCCCGGCACATGTCGAGGCGGGCCGCCATCAGCGGTCCGAGGACGTCGGTGCGGCGGATGTCGAGCCAGCGCTCCCCCTGCCAGCCGTTGCCCTCGCCGAGCACGGCGGCGGGGAACTCGCCGGCGTCCGGGCGGAACTCCTCCCAGGCGCCGGTGGAGACGTAGCAGATCACCCGGCGGCCCTGGCGAAAGAGCGCGGCGACCGCGGCCCGGGTGTGGTCGAAGCCGTCGATGTCGTACACCGGCACGTCGACGGAGGTGTCCAGGCGGCCGCTGAGCTGCCACTGCCAGGGCGTCCCGGGGCGCGGCCGCCAGCGGTCGCCGGCGCCGGACGCGTCGTCGCCGGCATGGGCGCGGGCGGACGCCGTCCGGGGCTCCCCGGCATCCGGGGCGCCGGTCCCGGTGTCCCGCGCGCAGCCGGCGAGCAGCAGGAGCAGGGCGGCGATCAGGACCGGACGTCTCACGGCGGACTTGTGGAGGTGAGGCGGACGCATGCCGTCGATGATGGCCGACTCCCGTGCGCCGGACGGACGTTGGAGCGAGGCCGGCCGGCCCGGCCCGGCAGCCCCGACCCGGCGCGTGTGGGCGGGGTCACAGGATGCGAGGATGCGGGGGTGGCCACGACGCCACCGACGGGTGAACGGCCGGGTCACGACCGGCGGCTCACCGCGCGTAGGCTCGTGCCGGGTGTTCACCCGCCCGGGCAAGGACCGCTCCGCAGGAGGGATCCGGGGTCGGGTGTCGGCCCGGTCGACCCACCCGCATTCGACCACACATTCTTCATAGGGAAGCGAGATTTCACCACCGTGACTGCTCTCACTCTCAGCACCGCCGCGGCGCCCGGCCTGCGGGCCGACGCGATCGTGATCGGTGTCGCCAAGGGCGCTGGTTCCAGCTCTGGCGATCTGGTCGTCGCGCCGGGCGGCGAGGCCGTCGAGGCGGCCTACGACGGCAGGCTGGCCGACGTCCTGGAGACCCTCGGCGCCTCCGGTGCCGAGGGCGAGGTGACGAAGCTGCCGGCGCCGTCCGGTTTCAAGGCCCCGCTGGTGCTGGCGGTCGGCCTGGGCGCCGAGCCCGGCGAGGACGCCGAGTACGGCGCCGAGGCGCTGCGCCGGGCCGCCGGCGCGGCCGCCCGTGCCCTCGCCGGCGCGCAGAAGGCCGGCTTCGCCCTGCCCGTCGCGGACGCGGCCGGCGTGGGTGCGGTCGGTGAGGGCGCCCTGCTCGGCGCGTACGCGTTCACCACCTACAAGGACACCGGCGGCAACGGCGGCGCGAAGAACGGCAAGGCGCCGCTCGCCGAGGCCGTGCTGCTCGGCGCCAAGCCCCGCGACAAGGCCCACAAGGCGGCCGTCGAGCGCGCCGTCGCCGTCGCCGAGGAGCTCAACCGCGCCCGCGACCTCGTCAACATGCCGCCGAACGACCTCAACCCGCAGGCGTTCGCGGCGATCGCCCAGGCCGCGGCCAAGGAGCACGGCCTGAAGGTCCAGGTGCTCGACGAGAAGGCGCTGGCCAAGGGCGGCTACGGCGGCATCCTGGGCGTCGGCTCCGGCTCGGCGTCGGCGCCGCGGCTGGTGAAGCTGTCGTACACCCACTCCAAGGCCGCGAAGCACCTGGCCTTCGTCGGCAAGGGCATCACGTACGACTCGGGCGGCATCTCGCTCAAGCCGGCCGGCCACAACGAGACGATGAAGTGCGACATGAGCGGTGCGGCCGCCGTGTTCGCCGCCGTCGTCACGGCCGCCCGCCTGAACCTGGAGGTCAACGTCACCGGCTGGCTCGCGCTGGCCGAGAACATGCCCTCCGGCTCCGCCACTCGTCCGGGTGACGTGCTGCGCATGTACAGCGGCAAGACGGTGGAGGTCCTGAACACCGACGCCGAGGGCCGGCTGGTGCTGGCGGACGCGCTGTGGGCCGCCTCCGAGGAGAACCCGGACGCGATCGTGGACGTCGCGACCCTGACCGGCGCCATGGTGCTGGCGCTGGGCACCCGCACCTTCGGGATCATGGCCAACGACGACGCGTTCCGCGGCGCGATCCAGGAGGTCGCGGAGGAGGTCGGCGAGGACGCCTGGCCGATGCCGCTGCCGGAGCACCTGCGCAAGGGCATGGACTCCGCCACCGCCGACATCGCGAACATGGGCGAGCGGATGGGCGGCGGCCTGGTCGCCGGCCTGTTCCTGCGCGAGTTCGTCGGCGAGGGCATCACCTGGGCGCACCTGGACATCGCCGGACCGGCCTTCAACGAGCAGGGCCCCTTCGGCTACACGCCGAAGGGCGGCACGGGCAGCGGCGTGCGCACGCTGGTGCGGCTCGCGGAGCTGACCGCCGCCGGCGACCTCGGCTGAGTCCGCCCCGGGCGCCGTCCGCCTCGGCGCGGACCGGCGCCCGCCGCGTCGGGCCGGGCGGTTCCACGCGGCGGGGGGGGGGGGGGCCGGGGGGCGGCCCCGCCGGGCCCCCC
>NZ_JBEYXZ010000033.1:63202-80563 GCF_040645305.1 Streptomyces sp. NPDC046831 | reverse complement strand
GGGGCGCCCGCGGGCGCCCCGCAGCGCGTCCGCCGCCGCGCGGGGGCGTCGCGCGCGGGCGCCGCACCGGGCGCGCCCGGTGCGGCGCCCGGCGAGTCCGGGCCGGGGCGGCGGTCAGGTCTCCGTGACGAGCCGCTCCCCGGCGGCCCGGGACGCCTCCGTGCCGAGGGTCTGCCCGGCCGGCCGGGGCGCTCCCACGCCGGCGGTCTGCCCGGCGGCGCCGCGCGGGTCCGGGTCCGCCGTCCGCTCGGGGGGCTGCTCGACCGCCCGTGGCGCGTCGCCGTCCGTGCCCGCCGTGTGCGCGACCGGCCGCGCGGTGCCCGGCTGGGCCGACTGCTGGACCTTGTCCACGAACCGCAGGAGCTCGACCGGGAAGGGCAGGACGAGGGTGGAGTTCTTCTCCGCGGCGACCGCCACCACCGTCTGCAGCAGCCGCAGTTGCAGCGCGGCGGGCGTGTCCGCCATCTGCTGGGCCGCCTCCGCCAGCTTCTTGGAGGCCTGCAGTTCGGCGTCCGCGTTGATGATGCGGGCCCGCCGCTCGCGGTCGGCCTCGGCCTGCCGGGCCATGGAGCGCTTCATCGTCTCCGGCAGGGAGACGTCCTTGATCTCCACGCGGTCGATCTGCACGCCCCAGCCCACGGCCGGGCTGTCGATCATCAGCTCCAGACCCTGGTTCATCTTCTCGCGGTTGGACAGCAGGTCGTCCAGGTCACTCTTGCCGATGATGGAGCGCAGGGAGGTCTGGGCCATCTGGGAGACGGCGAACCTGTAGTCCTCGACGCGGATCAGCGCGCTCGGCGGATCGACGACCTTGAAGTAGACGACGGCGTCCACGCGCACGGTCACGTTGTCCCGGGTGATGCCTTCCTGCGCGGGGATCGGCATCGTGACGATCTGCAGGTTGACCTTGTGCAGCTTGTCCACGAACGGGACGATCACCGTCAGACCGGGCGGACGCACCTCTCCGACGAGCCGCCCGAGCCGGAGCACCACTCCGCGTTCGTACTGCTTGACGATCCGCACCGCCGCCGCGGAGTACACCAGGCCCACGCAGACGAGGGCGATCACAGCGGACACCAGTATCTGAAGCATGACGACGACCCCTCGTCAGACTTTTTGCGCCTTTCACGGCAATGTCAACGATATGCCCGGTCCGACTTCGGGGTCGAGAGAGGCCGCCGCCTGTTCGCCGGGCCCGCGGCCGGCGGCTCACGGCGCCGGGGCCGGCGGCTCACGGGGCCGCGGTCGGCGGCTCACAGGCGTGCGGCCCCGGGGCCCGTGCGCCTGTCTCCCCGAGGGGAGGGAAGCACGGGCTCCTCGGCCCGGAGCGGGGGAGCGGACCCGTCAGGGTGCCGTGACCCGCACCGGATCGGTGCCGCCCGCGCTGTGCCGTTCGGCCCAGGTGTCCAGGGCCGTGCGGCAGGCGTGGTCCAGGTGGTGCAGCCCGGACAGGTCCAGCTCGACGGGCCGGTCCCGCGGAAGTGCCTCCAGGGTGTCGAGGATCTTCGGCAACCGCAGGAAGGTCGCGTTGCCCGACAGATACGCCCGCACCGGTCCCGCACCCTTGTCGACGACCTCCAGCTTGACGTGCGAGGCCTCCCAGGCGGTCTTGGCGACCGACAGCACCAGGCCGATCAGCACGCCCTCGAACATGTTCACAGCGACGATCGACACCGCCGTGGCCACCAGGATCAGCGCCTCGCCCCGGTGCGTCCGCCACAGCGACACGACCTGGCGGAACGGGATCAGCCTCCAGCCCGCGTGCACGAGGACGCCGGCGAGAGCGGGCAGCGGGATGAGCGCCAGCACGGACGGCAGGAGCGCGGCGAACAGCAGCAGCCACACGCCGTGCAGCACCCGCGAGGCCTTGGTGCGGGCACCGGCCTGGACGTTGGCGGAACTGCGGACGATCACGGCCGTCATCGGCAGCGCCCCGAGCAGGCCGCACACGGTGTTGCCCGCGCCCTGGGCCATCAGCTCCCTGTCGTACCGGGTGCGCGGCCCGTGGTGCAGCCGGTCCACCGCCGCGGCGCTGAACAGGCTCTCCGCCGAGGCGATGAGCGCGAAGGCGAGGACGGTGCCGGCGAACGCCGGGTCCGCCAGCTTCCCGAAGGCCTCGGCCCCGGGCGGCTGGACCGAGCCGAGCAGGCCCCGCACCTCCACCGTGGCGACCGGCAGGCTCAGGGCGAGTGAGGTGGCCGTGGCCAGGAGCACCGCGACGAGGGCGCCCGGCACCGCCCGCGCGCGCCGGGGGGTCCGCCGCCACAGCACCATCACGGCGACGGTGCCCGCGCCGACCGCGAGCGAGGCGAGGGCCGTGGTGCTGCCGAGAGCGTCGACGACGGCCCCCGGCAGCCCGGCGATCTTGTCCAGGCCGGAGGCGGGGGCCTTCAGGCCCGCCGCCGCGTACACCTGGCCCGCGATGATGACCAGCCCGATGCCGGCCAGCATGCCCTCGACGACGGATGTCGAGATGGCCCGGAACCAGCGCCCCCATCGCAGGGCGCCCATGACCAGCTGGAGCAGTCCGGCGGCCAGCACGATCACGCCCAGGGCCGGCAGCCCGAACTGCCGGACGGCCTCGAGGACCAGCACGGTCAGTCCCGCTGCGGGGCCCGACACCTGCAGGCTGCTGCCCGGCAGCATCCCGGTGACGAGCCCGCCCACGATGCCGGTGACCAGGCCCAGTTCGGCCGGGACGCCGGAGGCGACGGCCACACCGACGCACAGCGGCAACGCGACCAGGAAGACGACGACGGAGGCGGCCACGTCCTGCCGCAGGTGAGGGAACCGGGTGTTCACGGCGCCCTCACAGGGCCGTGAAGGTGTCGGTGTGCGGGCGGTGCGCCAGCACGGTGCCGGTGTGCACCTCGTAGTACCAGGCGTGCAGGCCGAGCCGTCCGTCCGCGAGCCCGCCGGCCACGCACGGGTACGAGCGCAGCCTCAGCAGCTGCGTCAGCACGTGGTTCTGGACGCCCTCGGCGACGGCGGGGTCCTCGGCGGTGCCGGCGGGCCGGGGAGTGGCGTGCGCGAGCCAGTCGCGCACGGCGGGCACGGCGTCCAGGTCCTCGCCGCGGACCAGGGCGCCGACCGCGCCGCAGTGCGAGTGGCCGCAGACGACGACGTCGCGCACGCCGAGCACCTCGACGGCGTACTCGACGGTCGCCGCCTCGCCGCTGGGCCGGCCCGGGGCGTACGGCGGCACGATGTTGCCCGCGGTGCGCAGCTCGAAGAGCTCGCCGGGGCGGGCGCCCGTGATCAGGGCCGGGACGACCCGGGAGTCGGAGCAGGTGATGAACAGGACGTCGGGGGACTGGCCTTCGGCGAGCCGGGCGAACTCCTCGGGGCGCCGGCCGAACGCGCGGGCGTTGTCGATGAGGGGCTGCATGGGGATTCCTCCTGGCGCGCCGTGAGGGCGCGTCGGACGTGCACGACAGGGTGGGGGGAATCGCTCTGCCCGTCGGCAGAACCGCTTCGCCGGTCAGCAGCGGAAGACTTGCAGCGCGGGCGGGGTGCGGTCGGCCGGGGGTCTCGACGTGCGGGAGGGCTCGGCGCCGGGCGCGGACGCCTCGTGGGCGGCCGTGTCGTCCCGCGCCGGCGCGGGGGGCTGGGATGCCGCCGCGGCACAGGCGGCGGCGCGGTGCCGGTCACGGACGCGCAGGGGGCCGGGCGGAGCGCCGGCCGGTGCGCAGTCGCGGACGGAGGCCGTCTCGTCGCGCAGGAGCGTACCGGGCGGCATGATTCCGGTCCCGGTTCTGGCCTCGGCGTGACGGACCGTATGCGCAGTTGCGAAGGGCGCAGCCGACGTCAGGAGGGGGAGGGCCAGCAGCACCGCGCAGAGCAGCGCGAACGCGGTCCTGGCCGTCGTACCTCGGAACATGCGCCTCCCCCCGCACCGTTGGTATCTCTGGTAATCGCCAATGACTGGTCAAAGGCTGGTCAAGAAACACGGTAGCCCGGCGGAGCCCTTTGCAGGGCCAACTCCACCCTCAGGGCTGAAAAGGCCTCAAAAGCGAGGGTGCGTTGGCGCGATTGCGCTTCCTGATGCCGACATTCCGGTCGGGTGGGAGGAGGTCCGGGCCGGACGCCGGTGCGGAGCCGGCCGAAGGCCGGTGAAGGGCCCGCCGGCGGCCGGTGGGGGTCCGTGCGCAGGCGGGTGACGGACCGTCAGCCGTGCTCGACGAGTCCCTTGGCGTCCCGCGCCAGCGCGGTGAGACGCGAGATCGCGCGGAAGTACTTCTTGCGGTAGCCGCCGTTCAGCATCTCCTCGCTGAACAGCCGGTCGAAGGGCACGCCCGAGGCCAGCACGGGCACCTCGCGGTCGTAGAGCCGGTCCGCGAGCACGACGAGGCGGAGCGCCGTCGACTGGTCCGGCACCGGGCCGACGTCCGTGAGGCACACCGCGCGGATCCCGTCGGTCAGCGCGCCGTACCGGCTCGGGTGGACCTTGGCGAGGTGCCGCAGCAGATGCGGGAAGTCGTCCAGCGAGGCGCCCTCGGTGGCGTACGCCGCCTTGGTCACCTGCTCCTCGGAGTACGGCGCCGGCGCCTCGGGGAGGCCGCGGTGGCGGTAGTCCTCACCGTCGATGCGCAGGGTGCGGAAGTGGGCGGACAGCCCCTGGATCTCCCGCAGGAAGTCGGCGGCCGCGAAGCGCCCCTCGCCCAGCTTGCCCGGCAGCGTGTTGGAGGTGGCCGCCAGGGCGACGCCCGCGTCGACCAGCCTGCCCAGCAGGGTCGAGACGAGGACGGTGTCACCGGGGTCGTCGAGTTCGAACTCGTCGATGCACAGCAGGCGGTGACCGGAGAGGGTCTCGACCGCCTTCTGGAAGCCCAGGGCGCCCACCAGGTTCGTCAGCTCGACGAACGTGCCGAACGCCTTGCGCGCGGGCTCGGCCGGGGTGGCGTGCCACAGGGAGGCCAGCAGGTGGGTCTTGCCGACGCCGTAGCCGCCGTCGAGGTAGACGCCGCGCGGCCCGGCCGGCTTCGCGGCCCTCGCCCTGCTCCGGCCGAAGCCGAAGAAGCCCCGCCTGCCGGAACCGGCGGCCGCGGCGCCGTCGAGCCCGGCGGCGAAGTCGTCGAGGACCTGCACGGCCTCGCTCTGGCTGGGCTGCTTCGGGTCGGGGATGTACGTGGCGAAGCGCACCGCGTCGAAGCGCGGCGGCGGCACCATCTCGGCGACCAGGCGGTCCGCGGGGACGTGCGGCTCGCGGGCGCACAGGGACAGCGGGCCCCCGTCGGTGAGGTTGCTGAGCCCGGAGGCGGCGGAGGAGGACGACACGGTTCCCCAGCTTAAGCGGCGTGGAACACTGCTCGGCATGCGACGCCTGTTCCCTGTGACCGACGAGACAGCAGCCCCGGCCCCCGACGGGACGGAAGGGACCACCGGGACGGACGCGCCCGGCGCCGGACCGGTGGACCGCGAGTGGTCCCTCGCCGAGCTGGCCGCCGCCTACGCCTACCCGGAGCCGGGGCCCGGAGGCGGGGGCCGGCGGCCCTGGCTGCGCGCCAACATGGTCGCCACGCTCGACGGCGCGGCGCAGCACGAGGGGCACTCGCAGCCGATCTCCAGCGCCGCCGACATGCGGGTCTTCGGCACGCTGCGGGCGCTGGCCGACGTGGTGGTCGTCGGCGCGGAGACCGTACGCCAGGAGGGGTACCGCCCGGCCCGCGCGCGCAAGGAGTTCGCCGCGCTGCGGGCGGGGGCCGGGCAGGGGCCGGCTCCGGCGATCGCGGTCGTCAGCGCGAGCCTGGAGCTGGACTTCTCGCTGCCGCTGTTCACCTCGCCGCTGGTGCCCACGCTGATCCTGACCGGCGCCGCGGCGGCCCCGGACCGCGTGGCCGCGGCGGAGAAGGCGGGCGCCGGGGTGGTGGTCGCCGGTGACGGGGTCGGTGTCGACCCCGCCCGCGCCGTGCGGGCGCTGGCCGAGCGCGGCCACACCCGGCTGCTGACCGAGGGCGGCCCGCGGCTGCTGGGCCAGATGGTGGCGGCCGGGGTGCTGGACGAGCTGTGCCTGACCGTGTCCCCGATGCTCACGGCGGGGGACGCGCAGCGCATCGCCGGCGGGCCGCGGATCGCGGTGCCGCGGCGGTTCGCCCTCGCGTCGTTGCTCGAGGAGGACGGATTCCTGTTCAGCCGGTACGTGCGGGCCTGACCGGGAACGGTTCCGGGGGAGGCGCTGCGTGGCCGGGCGGCGGTGGGCGGCCGCACCGGGGTCCGCGGCCGCCGGTCCGTGGCCCGCGGCCGCCTCCCGGAGATGCGCGGCCATCCGCCCGGACGGCTGGGGCGCCTCGACCGAGATCAACGGAATTGATCCTTCCGGTCGGTCCGCGCCGGACACACTGAATCCCGGCCGTACCTGTGCGATCACGGGGCAGGATGGTTTCCGCAGGGGCCGGCACGGCCCACGGAGGACAGAGGGCCGACAGCCCTCGGAGGAGAAGGGGCGCCTGGTGTTCACAAGCGTTTTGATGATCGAGAAGGCGCTGACGTCCGCCGACGTGGAGTTCGTCACGAGCCTGCACGGCGAGGAGCCGGTCTCCTTCCACGTCCTGCTCCAGCCGCGCGGCGACCAGGCGGACCGGCTGCTGCGGGCCATCGACGACATCGCGCTCGGCGAGATCGACGAGGCGGCGCGGGAGGGGGAGACCCCGGAGGGCGAGGACGCGAAGGAGCTCGGCGAGCGGGCCCTGGAGGTGTCCCTGAAGGCGCTGCGCGGGGCGGGCGGCGGGGCGGAGGGGCGGCTGGTCGAGGACCATCCGCTGGACGCGCTGAAGGCGCTCGTCGACGAGGTGCGTGCCGACGAGGTGATCGTCCTGACCGATCCGCACTACGTGGAGGAGTTCTTCCACCGGGACTGGGCGTCGCGAGCGCGGCACAAGGTGGGGGTGCCGGTGTTGAAGCTCTTCTCGCACAGCAAGGCGTAGGCGCTCCGCTGGGGGTGGGGGGTGTTGCGCAGTTCCCCGCGCCCCTTCCGGGGTGGTGTGGGGTTTCGGGGTGTTTCCGGGTGCGGGTCGGTGGGGGCGGGGCGCGCAGTTCCTCGCGCCCCTTTGGGGTGGTCTGCGGTGATCGCCGTTTCCCGGTGCGGGTGGTCCTCGTGCCCCTGGGAGGGGGTCGCGTTGTTCGGGCCGTGGTGTTGCGGGGGCGTGCCTCGCACGGGGGTGGGGGCGTACGGAATATAGGCTGAGGGCGCTCTCCCGCGGGAGGGCATGATCGTCGACGTACGGACCCCTGGAGAGAGACACATGGCAGCCGGCCTTCCCACCGCCATGGACCGACCGCACTTCATCGGCATCGGCGGCGCCGGAATGTCGGGCATCGCCAAGATCCTCGCGCAGCGCGGCGCCAAGGTGGCGGGCAGCGACGCGAAGGAGTCCACGACCGCCGAGGCCCTGCGCGCCCTGGGTGCGACCGTGCACATCGGCCACGCGGCCGGGCACCTCGCCGACGACGCGAGCTGCGTGGTCGTCTCCTCGGCCATCCGCGCGGACAACCCCGAGCTGGCCCGCGCGGCCGAGCTGGGCATCCCCGTCGTGCACCGCTCCGACGCACTCGCCGCCCTGATGGAGGGCCTGCGCCCGATCGCGGTGGCCGGCACGCACGGCAAGACCACCACCACCTCGATGCTGGCGGTCTCGCTCAGCGCGCTCGGCCGGCAGCCGTCGTACGCCATCGGCGGCGACCTGGACGCCCCGGGGTCCAACGCGCTGCACGGCGAGGGCGACATCTTCGTCGCCGAGGCCGACGAGTCCGACCGCAGCTTCCACAAGTACGCGCCCGAGGTCGCCGTCGTCCTCAACGTCGAGCTCGACCACCATGCCAACTACGCCTCGATGGACGAGATCTACGAGTCCTTCGAGACCTTCGCGGGCCGGATCGTGCCCGGCGGCACGCTGGTGATCAACGCCGACCACGAGGGCGCCCGGGAACTGACCCGCCGGCTGGCCGGGACGGTGCGGACCGTGACGTACGGCGAGGCCGAGGACGCCGACGTGCGGGTCCTGTCGGTGCTGCCGCAGGGCCTGAAGAGCGAGGTCACCATCCTGCTGGACGGCAGGGAGCTCACCTTCGCGGTCTCCGTCCCGGGCCGGCACTACGCGCACAACGCCGTCGCCGCGCTGGTCGCGGGCGTGGCCCTGGGCGTGGCCGCCGAGGACCTCGCCCTTGCGCTGGCCGCCTACACCGGCGTCAAGCGGCGCCTGCAGCTCAAGGGTGAGGCGGCCGGCGTCCAGGTGATCGACTCCTACGCGCACCACCCCACCGAGATGACGGCCGACCTCGAGGCGATGCGCGCCGCCGCGGGTGACGCCCGGATCCTGGTCGTCTTCCAGCCCCACCTGTTCTCCCGCACCCAGGAACTGGGCAAGGAGATGGGCGGGGCACTGGCTCTCGCGGACTGCTCGGTCGTCCTCGACATCTACCCGGCCCGCGAGGACCCGATCCCCGGCGTCACCAGCGAGCTGATCGTCGAGGCGGCCCGGGCGGCGGACGCGGACGTCACGGCGGTCCACGACAAGGCCGAGGTGCCGGACGTGGTCGCGGGAATGGCGAAGGCCGGTGATCTCGTTCTCACCATGGGCGCGGGCGACGTCACCGACCTCGGACCGCGCATCCTGGACCGTCTGTCGAAGTGAGGGGCTGAGGACCGCATGTCCTACGACGTCGAGAAGCCGGACGAGCAGTGGCGGGCCGAGCTGACCCCGGCCGAGTACGCGGTGCTGCGTCAGGCCGCCACGGAGCCCGCCTTCACCGGTGAGTACACCGACACCAGGACCACGGGTGTCTACTCCTGTCGGGCCTGTGGCACAGAACTGTTCACCTCGGACACCAAGTTCGAGTCGCACTGCGGCTGGCCGTCCTTCTACGACCCGAAGGACACCGACGCGGTCGAACTGGTCGAGGACCGCTCCCACGGGATGGTGCGCACCGAGGTGCGGTGCGCCCGCTGCGGTTCACACCTCGGGCACGTGTTCGAGGGAGAGGGGTATCCCACCCCCACCGACCAGCGGTACTGCATCAACAGCATCTCCCTCCGGCTGGCGCCCGCGGGGGAGTAGGCGCCCGGCCGGGGCCGCCGGCCGCCTCGCGGCGTCCACCTTGCGACGATCGGACACAGTGGGACACTGTCTGACATGGGTGACGATTCGGACGTCACTGGCAGTTTTCGCTTCCGCAGAGGCGGGTGGGAAGAAGATGGACACAGCGTCCGGCGTCGTACTCGCGTCGCCGTCCTGGGGCGCCCTCGGCGCCTTCATCCTCGGACTCGTCGTCGTGGTCGGTGGTCTGGTGTGGGCCGTCTGGATCGGTATCCGCGTGATGCGCCGTGAGCCGTCGCGGCCCAGGGAACTCGAGCAGCCGCACCTGCCGGTGACCGGCGCGATCCACGAAGTCCGGGAGGTCCGGGAGCCGGACGAGGTGCACTGCGACGACGGGGTACGGCTCATGCCCTACGAGATCCACCGGGCGAGCACCCGGCGCAGCAACGACCAGCACCGCCAACGCTGGAGTCCGGGCGGCAGCGGCTCCTTCGGCAGTGGCGGGCCCGGCGCGACCTGACGCACCGGCCGGGCGACCGCACCCGTGCGGGGCGGGGCCTTCGGGCCCGCCCCGTTTCTTTCTGCGTCCGGGTCCGCGGTCGCGGCCGCGGACCGCACCGCGTGTCGGCCACGACGGTCCCCGGCAGGCAGGGTCTAGACTCATTCGGTCACGGCCCGTGGCGCCGTGGCCCGAAGTCCGCAACTGCTGCCAAACCCGAAGGGTGCCCGGCCTCTTGATACGGATGGAATCAGTCACCAAGCGGTACGCGGACGGCACGGTGGCGGTCGACCGGCTGTCGCTGGAGATACCGGACCGCTCGATCACCGTCCTGGTGGGGCCGTCAGGCTGCGGCAAGACCACCACCCTGCGCATGATCAACCGGATGGTCGAACCGAGCGAGGGAACGGTCCTCCTCGACGGCGCCGACATCCAGCAGCAGCCCGTCGACTCCCTGCGCAGGTCGATGGGCTACGTCATCCAGAACGCCGGGCTGTTCCCGCACCGCACCATCGTCGACAACATCGCCACGGTGCCCCGCCTGCTCGGCTGGAGCAAGCAGCGGGCCCGGTCCCGGGCGGCCGAGCTGATGGAACGCGTCGGACTGGACGCCTCGCTCGCCAGGCGCTACCCGTACCAGCTCTCCGGCGGCCAGCAGCAGCGCGTCGGCGTGGCCCGGGCGCTCGCCGCGGACCCGCCGGTCCTGCTCATGGACGAGCCGTTCTCGGCCGTCGACCCGGTGGTGCGCAAGGGGCTCCAGGACGAGCTGCTGAAGATCCAGGAGGAGTTGGGCAAGACCATCGTCTTCGTCACCCACGACATCGACGAGGCCGTCAAGCTGGGCACCAGGGTCGCCGTCCTGCGCACCGGGGGCCGGCTCGCCCAGTTCGCCCCGCCCGCCGAACTGCTGTCCGCCCCCGCGGACGCGTTCGTCGAGGACTTCCTGGGCACCGACCGCGGCATCCGCCGGCTCTCCTTCTTCACCTCCGACCGGCTCGAGCCGGATCCGGCCCCGGTCGTCGCCGCGGACGCCACCGCCGAGCAGATCGCCGCCGTCCGCGCCACCGCGGGCGCGCCCCACCTCCTGGTCACGGACTCCGCCGGCAGGCCCCTCGGCTGGAGCGAGCCGGAAGAGCTGACCGCCGGACAGGTGGACCCGGCCCGACTGGTGCCCCACGGGCGGCCGTTCCGGTACGGCACGGAACCGCTGCGGGCCGCACTGGACTGCGCCGTGCTCTCGCCCACCGGCTGGGCGGTCGCCGTGGACGCCGACGGGCGGACGGTCGGCGTCGTCTCGCAGCAGGCCATCGCGGAGGCGATCCGCAGCGCCCACGCCGAGGACCGCGCCCGGGAGGGCGCGCCGGCCGGCGGCGGGGCCGACGTCGGGGGAGGTGCCCGCAGCGCGGGACGCGCCGGGGAACGCGCTGAGGGAGGCGCCGCCGGACCCGCCCCCGCCGAGGAGGGCGCCGACGCCGAGGTCGCCGGGTGAACGGCGTGGACGGCTTCTTCGACATCCCGAGCGACCTCCAGCACAGCTGGCTCGGACTGGTCGGCCTCCACCTGCGCGAGGCGCTGCTGCCGGTCCTCGCCGGGCTGGTGGTGGCCCTGCCCCTCGGTCAGCTCTGCGTGCGCTTCCGCCGGCTGTACCCGCCCGTGCTGGGTCTGACGACCGTGCTGTACGCCGTCCCCTCGCTGGCGTTCTTCGTCGTCCTCATCGACTACACCGGCCAGACCGAGCTCACCGTGATGATCCCGCTCGCCGTCTACAGCCTGGTCGTCCTCGTCCCCGCGATCGTCGACGGGGTCCGCTCGGTCCCGCAGGAGACGCTCGCCGCCGCCACGGCGATGGGCTTCGGGCCCGTGCGGCGCTACGTGCAGGTGCAGCTGCCGATCGCCGTGCCCGCCATCATCGCGGGACTGCGGGTGGCCGCCGTCTCCAGCATCAGCCTCGTCAGTGTCGGCATGCTCATCGGCAACCAGGGCGCGCTGGGGAACCTGCTCTACGACGCCAACCAGTACCACCGGCCCGAACTCGCGGTGAACTCCGTGGTGACCACGGCGGTGCTGGCCGTCCTCGTCGACGCCGTACTGATCCTGCTGCGCCTGCTGCTGACCCCGTGGATGCCGCGCGGCACCCGGCGCGGCAGGCCGGCCGCCGGCGAGGTCCGGCCCGAACCGGCCGCCGCTGCCCTGGAGGACGTCGCCCGGTGAACGTACTGCACTTCGTCAGCGCCTTCTTCAGCGACGGTGCCCACTGGCACGGCTACGACGGCATCCCGGCCCGGATGGCCGAGCACCTGCGCTACTGCGTGATCGCGCTCGGCCTCGCCGCCGCCGTCGCCCTGCCGGCCGGTCTGCTCACCGGCCACTACGGGCGCGGCGGCAACACCGTGGCGCTGATCGCCACCGCCGGGCGGGCCCTGCCGAGCTTCGGCCTGCTGGTGCTGATGTTCATCGTCTTCGGGTTCGGTCTGCTGCCGGTCATGGTCCCGCTCGTCGTCCTCGCCGTACCGCCGATCCTGGTGACCACGTACGAGGCGGTGCGCTCCGTCGACCCCTCGCCGGTGGACGCCGCACGCGGAATGGGGATGGGTGAGTTCCGGGTCCTGTTCCGGGTCGAACTGCCGGTCGCGCTCCCGCTCATCCTCAGCGGCCTGCGCTCGGCGGCCATCCAGATCGTCTCGACGGCCACCATCGCCGCGTACGTCAGTCTGGGCGGCCTCGGCCGGTACATCATCGACGGCCTCTACCAGCGCGACTACGAGAAGGTCGTCGGCGGCGCCACGCTGGTCGCCGTGCTGGCGCTGGCGACGCTCGCGGTGTTCTGGGCGACCGCCCGGATCGCGGTGTCGCCGGGGGTGCGCCGGAGCGGCTGACACCCGCGGCGCCCCCGCCCGGCGCGGGTCCGCTCGCCCGGTGCCCGTCAAGGCGGCGCGTCGCACCGCCGCCGGATCCGCACAACCAGCCCTGCTCCGCGCCCGATCGGTGACCCGGCCGGGCTTGACGGGGGCAGAACCGGCTGGATTGGATCGAGGACGTACGGTGCCCGCACGCGCGCACTCCTGTCCATGCCACTCTGCTCATCCGCCCCTCTGAGTCCGGAAACGGGAATCGTGACTTCCAACGCGAAGAGCACCAGGTCCAGCACGAGACACTACGGCCCGGCCGCCGTCGCCCTGGCCGCCACGGCGGCGCTGACCGCCGTGTGCGCCGGCTGTTCGTCGTCCTCCGGCGGCGGCTCCGGCAACCCGCTCGCGGAGGGCGGGGGCGACGGCGGCACCGTCGTCGTCGGCTCCAACAACTTCGCCGAGAGCACCCTGCTCGCGGACATCTACGGCGAGGCCCTGAAGGCCAAGGGCGTCAAGGTCACCTACAAGCCCAACATCGGCAGCCGCGAGACCACCTACGGCCTGCTCCAGAACGGCACGATCACGGTGCTGCCCGAGTACAACGGCTCGCTGCTGGCGTACCTCGACAAGAAGGCCGCGCCGAAGAGCCTCGCCGACACGACGGCCGCCATCAAGGCCAAGCTGGACACCGAGCTGACCCTGCTGGAGCCGTCGCCCGCGCAGGACAAGGACTCCGTCACCGTCAACGCGCAGACGGCCCGGAAGTACGGGCTCACCGGGAAGTCGTCCATCGCCGACCTCGAGCCGTTCGCCAAGGACCTGGTCATCGGCGGGTCCCCGGAGTTCCAGACCCGGCACCAGGGACTCACCGGCCTGAAGTCGGTCTACGGGCTCCAGTTCAAGTCCTTCAAGGCGCTCGACGCGGGCGGTCCGCTGACGCAGACGGCGCTGAAGAACAACACCGTGCAGGTCGCGGACGTCTTCACGACGGACCCGACCATCACAAAGGAGAAGTTCGTGGTCCTCCAGGACCCGCAGAACCTCTTCGGGTTCGCCAACGTGCAGCCGCTCGTCCGCAAGTCCGGCCTGCCGCAGAAGGGCGTGGACGCGCTCAACGCGGTCTCGGCCAAGCTGGACACGGCCACCCTGCTGGAGCTCGACACCCAGGTGCAGTTGCAGAAGAAGGACCCGCTGGACGTCGCCAGGGCCTGGCTGAAGTCCGCCGGCCTCGACTGACGCACGGCCGCACGGCTGACGCACAGTTGACGGACCAAGCCGTACCGCCGGTGGCCGCACCCGTGGGGCCACCGGCGCGGCCGTCCTCGGGGTCGCCTCCTCGTCCTCTCCTTCGTCTCCTGAAGTGCCCCGGTCAGCCGGTCGGAGCCGGCCGGCCGGCCTCCGCGCGGCGCTCCCGCCGCCCGGGGCGCGGCTCCTGGTCGGGGAGCCAGCCGAACGTGAGGCAGCTTCCGGTCACCCCGAGGAGGAGGCCGACGAAGAAGCCGCCCAGGTTGGAGGTGACCCAGCTGCCGAGGGAGAGCAGCACGCCGGTGAGGGAGTAGAAGAGCCGCTGGGCCGGGCTGAAGAGGGTCAGCAGACCGCACAGGACCATCAGCGTGGGCAGCAGGTAGCCGGCCAGACCCTGCATGCCGATGTGCAGGACCACTTTCAGCGACGCCTTCTCGGTGAGCAGGATCTCCGCCCCGCCCAGGGTGAGCAGCAGCCCGCCCCAGAAGGGACGGCGGGCCCGCCACCGGCGGAAGGTGCTCCGCGGTCCCGGGCGGGGCGCGCCCGGGGTCTCGTGCGGTACGGCGTCCGGCATGTGTTCAGCAGCCCGTCTCGCTGAAGCCCAGCTTCAGCCCGGGCAGCTCGAACACCCCGGCCGTCGTGGCGTAGTTGGTCTGCCTGAGGTCGGCGATGTGCACGGTGTCGGCCTGCTGGCTGAACACGCCCTTGGGGCCCTGCACCCCGGCCTTCGTCAGCGTGCTCGCGTCGTTGCCGATCTCGATGTTGTCGAACGAGGCGTTGCCCGACAGTTCCGTCGAGTCGGTCGTGAGGTCGGTCGCCCGCACCTTGTTCCTGCCGCTGCCCGCCCTGATGACCAGGTTCGTGCCGCCGAGGTCGACGCTCTGGCACAGCTTGGTGAGCGTGGCGCGCTTGATCGCGGAGGTCACGACCAGCACCTGGCCGCCGGTGTCGCCCGCGTTGGGGCTGTCCTCGGCCATGTTGTCCAGTGAGCCGAACTGCTCGAATCCGGTGCCGTTCAGCTCGGTGGCGGTCACCGTGAAGGGCATCCCGGAGATCGCGAACTGCACGCCCAGCGCGCCCTGCGCGGTGAGGACCGCCAGACCCGCGGCGACGAGGGTGGCCGGCACCGCCAGGACCGCGGCGCGGCGCAGCCGGACCCGGCCGCCCCTGTCCGCGGCGCGAACGGCCCCGGCGGTGGCCGCTTCGGGCGTTTCGGCGGGGTGAGCGCTTTCGGGTCTTTCGGGGGTGTTGCCGGCGGACGGGGTGACGTCCGAGGACGAGGCCATGTCTGCTCCCAGGCATAGTCAATGCTGATCGGGTTCAGGGGCTCGTTGTCCTGGCGCGGACAGCGGCTGCGGCGCACGCCCCTCGCGCCTCCCGGAGGGCGCAAGGGCTTTCTCGTTACGCGACGGTAACTCCGAGCGAAGTTACCGGGGGTTACATTCAGGGGTCAAGGTGTGCGTGAAAGAAAGGTGCGGAGTGTGCGCCGGCTGTGGCGACGCCTGCCACGGGCGGCCTGACGGAGGATCAGCGGGCCTGGCTCTCTTCGGTCCGCCGCCTTGACGCTGGTTGAATCCCGGGTCTACAACTCTGCCTGTCTCCCGGATCCGTGGCGCCGGATCCGCACCGCCGCGCGGCCCGGCCGCGCGTCCTTCCCGGATTCCTCCGTCCCGCGGCGCGCTCCCGCACGGCGCCGCGCTCGCATCCCGTGATCAGCGCCGCACCGGTGTGAAGCGTCCCGCACGGACCGCCGCGCACCGGATCTCCCTTCGGCCCGGCCCGGCCGGAGGCCCTTCCCCCGGGCCCCCGGCCGGTCACCGGCAGGCCGCCGTTCCCCGCTCGCCGCGTACGGAGAAGGCGTGACGGCGGGCGGCGGCGGTCACCCGACGGCACCTCCTGACCCCACTTCAGAAAGAGGTTCCCGCATGCGTACGCGCCCCGTCCTCACCCTGGCCGCCGCTGCCGCCGCGCTCTCGCTGCCGGCCGTCGCCCCGGCCGCCGCGGCCGCCGGCCCGGTGCTCACCACCGGCGGCCCCGGCGGAACCCCCGTCGCCGTCGGCGACGTCCTCACCGCCTCCCTGGCCGGCGGCACCCGTGCCACGTTCTACTCCAGCGCGACGGAGACCAGCGGGGTGTCCTGCGGCTCGTCGGCGTTCACCGCCACCGTCACCGACAACCCCGCCGCACCCGGCACCGCGACGGAGTCGCTGACCGGGCACTCCTTCGACAGCGCCGGCTGCAGCAGCAACGTCACCGGTGTGCTCGGCGTCAACGGCATCACGGTGGACAACCTGCCGTACACCACCACCGTCGCCTCGGACGGCACCCTGACCGTGACACCGGCGAGCGGCTCGACCATCCAGACGACGGTCAGGCTGCGCACCCTGCTGGGCAGCGTCACCTGCGTCTACCGCGCCCCGAGCATGAGCGGCCGGGCCGACAACGCCGACAACAGCATCAGCTTCACCAACCAGCAGTTCACGAAGGTCTCCGGCTCGTCGCTGTGCTTCGCCAACGGCTACTTCACCGCGAAGTACGCGCCGGTGACCGACGCGGGCGCCACCGTCTACGTCAACTGACGCAGCCGGCCGGCGGGTTCAGCGCCGGCGCAGGCGCAGGACCAGGGCGGCGCCCCCGGTGAGCACCAGCACCGCCGCGGCGCCGCCCGCCAGCACCGGCGTGGCGGGCCCCGATCCGGTGCCGTCGGCCGTGGCGGCCACCGGCCTGCTGCCGGCGACCGCGTCCCCGGTCCGCTCCGTGCCCGTCCCGGACGGGCGCCCGGCGGGCGCCGTGGTGCGGCCGTCGGTGGCCGAGGGGCTCGCGCCGTCCGGCGCCGGCCGTGCGGAGGCACTGCTCGCCGGTCCGCTGCCGCTGGACGGTGCCTTCGCGGCGCCGCCCGCCGTCTCCCGCCCACCGCCACCCGCCGCGGCCGGCTCCGGGAACACCACATCCGAGCAGGAGTAGTACGTGTCCGGGGTTCTGCTGTTCTGCCAGACGGTGAACAGCACATGGCGGCCGGTCCGGTCGGCGGGGAGCGTGGCCCTCAGGTGGTAGGCGCCGCGCGTCAGCGGCGGGTCCGTCACCTCGGCGAAGGGCCGGGCCGGCAGGTCCGACCAGGTCAGCGGCTTCGCCGGATCGTAGCCGGGCTTGGTCAGATAGAGCCTGAACGTGCCCTCGTGGGGGATCGTGGAGGCGTAGGTCAGGGTGAGCCCCGCCCCCGGCGCGAGACGGGTCGACGGCCAGTCGGCGCGGGGGAGGTCGAGGCCCCGGTAGGCGGGCAGGCCGCCGCTGCACAGCCGGCCGTCCGGAATCACCTCGCGGTCCCGGCCGCGGACGCCGGCGACCCGCAGGTTGTCCCAGGCCGTGAACGGGCCGCCGTTCGCGGCGACGGCCGCCCGGCAGGCCGCCGACCGGGCGGCACCGCCCCCGTCGGGTGAGCAGGCCACCACGCGGCTGACCGGGTCCGTCGGCGCGCCGTGCGCCCGGGCGGGTCCCGCCGCACAAAGCGTGAGCAGGGCCGACGCCGCCACGGCGGCACCGGTGACCCTCAGGGGCGCGGTCGTCCGGGTCCGGGTCATCCGCAACGTCTCCTCGGCGGGCGCGGGAACGGGTGTGCTCCGTGCAGTACGGGCAAGAGGCGCCGGGCGTTCAACGGGAGCGTCCCGGCGGCGCCCGCCCGGCCGGGGACGACGGCGTCAGCCGCCGAACGCCGAGGACGCCGGTCTCCGCCGCCGAG
>NZ_JBEYXZ010000033.1:0-63104 GCF_040645305.1 Streptomyces sp. NPDC046831 | reverse complement strand
AGCGCCGGGAACGGACGGTGTGAGCCGCCGAGCGCCGAGGACGCCGGTCTCCGCCGCCGAGCGCCGGGAACGGACGGTGTGAGCCGCCGAGCGCCGAGGACGCCGGTCTCCGCCGCCGAGCGCCGGGAACGGACGGTGTGAGCCGCCGAGCGCCGGGAACGGGCGCTCTCCGCCGCCGAGCGCCGGGAACGGGCGGTGTGGAGCCGCCGAGGGCCGGGATCGGACGGTCTCCGCCGCCGAGCGCCGGGAAGGGACGGTGCGAGCCGCCGAGCGCCGGGAACGACGGTCTCAGCCGCCGAACGTCAGGGACGACGGTGTCAGCCGCCGAACGCTGTCGCGTGGTCCCCGGCCCACTGGCGGTAGCTGCGCGCGGGCCGGCCGAGCACGCGCTCGACCGTCGCGTCCACGTGGGCCTTCGCCCCGGACCGGGCGCGGGCCGCGCTCTCGGACAGGGCGTCGGCCAGGGGCGCGGGGTAGCGTGCGCGCAGCGCCGCGTGCGCCTCCGCGGGCGTCAACGCCTCGAAACGCACCGGGCGTTGCAGGACATCGGCGAGCACGGCCGTCTGGTGGCGCGGACTGATCGCCTCCGGCCCCGTGAGGGGCAGGATCCGGCCCGCGTGGCCGTCCGGGTCCAGCAGGGCGGCCGCCGCCACGTCGGCGACGTCCCGCGGATCCACCGTCGCGTTCACCACATCCCCGTCGGGCGCCCGCACCACGCCCTCCTCCCGGACCGAGCGCGCCCAGCCCAGGGTGTTCGACATGAAGGCGCGCGGGCGCAGCACGGTCCACGACAGGCCCGCGTCCCGCAG
This sequence comes from Streptomyces sp. NPDC046831, assembly GCF_040645305.1. NCBI lineage: Bacteria > Bacillati > Actinomycetota > Actinomycetes > Kitasatosporales > Streptomycetaceae > Streptomyces > Streptomyces sp. NPDC046831. Next base: position 62,295 of record NZ_JBEYXZ010000033.1, on the reverse strand, counting down.
GAGCTGCTCGCTGGCCCGCTGCCACGCGGTGATCAGATCGGTCGCCCCGGGATCGGCCACCGCCAGGGCGGACAGCTTCACCACGTGGGCCACGCCGGCCGCCCGCGCCGCCGCCAGGAAGTTCTCGTCATGCACAGGGGCCAGCGGGTCCACCGTGACCAGCAGCGCCGACTCCACTTCCGTCAGCGCCCGTGCGAGGCTGTGCGGATCGGCGAAGTCGCCCGCCACGACCTCCGCGCCGGCGGGTGCGGCGACCCGCCGGGGATCGCGGGTGAGCAGCCGCAGCCGCGCCACCCCGCCCAGCCGGCGCGCCACCAGCCGGCCGACGGTGCCGGTCGCGCCGGTCAGCAGGATCACGGCTCAGTCCTCCGCGGGATCGAGGGCGGCCAGGACGCGGGCGCCCCGGTCGGGTGCGGTGTCCAGCGACAGCAGCAGGCCGGGCACGGCGATGCTGGGCAGGATGTGGCCCCACAGCACGGATATCCGGTGCCCCAGGTCGTCGCGCCCGGTCAGCGCCCGGGACATGAGCTGGATGCCGGCGAAGGAGCCGACCAGCAGTTCCACCGTGTCCCGGGGCTCGACGGTGGGGAGCAGCTCGCCCTGGTCCCGGGCCTGCCCCATCAGCCCCATGAGGCGCTCGCCCCACTGCCGGAACGGCCCGGTGTGGTCGACGCCGGGCGGCGCGCACTGGTCCACGGTCAGCCGGACGCTGCCCCTCAGCAGGGCGTCCCGCAGGAGCCGTTGGGCGACCACGAACGTCATGTCGATGATCTCCTGCAGCTTGCACGGCTGCGGGGGCACCGCCCCGAACGGCACCTGCTCGTCCAGCACCGCCTGGGCCAGGGACTCCTTCGAGGGGAAGTGGAAGTACAGGGCGCCTTTGGTGACGTCGGCCCGCTCCAGCACCATGGCGATGGTGGTGGAGGTGTAGCCGTGCTCGTCGAACACGGCGCCAGCCGCTTCCAGGATCGCCCTGCGCGTCCTGATGGCGCGCTCCTGCTTCGCCACGAGAACCCTTCCACTGCCGCGGGTCGGCCGGTTCCCGCCCGTCCGCCGGGCCGGCCACGCGCGGGTCCGGACCACCCGGTCTCATTGAAAAACAAACCGGTCGGCTCGTACTCTAGCGCTCACCGCAGGGGCGTTCGCCGCCTGGCACGGCCTTCCGGGGAACCAGGGAGGGACATGCCCGAAGTGCGGCAGCTCGCAGCGGCGCCGGGTGATCGGGCGGTCGGCCCGTCCCCTCGTCGCGCCCGCACCCCGTCCGCCGCCGGAGGCCTCCCGTCGACCGGTCGAAAAGCGGTCCGGCGAGAATACCGCGTGGCCCGTTTGTTCGATTCCCACCCCGGCCACGGCCCGCGCTCACGGCCTTCGCGCCCGCCCGGCGGACCGCCGGTGGGACGCGGACCCCCGGGCCCGACCGGTCCCCCTTCCTCGCTCGGCGGTCACGAGCTTCCGAGCTGGAACGGCGTCAACGCCAGGCCCGAGAGCCGCACTTGGGCCCGGGGAGCACGGTGGCCGGCGTCCGGGGTGGCGCGGTCGTCACCGCGAGGGGGTCGCCGCGGCGGGCAGGTGAGTTATCGTGTACCGCGAGTGAGAAACAAACGGCATGCCCCGTTCTTTACAGCCCCGGGAGTGTCCTGTCGATGGCGAGGCAGTTACGCGCCGAGCAGACCCGCGCGACCATCATCACGGCCGCCGCCGACCTCTTCGACCGGCACGGCTACGAGAGAACGAGCCTCAGCGACATCGTCGAGCACGCACGAGTCACCAAGGGCGCGCTGTACTTCCACTTCGCGGCCAAGGAGGACCTGGCGCAGGCGATCCTGGCGCTGCAGTCCCAGGCCTCGCGCCGCGTGGCCAGCGAGGTGGACGGACGCGGCTGCTCGTCGCTGGAGGCGCTGATACGCGTCACCTTCGCGCTCACCCGCCTCGCCGTCGAGGGCCCCATCACCCGGGCCGGGCTGCGGCTGGCGCTCGGGGGAGTCCAGGTGCAGCCCCCGCTGCGGCACCCCTTCACCGAGTGGCTCGAGATCGCCACACGCGGGCTCCTCGGCGCGGTCAAGGAGTCGGACATCCACCCGGACACCGACGTCCACGCCGCCGCGCACTCCCTCGTCTGCTTCTTCGTCGGCACACGGATCGCCGGCCGGCCACTGGAACCGGTCGCCCGGCTGCCCCGCAGGACCGCCGAGATGTGGCACATCCTGATCCGCGGCCTGGTGCCGGTGCACCGGCGTCCGCCCTATCTCGCCCTCACCACCCAGCTGGAGCGGGAGATCGGCGGCGTGTGACCCGCGCCGGTACGGTGAGCCCATGCCCGACACCCCCTCCGCGCCGGTCGTCCTCGGCAACGAGCCCGGCTCGTTCCCCCACAGCGTGCTCGCCGAGCGGCATCCCGCCGTCATCCGGCAGGTGCGGGACGCCTTCCCGTACGGCCCGCGGCAGCTCGACGCCCTCGACGCGCTGCTGGCCGAGTGCACCGACGGCGTCGTCGAACCGCTCCCCGCCGACGCGCACGACCGGGACCGCTGGGCGGAGTGGGGCCTGGACGACCACGCGGGCCGCTCCTGGTTCGACGTGCCGTGGCTGTGGTCCGAGAGCTACTTCTACCGCCGGCTCCTCGACGCCGTCGGCTACTTCGGGCCGGGCCCCTGGCAGGGCATCGACCCCTTCCGCCCATTCAAGCTCGCCGAACTCGACGCCCCGGAGACGGACGGCGAACTCGCCGCGCTGGACGACCTGGCGGACCGCCCCGCGGAGGAACGGGCCCAAGCCCTGCTGCACGGCTCGCTGTGGGGCAACCGCGCCGACCTCGGCTTCCGGCTGTCCGCGGGCGTACAGGCGGCGCGGACCACCCCCGGCCTGGTCGCGGACGACAGCGCGGCCCTGTGGTCCCTCCTGCCGCGCTCCGGCACCGGCACGCTCTGCCTGGTCGCCGACAACGCCGGGCGCGAACTCGTCCCCGACCTCCTCCTCGTCGCCCACCTCCTCGCCGAAGGGCACGTCGGACGGGCCGTCCTGCACGTCAAGCCGTACCCGTACTACGTCTCCGACGCCACCACCGCCGACGTCGTCGACGCGGTGCGCCGGCTCACCGCGGCACCCGGCGCGGCCGCCGCGTACGGGCGGCGCCTGTGGTCCGCGCTGGCCGACGGCCGCCTCCAGGTGCGCGCCCACCCCTTCTCCTGCGCCCCGCTGCCCTACGCGGACATGCCGGACGACCTGCGCGAGGACTTCGCCGCGGCCACCGTGACGGTGCTGAAGGGCGACCTCAACTACCGGCGCCTGGTGGGCGACCGGCACTGGCCCGCGGGCACGCCGTTCGCCGAGGCGACCGCCCGCTTCCCGGGGCCGGTGGCCGCCCTGCGCACCCTCAAGTCCGACGTGGTCACCGGCGTGGACGCGGACACCGAGGCCGCGCTGACGGAAGCCGCCGGGGACGAACGCTGGCGCACCGGCGGCACCCACGCGCTGATCCAGGTCCGGCCGTAGGCGACCGCGGGCGCGCGTCCCGCGCACGCTCCGCGCGGTCCGGCACGACGGTTCACGCGATGGTGTGATCATGTCCGGCCGCGCGGATGGCCCGAACAGCCCACGGGTAGGGCCCGGCCATGACGCAGCAGCCCTTCGAACTCCCGCACTTCTACATGCCGTATCCCGCGCGGCTGAACCCGCACGTCGACGAGGCCCGCGCCCACTCGGCGCACTGGGCCCGCGCGATGGGCATGCTGGAGGGCTCCGGGATCTGGGAGCAGGCCGACCTCGACGCGCACGACTACGGACTGCTCTGCGCCTACACCCACCCCGACTGCGACGGCCCCGCCCTGTCGCTCATCACCGACTGGTACGTGTGGGTCTTCTTCTTCGACGACCACTTCCTCGAGACCTTCAAGCGCAGCCAGGACCGCGCCGGCGGCAAGGCGTACCTGGACCGGCTGCCGCTGTTCATGCCGCTGGACCCGGCCACACCCGTCCCCGAGCCGCAGAACCCGGTCGAGGCGGGCCTCGCCGACCTGTGGGCGCGCACGGTGCCGGCCATGTCGGCCGACTGGCGGCGGCGGTTCGCCGTGTCCACCGAGCACCTGCTCAACGAGTCCCTGTGGGAGCTGTCCAACATCAACGAGGGGCGGATCGCCAACCCCGTCGAGTACATCGAGATGCGCCGCAAGGTCGGCGGCGCGCCCTGGTCCGCCGGGCTCGTGGAGTACGCCACCGCCGAAGTCCCCGCCTCCGTCGCCGGGTCGCGGCCGCTCAGGGTGCTGATGGAGACGTTCTCCGACGCCGTGCACCTGCGCAACGACCTGTTCTCCTACCAGCGGGAGGTGGAGGACGAGGGCGAGCTGAGCAACGGCGTGCTGGTGCTGGAGACGTTCTTCGGCTGCACCACCCAGGAGGCCGCCGACACCGTCAACGACGTGCTCACCTCGCGCCTGCACCAGTTCGAGCACACCACGCTCACCGAAGTGCCCGCACTGGCCCTGGAGAAGGGGCTCACCCCGGGCGAGGTCGCCGCGGTGGCCGCGTACACCAAGGGCCTGCAGGACTGGCAGTCCGGCGGCCACGAGTGGCACCTGCGCTCCAGCCGGTACATGAACGAGCGGGCCCGGCCGGCCGGTTCGCCGTGGCACCGCCCGGCCGGGCCCGGCACCTCCGCCGCCGACGTCGGCGCGCTGCTCGCCGCCGCGGGAAGTGAACGGCGCCTGCGCGCCCACACGCACGTGCCGTACCGGAAGGTCGGGCCGTCCCTGCTGCCGGAGTTCCGCATGCCGTTCGAGCTCCGGCTCAGCCCGCACCTGGACGCGGCCCGCGGCGCCCTCACCGCGTGGTGCCACCGCATGGGCATCCTCCGGGAAGGCGTCTGGGACGAGGACAAGCTGCGCGCCTACGACCTCGCGCTCTGCTCGGCGGGCCTCGACCCCGACGCCACCCCCGAGGCACTCGAACTGAGCGCGCAGTGGCTCGCCTTCGGGACCTACGGCGACGACTACTACCCGCTCGTCCACGGGCACCGCCGCGACCTGGCCGCCGCACGGCTGACCACGGCCCGGCTGTCGGCGTGCATGCCGGTGGACGGGGAGGAACCGGTCGTCCCCGTCAACGCCATGGAGCGCGCGCTGACCGACCTGTGGGCGCGGACGACGGCAGGGATGACCCCCGGCCGGCGGCGCACCTTCCGACGCGCCATCGACACGATGACCGAGAGCTGGGTGTGGGAACTGTCCAACCAGCTCCAGAACCGCGTCCCCGACCCCGTCGACTACCTGGAGATGCGACGCGCCACCTTCGGCTCCGACCTGACCATCAGCCTGTGCCGGATGGGCCACGGGCCCGCCATCCCGCCCGAGGTGTACCGCAGCGGTCCGGTCCGCTCCCTGGAGAACGCGGCGATGGACTACGCCTGCCTGCTCAACGACGTGTTCTCGTACCAGAAGGAGATCGAGTACGAGGGCGAGATCCACAACGCCGTCCTCGTCGTGCAGACGTTCTTCGGCATCGACTACCCGGCCGCGCTGTCCGTCGTCGACGATCTGATGACCGAGCGCATGCGGCAGTTCGAGCACGTCGTCGCCCATGAACTGCCGGTCGTGTACGACGACTTCGGCCTGTCGCGGGAGGCGCGCGAGACCATGCGGGGATATGTCGCCGACCTGCAGAACTGGCTCGCGGGCATCCTCAACTGGCACCGCTCGGTGGACCGCTACAAGGCCGAGTGGCTGTCCCGGCGCGCGCACGGCTTCCTCCCGGACCGGCCGCCCGCCCTGCCGGTCGGCTGACCGAACACACGAACGCGCCGCCTCCGGCGATCAACCGGACGTCCTGAGCGGTGGGGGCCGGAAGATCGCCGGACGTGACGCCGGGGGTGTTTCATCGGAAGTCACCGAGGGTTCCGGAGTCGCCGAGAGCACCGGAGTCACCGCGGTGCCGAGTCACGCGGGCGCCGGAGTCGCCGCGGGCGCCGGAGCCATCGCAGGCTCCGGTGCCGCGTGGACAGGCCCGTCTTCCGTGCTTTCGGCCGCGTGCCGGGGACGACAGGCCTCACTCGTTCGGGGCTCGGGGCTCGGGGCTCGGGGCTCGGGGCTCGGGGCTCGTGGTGGCTCGTGGCTCGTATCTTGTGGTGCGCGTCCCGGCGCGGGACGTGGGCTCCCGGCCGTCATGGCGTGGCCGCGCGCCCCGTGCCGGGCCGGAAGAGCCCGCTCGGACTGCACCCTGCCGCCCGGGACGGGCCGCGCCGCCGATCGGCTCGCGTGGCCCCCCGCCGCCGGGCAGGATGCTGCGCGTAGCCTTGATCCCGTTCCGCCCACCGCACACGGAGGTCCGGATGACCGGCAGCACCCCCGCGCCCTTCACCGCCGACGACTACCGGGCCCGGATGGAGCGCGCCGCCCGGGCGGCCGCCGACGCCGGGCTGGCCGGGCTGCTCGTGGCACCAGGCCCGGACCTGGTGTGGCTGACCGGCTACGCGCCCCCCGCCGACACCGAACGGCTCACGCTGCTCGTCCTCGCCGCCGGCCGCGACCCCGTCCTCGTGGTCCCCACGCTGGAGGCCCCCGACGCGGCGAAGGCGGCGGGCGCCCCGGCCCTGACCCTGCGCGACTGGACCGACGGCAAGGACCCCTACGCCGTCACGGCCCCCCTCCTCGACGACCGGGGCCGCTTCGGGATCAGCGACAACGCCTGGGCCATGCACCTGCTGGGGCTGCAGCGGACGCTGCCCGGCACCTCCTACGCCTCCCTCACCGAGGCGCTGCCGATGCTGCGCGCGGTCAAGGACGCGGCCGAACTGGAACTCCTGGCCGCCGCGGGGGCGGCCGCCGACGCGGCGTTCGAGGAGATCCGGAAGGTCCGCTTCGCCGGGCGGCGCGAATCCGACGTGGCCGCAGACCTGGCCGGCCTGCTGCGGCGGTTCGGCCACTCCCAGGTCGACTTCACCATCGTCGCCTCGGGACCCAACGGCGCCAATCCGCACCACGAGGCGGGCGACCGTGTCATCGCGCACGGCGACATGGTGGTCCTCGACTTCGGCGGTCTCCGGCACGGCTACGGCTCCGACACCTCCCGCACCGTGCACGTCGGCGAGCCGACCGACGAGGAGCGCCGGGTGCACGACCTCGTGCGCGAGGCCCAGGAGGCCGGCTTCCGGGCGGTGCGTCCGGGCGTCGCCTGCCAGGAGGTCGACCGGGCCGCCCGCGCGGTGATCGCCGACGCCGGGTACGGCGAGTACTTCATCCACCGCACCGGCCACGGCATCGGCGTCACCACGCACGAACCGCCCTACCTGATCGAGGGGGAGGAGCGGCCCCTCGTGCCCGGCATGTGCTTCTCCGTGGAGCCCGGCGTCTACCTGCCCGGCCGCTTCGGGGTGCGCATCGAGGACATCGTCACGGTGACCGAGGACGGAGGCCGCCGCCTGAACGACACGACCCGCGAGATGGTGATAGTGGACTGACCGCCGACGGACCGACCACCGATCGACCGGCCGGACCCCCACGCGGGCCGGCACCCACCCCATGACGCACTCCTCACCCCACGGCGCGACGATGACCCAGGCACCGACACCCACCGCGGACAGCGTCCGCCGACTGGTCCGCACCCTGCTCCGGGACGGCCCGGACACCGCCGCAGGACCCGAGGTCCGGCCCGTCGAAGAGGGCGGGCACCTCACCTGGTGGGTCGGCACCCGCCATGTGCTGCGCCTGGCCCGCGACCAGGACGGCTCGGCCCGTCAGCGCCGTGAGCTGCGGCTGCGGGACCTGGTCCGCCCCCATGTGCCGGTCACGGTTCCGGCGAGCGTGGGGCAGGGGGACTGGGCGCCCGGGCTGTCGTACACGCTGGACACCCGGATCCCCGGCGGCACGGCCGAGCAGCACGACGTCTCCGCGATCGGCGAGGACGACCTGGCCGGGCTCTTCTCGGGGATGCGCGCGGTGCCCGTCCGGCAGGCCGGGACGCTCGGGGTGCCGCGGGTCGCGCCGCGCTCCCTGGAAGCGCTGCGCCGGATGGCCGTGCACGCCGCGCAACGCCTGGGCGCCGCCGACGAGTTCGACCCCGCCCGGATGAAGCAGCTCGCCCCGCCCGCCGCCGTGCAGCTCGCCGCCCAGCCCGGCGGCGCGGTCCTCGTGCACCACGCCCTGAGCGGCGACCACCTCGTGTTGAGCGCCGACGGCCGCGTACGCGGCGTCCTCGGCTGGACGGAGGCGGTCGTCGGGGACCCCGCGGAGGACATCGCCGGCCTCGCCCGCGCCGTGGGGTCCCCGGCCGCGGTGCGCGCCGCCACCCTCGCCGGCTACGGCGCCCGGCCCTGCCTGCGGGGCCTGTGGCTCGCCCGCTGTGACACGGTGGTGCGCCTCGCCGACCGCCTGGAGGGCCGCGACGGCACCCCGCTGCCGCGGCTGCGGACCGAGCTGCGGCACGCCTGGGAGGCGATCCTGCTGGAGCGGGTGACGGAACTGCGGGAGGACGGGAACGCCGCGAACGGCCGGCCCTGAGGCCGATCCGGCCGGAACAGATCCGGCCGGAACCCCGCGCGACGGGCCGCGGGGCGGCCGCGGCAGACGTCGGGCACCGGGCGGCGTCGTCCCGCGACTCCGCCGCGGCCCGCCCGATCGCGGCGCCTGGTGTGGTCCGCGCGCTGCCCGGCTTCTCTCCCGGCGCACCTGGTCCGCGGCGTCTGCCGGGGCCTGCGTGCTCCGTGGCCTGTGCTGCGGCGCGCCTGGGGTCTTGCTGCGGCCCGCGAGACTCCCGGCCTCCGGCCGCGGCCCGCCTGATCCTCCGGCGTCTGCCGGCGCGAGCGCCCGGCCTCTGCCGTGGCGCGCGCCACCTCTGCCACGCCGAGCGCGCCCCCGGCGTGCACTGCCGCGCGCCGGGGGCCGGCGCCCGGGTCAGCCCTGCAGCAGTACCACGCACGACTCCGCCGGTACGTGCAGGACGCCGTCCGCGTCCGGGGCGTCCACCGGCTCCCAGGCCGCCAGCACGCGGGCCGGGCGGGTGCCGAGCGGGATCGCCGCAGGGTCCTTGCCCAGGTTGACCGCCACGCGGACGTCCCCGCGCCGGAAGGCGAGCCAGCGGGCCGACTCGTCGTAAGCGACCTTCGTGTCGGAGAGGTCCGGGTCGGTGAGGTCCGGGTACTCGTGCCGCAGGGCGATCAGCCGGCGGTACCAGGCCAGCATCCGCGCGTGCGGCTCGCGTCCGGGTTCGGACCAGTCCAGGCACGACCGGTCCCGGGTCGCCGGGTCCTGCGGATCGGGCACGTCCTCCTCGGCCCAGCCGTGCTCGGCGAACTCCCGCCGCCTGCCCCGGCGTACGGCCTCCGCGAGTTCCGGGTCGGTGTGGTCGGTGAAGAACTGCCACGGCGTGCCCGCCGCCCACTCCTCGCCCATGAACAGCATCGGGGTGAACGGGGCCGTCAGTGTCAGCGTGGCCGCGCAGGCCAGCAGCCCCGGCGAGGAGGACAGCAGCTGGGACAGGCGGTCGCCCTGGGCGCGGTTGCCGACCTGGTCGTGGGTCTGGCTGTAGCCCAGCAGCCGGTGACCGGCCACCCGCCCGCGGTCCAGCGGGCGTCCGTGGTGGCGGCCCCGGAAACTGGAGTACGTCCCGTCGTGGAAGTAGCCGCCCGCGAGGGTCTTGGCGACGGCGTCGAGGGGAGCGCGGGCGAAGTCCGCGTAGTAGCCCTGCGACTCGCCGGTCAGAGCCGCGTGGACGGCGTGGTGGAAGTCGTCGTTCCACTGCGCGTGGAGGCCGAGGCCGTTCTCCGCGCGCGGGGTGACGAGCCGCGGGTCGTTCAGGTCCGACTCGGCGATCAGGAACAGCGGGCGGCCGAGGCTCGCCCCGAGCGCGTCCACCGCCGCCGACAGCTCCTCCAGGAAGTGGCACGCGCGCGTGTCCACCAGCGCGTGCACGGCGTCCAGCCGCAGCCCGTCGATCCGGTAGTCGCGCAGCCAGGCCAGCGCGCTGCCGAGCAGGAACGCGCGGACCTCGTCCGAGCCGGGGGCGTCCAGGTTCACGGCGGCGCCCCACGGGGTGTGGTGCGTCTCCGTGAAGTAGGGGCCGAACAGCGGCAGGTAGTTGCCCGACGGTCCCAGGTGGTTGTGCACGACGTCCAGCACCACGCCGAGACCGAGTTCGTGCGCCCGGTCGACGAACCGCCGCAGCCCCTCGGGCCCGCCGTACGGCTCGTGCACCGCCCACAGCGAGACCCCCTCGTACCCCCAGCCGTGCCGGCCGGGGAACGGGTTCAGGGGCATCAGCTCCACGTGCGTGACACCGAGTTCGGCGAGGTGCTCCAGCCGCTCCGCGGCGGCCTCCAGCGTGCCCTCGGGGGTGTACGTGCCCACGTGCAGCTCGTACAGGACCGCGCCGGGCAGCGGCCGCCCGGGCCAGTCGGCGCTGCGCCACGCGTAGCCCGCGTGGTCGACGACCGCGCTCAGCCCGTCCGGGCCGTCCGGCTGCCGGCGCGAGCGCGGATCCGGCAGCACCGGGCCGTCGTCCAGCGCGAATCCGTACCGCGAGCCGTCGCCCGCCTCGGCCTCACCCGACCACCATCCAGGCCGCTCCGGATCCCGCTCCAACGCGCGCCTGGCGCCGTCGCACTGGAGCGTCACACGATCGGCCTGCGGTGCCCACACCTCGAACTGCACGGACGGTTCCCCTTCGTCTGCTCACCGTGATGTAGCCCGTCCATGGTGCGTCAAACGCGATCAATCCGCGTTCGCATCCGCCGTTTTGCGTCCGGTGTCGCCGCGGAGCGCCCCGCCGGGGGCCGTGCCTGCTCTTCTGGACACCCACGGTCCGCTGAAAGACAATCACCACCGTGACGTCGTCCTTCGAGTTCAACACGTACCCCGCGCGGCTGTCCGACGCGGAGCGCGACAAGGCGCTGAAGGTGCTGCGTGACGGCGTCGCCATGGGCCGTCTGTCGCACGACACGTTCGTCCGGCGGATGGAGCTGGCGCTCGCCGCCCGCGTCCCCGACGAGCTCGCCGCGCTGACCTCGGACCTGCGCACCGAAGGCCGTCTCTCCCGTCTGGTGTTCGGCACCGTCGGGGCTGTCTCCGGTTTCACCGTGCGGCTGCGCCGGGCCTGGCATGCCGAGCGGCTGCCCAAGCTGCTGCTGCCCCACCCCGGCGCCACCCACCCGCTGCGGATAGGCCGCGACCCCGCCAGCGGGCTGCGGCTGACCCACGACACGGTCTCCCGTGTGCACGCCGAGCTCAGCCGCCAGGGCGGCAGGTGGATCCTGCGGGACCTCGGCTCGACCAACGGCACGACCGTCAACGGACGGCGCGTCGTCGGCGCGGTCGTCGTCCGCGAGGGCGACCAGGTCGGCTTCGGGCGGGTCGCGTTCCGGCTCTCCGCCGACTGAGCCCTCGGGAACCGGAGGCCCGGGTGTGACTCGGCGCGGTTGGTCAAGTCTGTTTTCGGCCGGTGGTGTTGACGTACTCCCCGAGCCGTGACTGACTGTTCCTACGCCTGCACAGCAGGTGAACCGACGGCGCCGCATCGGAGGTGTGCCCTGCCGCCGCTCCTGCGCTACCCGTACGTCGACGAGCTGGGCGCCCGCGCGGCCGCGCTCGTCGCCCGCCACCCCGGAGACGCCCGGCTGCGCCGCGCCGGCACCTCCCGCGCGGGCACGCCCCTGTGGCTGCTCACCGTCGGCCACGGCGAGCGGCAGGCCCTGATCGTCGCCGGACCGCACGCCAACGAACCCGTCGGCGGCGCCACCGTCCTGCGGCTGGCCGAACGGGCCCTCACCGACCCGGGCGCGGGGGCCGGCGTCACCTGGAACCTGCTGCTGTGCCTCGACCCCGACGGCTCCCGCCGCAACGAGGGCTGGCTCACCGGCCCGTACACCCTCGGCCGGTACTTCAGGGACTTCTTCCGGCCCGGCTTCCTGGAGCAGCCGGAGTGGCTGCCCGGCGGCGCCGCGGCCGCCGCGCTGCCCGAGACCCGCGCCCTGCTCGACCTCCAGGACGAACTGCGGCCCTTCGCGCAGTTCTCCCTGCACGGCGTGGACGTCGGCGGCGGCTTCGTCGAGCTGACCCGCGACCTGCCCGGCCTGCCGCAGCGCGTCGCGCACAGCGCGGCACGCCTCGGCATCCCGCGCGAGGCCGGCGCCTACGACGCGCTGTACTGGCCGCGCCTCGGGCCCGCCGTGTACCTGATCCCGCCCCCGCGCCGGGCCGGCCTGGCCGCCGCCATCACGGAGGCGGCCGTGGAGTCGACCTGGTTCCACCCGCACCGGCACGGCACGCTGACCGCGGTCGTCGAGGCGCCGATGTGGGGCGTGGCCGCTGTGGCCGACCCCTCGGTGCCCGCGCCGTCGGACGGGGACGCGGTGCGGCGCTCCGTCAGCCGGGCCCTGCGCCACGACATCCGGCTGCTGCAGCGGCTCCTCGACCGGGCCCGTCCCCATCTCGCGGACGGGCCGGACACGGCCCGCCTGCTCGCTCCCGTGGGCGACTACCTGCTGGTCGGTCCCGGCCTGGCCGACGCGTGGGACCCCGACACCGCCGACGCCACCGCGCAGAGCAGGCTCCCGGCGCTGACCGCCGGCCACCTGGCGGCCCTGCGCATCGCCGGGCGGCGGCTGGCCCTGCGCACCGCTGGCCTGCTGCACCGCCTCGTGCGCAGCGCGGGGCACGATCCGGCCGGTGTCCTGCCCGAGCTGGACCGGCTCGTCGACGCCTGGTGCGCCGAGTACCACGGGATGGGGGCGCGCTGGATACCGGTCGCCCGCCAGGCCGAGTTCCAGACACGGGTGGTGCTGGCGGCGGCCGAGCTGGCCGGCCGGCACACACGCCCGCGCTCCCGTTCGGGTGAGCCGGACCGGGGTCCCCGGACCGCCGTGCCGATACGGCGGGAATGACGCACACCATCAAGGCGACGACGAGACGGGTGGGGCGCTGCCTGCCGGCCTGGCCGCCCTCCTGCTCGCGGCACCGGCCCCCGTACAGGCGGCGCACCGGAGCGTCGACCGGCACGACTGGCTGTACCTGTCCGTCACCCGCGGCGACGTCCGGTCCGGCGACACGCGCGGCACCATGCTGCTGTGCGACCCGCCGGAGGGGCACGCCCGCGCGGCCGAGGCCTGCGCGCAGCTGAGGGCGGCGCGCGGCGACATCCGCGCCGTCCCTCACACGGACGGGGTCTGCTCGATGGTCTACGCGCCCGTGACGGTGCACGCGCGCGGGCAGTGGCAGGGCCGGGCGGTGGACTACACGGAGACCTTCGCCAACGCGTGCGAGATGCGGACGCGTACGGGCAAGGTGTTCGCGCTGGACGGGTGACGGCGGCGCCGGACGCGGGCGGCCACGGAGCCGGCGGCGCCCCCGGCCACTCGCGTCCGCCCGTTCCCGGGGTGACCCCGCGCACCGGCCGCGCGGGCGGGGGCCGGAGCCGACGCGCCCAAAGGTACGGCGGCGGGGCGGGAGCGCCGTCAGGCCGCCCGTTCGCGGGCGTGCCGGGCCGTGGCGAGGACCGTGCGGCACTGGTGCTCGACCTGGTGTTCCAGGGGCACCCACCGGGCACGGAAGTGGTCGGCGAACGCCTCGCTCCACGTGCCCACGAGCCGTTCCAGCCGCGGGGCCGCCCGGTCGCCGGCGTCCCGCAGCACCCGCAGCAGCATCGCCGCCGCCCGCAGCGGCAGCCGGCGGCCGAACGCGTCCACGCTGCTGACGTACGCCCTCGTCCGGTCGGGCGGCGCGGTCCGCGTCCAGTCGGAGGCGAGGCCCGGCACCAGGCCCAGGCCCCACCTGGCGGCGCGCAGCAGCGGCCCGTCGGCGCCGTCCAGGCGGGGGAGCGCGTCGGCGAGGACCAGCTCCACCTCCCTCCCGTCCTGCAGCAGCCGGTGCGCGAGCCGCCGTATCGCCGCCTCCGGCGCGGGATGGGGCGCGGGGTCGTCCACCAGGTCGCTCGCCCACATCGGCACCTCCACGACCGCGGTCAGGCCGCCGTACCGGTGGGCGTGGTACCAGGTGCTGTGGCGGGCGTCGTCCGGCAGGCTCGGATACGCCGCGTCCGCCCCGGGGTCCGGCATGACCCGCACCCCGGGCCCGGAGACGGGCCAGCCGGCGGCGTCCGAGGCGCCCGTCTCCACCGGGATGCGCAGCTCGGCCGCCGACTTGGCGAAGGGCTCGGCCAGTCCCGGGACGTCCCTGGTCAGCTGGACCCAGCTGCCGCCCAGGTCGGTGCCGTGCAGCGTGACCTGCAGGTAGGGCCTCAGTGCGTCGATGACGCCGGTCAGCGCCCGGGTCTCGGGCGGCAGCCGGTCGGGCGGCAGCACGGACGGCGACCACTCCGGCTGCTCGGGGCCGGCGGGCCGGAAGAAGCCCAGGTGGTAGTCGAGAAGGCTGCGCGGGGCCGGGGTGACGTGCAGGCTCGCGCCGTCCGGGTCCGCGCACAGCAGGAAGTGCCAGGAGGTGTCCGCCCGCAGCCCCGGCTCGTCCACGACCCGCCGGGCCAGCGCGCGCAGGGCGGAGCCGCCCGCGGGCTCGTTGGGATGGGCGCCGGCGACGACCAGCACGGCGCGCCGGGCGTGCCCGACGGACAGCAGGTGCAGGGGTCTGCCCGCGCGGGACAGACCCACCTGTTCCAGACGGCACAGACCTGGCCGGCGCCGGGCCAGCGCGTGGGCGGTGGCAACCAGTTCGGGAACACTGGGGTAGTGCGGCTCCGGCACGGGACTCACCCCCGATGTGTCCGTCCGGCCTCGCACCCGCAGTACCCCACGGACTGTGTGAACTGTCAAGCACGCGACCGGAGCGGGCCTCGACGCACCGGAAGCCGCCGCGGGGCGGCCGCCCGGGTGGCCGGATCCGCTGCATCCGCGAGCGGCGGAGGGGCGGGCGGACGGATTGGCGGGCGTCCGCTGGCCCCGTTGCCGGGCGGCTTCGTGGGGAAGTGCCGGCGGGCATGCTGCTATGCCGAGATGGTGAGTGCGGGCGAGCACGTCGGTGGGGGCCCTGCCGGTCTGCTGACCGGGCGGCTTCTCGGCGGATGTGTCGGTGGACGGGCCGGCGGGGGTGCTGCTCCGCCGGCCTGGCGGCGTGCTGGCGCCTTGCCGGTCCGCCGACCGGGTGTCGGTGACCGCCCGGCGGACCTGTCGGCGGGACCAGTCGACGGACGTCCTGCTGGTCCCGCCGACCCGCCGACCCGGCGACTTCGCGTTGCGCGCGGTGAGCGGGCCGGCGGGGAGCGTCCGCGGGCCGGCCCGCCCGCGGACGGTTCCTCAGCCCTCCGCGGGACCGGCCTGCGCGCCGTCCGCCCGCTCCAGCAGTGCCACCGGCAGCCGCTCGAAGAGGTCCGCCACCGGCGCGTCGCCCTCGAACTCCCGGCCCGGCGTCAGCGCGTCCGTCCAGCGGCCCGGCGGCAGCGGGAGCCGCGTGTCTCCCCAGCCGCCCGCCTCCGCGAGCCGCAGCGACAGCCGGGTCACCGCCGTGACCACCTCCCCGGAGCGGGCGAACGCCAGGCAGTGCTCCGCCGCCGGGCCCCGCGCCTCCAGCGGGGTGTACGACGCCTCGGCACCGAAGGCCCGGGGCCGCCGGGCGCGCACCCGCAGGGCCGCAGCCGTCACCGCGCCCTTGTCCGCGGGGTCCACGGGCGGGAACCGCACGGGCCGCCGGTTGTCCGGGTCCACCAGGGCCCGGTACTCGGCCTCCGTGCCCTGGTAGAGGTCCGGCACACCCGGCATCGTCAGATGGACCAGGGCCGTCCCCAGCACGTTCGCCCGGATGTGCGGCTCCAGCGCGGCGCGGAGGGCGGCCACCGCCTCGCCCGGCGCCCCGCACGGCCCCTGGGCGACGAACCGCGCCACCGCCTCCTCGTACACGGGCTGCTGCTCGGTCCAGGTCGTGTGCAGGCCCGCCTCGCGCACGTGCTTCAGCAGCGACTCCCGCACCCGCTCCTCGTCCGCCGGGCCGAGCCCGAACACCGTCTGCCAGGCCGCCCACGCCACCTGCCCGTCGGGCACGTCCCGCACGGCTCCGCTCACCTCGGCCAGGACGTCCGCCCAGCGCCGCGGGCACTCGCTGAGCACGGCCAGCGCCGCCCGCACGTCGGCGCTGCGCTTGGTGTCGTGCGTCGAGACCACGGTCCCGGTCAGGGGCCAGTCGCGCTGCACCCGCGCGCAGTACGCGTGGAAGTCCTCCGGCGACACCGCCGGGCTGCCCGGGTCGCCACCGACCTCGTTCGCCGACAGC
Organism: Streptomyces sp. NPDC046831; assembly: GCF_040645305.1. NCBI lineage: Bacteria > Bacillati > Actinomycetota > Actinomycetes > Kitasatosporales > Streptomycetaceae > Streptomyces > Streptomyces sp. NPDC046831. The sequence continues at coordinate 46,102 of NZ_JBEYXZ010000033.1, read as the reverse complement.
AGCGGCACGTAGCGGTAGAAGGCGGTGTCCTCGACCGACTTGGCCCGCAGCGCGGACGAGGCCTGTGCGAACCGGGTGCGGAACTCCACGTGACCGGGATCGTCGCCGTACCGGCCGAGGACCAGGTCGCGCACCACGTCGACGGCCTCGCCCTCCTCGGGCACGACGAACGCGCCCCGGGCCTCCCGGGCGGCCTCGTCGGTGACGACACGCGCGGCGTCGACGGACTCGTAGGGCCGGTAGACCTCCATCCGGACGAGCAGCTCCCGCAGCGCGGTGCGCAGCGCCCACGGTGCCCGGTCGCGCAGCGCCGGGTCCTGCGACGTGGCGCACACATGGTTCGCGACCCGGGTCAGCCGCTCCGTCTCGGCGGCCAGCTCGTGCGAGATCACCTCGTACGCGGCGCTGCGCACCGTCGCCTGCCAGTCGCCGCCGCGGTCCGCCCGCGGGGCGGCGAACTCCCGGTAGGCGGCGAGCAGGTCCCGCGCCCCGGCGGGGTCGGCGAAGAGGCCGTCGACGTGGCGGAGGGCGTCGTAGCCGGTGGTGCCGGCGACCGGCCAGGCGGGTGGCAGGTGCTCGCCGTCGGCGAGGATCTTCTCGACCACCGTCCAGCGGCCGCCGGTGGCCGCGTGCAGCCGGGCCAGGTAGGCGTCGGGGTCGGCCAGGCCGTCGGGGTGGTCGACGCGCAGGCCGTCGACCACGCCGTCGTGGAGCAGTTCCAGGATCTTGGCGTGGGTGGCGTCGAAGACCTCCGGGTCCTCCACCCGCACCCCGATCAGCTCGGAGATGCTGAAGAAGCGCCGGTAGTTCAGCTCCGTGCGGGCGAGCCGCCACCACCCGAGGCGGTACCACTGGGCGTCCAGCAGCTGCGGGAGCGGCAGCGACGCGGTGCCCTCGCGCAGCGGGAAGACGTGGTCGTGGTAGCGCAGGACGTCGCTGTCGACCTTCAGGTGGTCGAGCTCCTTGCCGAGCGGACCGCCGAGCACCGGCAGCAGCACCCGGTCGTCCTGCGCCTTCCAGTCGATGTCGAACCACCGTGCGTACGGCGACGCGGGACCCTCCCGCAGCACCTCCCACAGGGCGTGGTTGTGGCGGGGCGCCATGGCCATGTGGTTCGGCACGATGTCCAGCACCAGGCCGAGCCCGTGCTCCCGGGCGGTGCGCGCCAGCGCGCGCAGCCCCTCCTCGCCGCCGAGCTCGCCGCGCACGCGCGCGGGGTCCACGACGTCGTAGCCGTGCAGGGAGCCCGGGACGGCCTCCAGGACGGGGGAGAGGTGCAGGTGCGAGACGCCGAGCGACGCCAGGTACGGTACGGCGGCCGCCGCGGCCGCGAAGGGGAAGCCGGGCTGGAGCTGGAGCCGGTAGGTCGCCGTGGGCACGACGGGGGCGGGTCGCTCACGTGTCATGGGAAGCTACGTACCCGCCCGGCGGCTTTTCGTGTCATCGGCGTCTTGGGAGTCGTGAGCGTCCGGCCGCCTGGGCTTCTCGGGAGCGGGGAGCGCCCGGCCGCCCGGCCTCTCCGGAGCCGCGCGCCCCAGCCGCCTCAGCCCCCTCGGCCCTTCCGGAGCCGCGCGCCCCGGCTGCCCGCGATGCCGCGAGGCACCCGCCCGGGTCCACCCGGACGGGCGCCTCACTCACCCGGCCGGGTGAACGCCGCTCAGCCGGCAGTCGGCCGGGGGCACGCCGTGAGCGCCGCTCAGGCCGGCGCGGCCGACCGAGCGCGCGCTGCTCGGGCCGCCTCCCGGCCGGGCACACCGCTCGGGCCGACGGCCGGGACACCGCTGGGGCCGCGCCCCCGGCCGGGCACACCGCTCGGGCCTCCCCCGGCCGGGCGCGCCGCTGGGGCCGCGCCCCCGGCCGGGTGAACGTCGCTCAGGCCGGCGGCTGGCGGGGGCACGTCGTTCGGGCCGGCAGTCGGCGGGGGCACGCCGCTCGGCTGCCCCGGACCGGCGGGAACGCCGTTCAGGCCGGTCGTCGCAGCACCACGAGGCTGCGGTCCCGCAGCGTCAGCCGCTCCCCGGCGTCCACCTTCGGTCCCGCGTCCGGATCGACCCCGTCCGCGCGGGCGGTGTCGACGACCACCTCCCACTGGCGCCCGTGATCGACCGGCACGACGAAGTCGAGCGACTCCGGCGCGGCGTTGAACATCAGCAGGAACGAGTCGTCGGTGATCCGCTCCCCGCGCGGGCCCGGCTCGGAGATCGCGTTGCCGTTCAGGAACACCGTCAGCGTGGAGGCCTGGGCGGAGTCCCAGTCCTGCTGCGTCATCTCCTGGCCCTCGGGGGTGAACCAGCCGATGTCGGACAGCTCGTCGTGCGTGCCCTCCACCGGCCGCCCGTGGAAGAAGCGGCGGCGGCGGAGGACGGGGTGCTCCCTGCGCAGCTCGGCCATCGCCCGGACGAAGTCGGGCAGCTCGCCGCCGTCCTTCCCGTCGTCCGGCCACCGGACCCAGGACAGCTCGTTGTCCTGGCAGTAGGCGTTGTTGTTGCCCAGCTGGGTGCGCGCGAACTCGTCGCCGTGGCTGATCATGGGCACGCCCTGCGACAGCATCAGCGTGGCGAAGAAGTTCTTCATCTGGCGGGCCCGCAGCGCGAGGACCTCCGGATCGTCCGTCTCGCCCTCGACCCCGCAGTTCCAGGACCGGTTGTGGCTCTCGCCGTCCCGGTTGTCCTCGCCGTTGGCCTCGTTGTGCTTCTCGTTGTACGACACGAGGTCGTGCAGCGTGAAGCCGTCGTGGCAGGTCACGAAGTTGATCGAGGCCAGCGGCCGGCGGCCGTCGTCCTGGTAGAGGTCGGACGAGCCGGTCAGCCGGGAGGCGAACTCGGCGAGCGCCCGCGGCTCGCCCCGCCACAGGTCGCGGACGGTGTCGCGGTACTTGCCGTTCCACTCGGTCCACAGCGGCGGGAAGTTGCCCACCTGGTAGCCGCCCTCGCCGAGGTCCCACGGTTCGGCGATCAGCTTCACCTGGGAGACCACCGGGTCCTGCTGCACCAGGTCGAAGAACGACGACAGCCGGTCCACCTCGTGGAACTGGCGGGCCAGGGTTGCCGCGAGGTCGAAGCGGAAGCCGTCGACGTGCATCTCGGTGACCCAGTACCGCAGCGAGTCCATGATCATCTGCAGCACGTGCGGGGACCGCATGAGCAGCGAGTTCCCGGTGCCGGTGGTGTCCATGTAGTACTGCGGGTCGTCCGTGAGGCGGTAGTACTGGGGGTTGTCGATGCCCTTGAAGGACAGCGTCGGCCCCAGGTGGTTGCCCTCGGCGGTGTGGTTGTAGACGACGTCGAGGATGACCTCGATGCCCGCCTCGTGCAGGGCCCGGACCGCCGACTTGAACTCCAGCACCTGCTGTCCGCGGTCGCCCCAGGAGGCGTACGCGTTGTGCGGGGCGAAGAAGCCGATCGTGTTGTAGCCCCAGTAGTTGTTCAGCCCCATGTCGACCAGGCGGTGGTCGTTCACGAACTGGTGCACCGGCATCAGCTCCAGCGCGGTGACGCCGAGCTCGGTCAGGTGTTCGATGATCGCCGGGTGGGCGAGCGCCGCGTAGGTCCCGCGCAGCTCCTCGGGCAGGCCCGGATGCTGCATGGTCAGGCCCTTCACATGGGCCTCGTAGATCACCGTCTCGTGGTACCCGTGGCGCGGCGGCCGGTCGTCGCCCCAGTCGAAGTACGGATTGACGACGACCGACGTCATCGTGTGGGGGGCCGAGTCCAGGTCGTTGCGCCTGTCCGGGTCGTCGAAGTGGTAGCCGTACACCTCCTCGCCCCACCGGATGTCACCGCTGATCGCACGCGCGTACGGGTCGAGCAGCAGCTTCGCGGAGTTGCAGCGCAGCCCGCGCTCCGGGGCGTACGGACCGTGCACCCGGAATCCGTACCGTTGTCCCGGCATGATGCCCGGCACGTACACGTGCCGGACGAACGCGTCGCTCTCCCGCATCTCCACGGCCGTCTCGGAGCCGTCGTCGTGCAGCAGACACAGCTCTACTCGGTCCGCGGCTTCCGTGAACAGCGCGAAGTTGGTGCCGGCGCCGTCGTACGTGGCACCGAGTGGATAAGCCTCTCCAGGCCAGACCTGCATGGACACGACTCTTTCAGGTGAGTGGCGCCCCTGGTGGCACCTACGTTCCGAGTGTTCCCGCAAGTGAGGGAACCACCTCCGGCTTACCTCCCCTCTTACCGCACGACCAGTGCATACACGCTATGCCGAACCAGTGGGGCAGAACACACCCCTGTGACCAGGGGGAGTAGGGGGACCTGTGCGCACAGTAGTGCACCGACATCTGGGCAAGGCGGTGGCCGGTGCGGCGGTCGCGGTCGCCGCGACGGCCGCGATGGTCGCCGTCACCCTGCCGGGCACGGCGGGGGCCGGCGAGACGGGGAAGGCCGGAGGCGGACAGGCGGCGGCCGGCACACCGGGTACACCGGCGCCCGGCGTCGTCGCGCCGGCGCCGGCCGAGGGGGCGAAGGGCACGGGGCGCGATCCGCTGACCGACGACGAGATCGAGCGGGCCGGGGCGCTGGCCGTCGACCGCCGGCTGACCGCCGCCGGCGAGAACGTCACGGGCGGCCGCGGCCCGCAGCGTCTCGGCACCGAGCTCTCCCCGCCCGCCGCGGCCGAGCTCGACGACCCGCGCGCGCCCCGGCGCGCCGACGTCATCTTCTACGACTACCGGGACGACGCCGTCGTCACTGCGACCGTCGACCTCGGCACCGGCAAGGTCGAGCACACCGGCAGGCAGCACGGGGTGCAGCCGCCGCTGAGCCGCGCCGAGAGCGTGGAGGCCGCCCGCATCCTGATCGCCGACCCGCTGGGAGCCGGCCTGCGCGCCGACTACCGGGACGCCACCGGCGACACGCTCACCTCGCCGGACCAGCTGCTGCTCGACAGCATGATCTACCGGGCCGCCCCGGGCGCCCAGCCGGCCCTGCTCGACCGGTGCGGCGAACACCGCTGCGTCCGGCTCTTCCCGAAGATCAGGAACGGGGCGTGGATCGACGCGCGCGCCTTCGTGATCGACCTCAGTGCCCGCAAGGTCGGCCGCCTCGGCGCCTGAGCCGCCCTGCGCGCGGTTCGCCGACCCGTCCGACCTGCTCCTCACGACAGGAAGTCGCTTCCTCATGCCCGTGCACAGCACGCCCGTGATCAGCACGCCCTCGAACAGCAAGTCCGTGACCAGCACCCCCGCGAACAGAACCGGCCGCGCCCGCCGGCGGGTGGCGCTCGGCCTCTCCCTGGCCGCCCTCGCCGCCGCCACGACCACCGGCGCGGGACCGGCCACCGCCGAGCCGGGGACCGCCACGGCGCGGACGGCGGCCGCCCCGGCCGCCGACTGCGGTGCCGCCCACCGGATCGAACAGAAACTCGCCGCCGGCACCGTCTGGCGGATGTGCTGGCGCTACGAGCGGAACGCCGGCCTCGTCCTCGAGCACGTCTCCTACCAGCCCCCGGGCGAGAGCCGGCCGATCAAGGTGCTGGCCACCGCCAAGCTCGCCCAGATACACGTGCCCTACGACGACGGCGTGAACGAGTACAGCGACCTCACCCAGGCCGGCTTCGGCCAGGGGCTGATGGACCTGGCGCCCGCCGAGTGCCCCGGCGGCACCATCAGGACGGTCAAGGTGCCCGACCCCTACGACCCGGAGCACCAGAGGGGCAGGGGCCTGTGCGTCACGACCCGCTCCCGCGGCCACGCCTACCGCATGCAGTCCGACGACCTGTCCAGGGTCTACCAGGCCCAGGGCAAGGACCTGCTGGTGTACACCGTGAACAAGGTGGGCTGGTACGAGTACATCACCGAGTGGCGCTTCCAGGACGACGGTGCGATGCACATGAACGTCGGCGCCACCGGCAGCCTCTCGCCCTTCGACTACGACGCCGGCGACGGCCGGGGCTGGCCGCTCGGCAAGGGCGCCAAGGGGTACGCCACCAGCCACAGCCACAACGTCTTCTGGCGGCTCGACTTCGACCTGGACGGCTCCTCCAAGGGACGCATCGAGCAGTACGACTCCGTGGCCAGCCCGCCCGGGCGCGGACAGCAGGGCCCGACCGAGCGGACCACGCGCACCAAGGTCACCAAGGAACTCGCGGGCGACGCGAAGAACGGCCGCTGGTGGCGGATCGTCAGCGCCACGGGCAAGAACAAGGACGGGCACGCCCGCTCCTACGAGTTCGTCCCCGCCGCCACGACCACGTACGCCGGCCGCCCCTTCACACGGCACCACGTCTACTTCACCGAATACGCCCAGTGCGAGCAGTACGCCAGCGACAACCTGCTCGACTGCGGCGCGCGGCACGGCACGTCCGTCGACCGGTGGGTCAACGGACAGAACCTCACTCACCCGGTCGTGTGGGTGAACGTCGGATTCCACCATGTCGCGCGGGACGAGGACCAGCAGCCGATGCCCGTCCACTGGCAGGGATTCTCCCTCTCACCACGTGACGTCACGGCCATGAACCCGCTCACGCCGCCCGCCCTCAGGGGCCAGAACGGACGGCCCTCAGAAGGCAGTTGAGTAGCGAGCTGTCCATCCGGCTGCACTGCGGACCGCTCCCGGAGTACGCTTCCTTGATCGTTGGGACGGGGAGTGCTCGGGGGAGCGGAAGGCGGTGCACGGGTGGGCTCGGGAGGCCTGGAGCTGCCCCCTGGTGACGAAGGTCGCGAGGGGGACTCCACAGACGTCCCGCCCGGCGCGGTGTCCCTGGCCCGCCCGATGAACGCGGGTTCCATCGGGCCGGAGCTGGACTGGGGCGCCGACGCCTGGCACGAGGTGCGCACCCGCGCGCAGCGCGCGGGCCGGGCCTACATCTGGCTGAACCTCGTCGAGCAGCGGCTGCGCGCCGTCGTCTCCGCCGTGCTGCGCCCCGTCTACGAGCCCGTCCACGGCGACGACTGGGTGGTGGCCGCGGCCGGGCCCGCCGGGCAGGAGTGGGTGCAGCGGGCGGTCGCCGTCCGCGAAGTCAGCCGCCGCAAGGGCTACTTGCTCGACCCGGCCGACGACAACGTGGTCAGCTTCCTGACGCTGCCGCAGCTGCGCGAGCTGATGGTGCAGCATTGGCCCTGCTTCGAGCCGTACGTCGACGAGCGCCGGGACCTCGAACTCGCCCTGGACGAGCTGGAGGTCACCCGGAACGTCGTCTCGCGCAACCGGGCCCTGTCCGAGGCCGTGCTGAACCAGGCCGAACGGGCCTCCGCGCGGCTGCTGGAGATCCTCGGTGCCGGCGGCGACGTGCCCTCGGCGCGGCGGCTGCCGGTCGACGCGGTCGAGGACCTGGTCGGCGACCGGTACGCGGACGTGGTCGCCGTGCACCCCGACCGGGTGCGGCTGCTGCGCCGGTTCCCGGCCGAGGACATCTTCGGCGGAGCCCGGCGCCTGGACGCCATCGGCATCGGCCTGAACCTGCTCGTGCAGAACTTCTCCGGCCGCCGCCTGGTGCGTCTGGCCGAGTCGGGCAGCCGGGTGCGGCTGCTGTTCCTCAACCCGGCCTCCGGCGCGGTCAAGCGGCGCGAGCGCGAACTCGGGCTCAAGCGCGGCGAGCTGAGCCGCTCGGTGGAGATGAACATCCTGCACATGCGCCGGGTCCGCTCCCGGCTGCGCGACCCGGGCGCCTTCGAGATCCAGGTCTACGACGAGACGCCCCGCGTGGCGGCGTACCTGGTCAACGGCGACGGCTCCGACGGCGTCGCGGTCGTGCAGTCCTATCTGCGGCGCAGCCGGGGCATGGAGGCGCCGGTGTTCGTCCTGCGCAACGGCACCCGGGTGGTCAAGTCGGGCGAGGTCGACGAAGGCGGGCTCTTCGGTACGTACCGCGAGGAGTTCGAGCTGATGTGGGCGGACGCGCGGCCCGTGTCCTGAGGTGTCCCGGGGGAACGGGGCGGCCCCCTCGCCGACGGTGCGTCGACGGGGCTGCGGGGCGGGCCGGGGCCCGAAGCGGAACGCAATCTCCTGATTGTCAGTGGCGCGTGCGAGGGTGAGGAGCACCGGGGGAGAGCAACACCGAGAAGGGGGGCCGCCATGGGCTGGTACCGGGAGCTGCTGATCGGCTTCGACCTGGAGACGACCGGCACGGATCCGCGCGAGGCGCGCATCGTCACGGCAGCCGTGATCGAGGTCAGGGGCGGAGAGCCGCTGGGGCGCCGGGAGTGGCTGGCGGACCCGGGGGTGGAGATCCCGGCGGACGCGGTGGCCGTGCACGGCATCACCAACGAGCGCGCCGTCGCCGAGGGCGGCCCGGCCGACCGGGTCGCGGACGCGATCGCCGACGTCCTGGTGGCGTACTGGCGGACGGGCGTGCCGGTCGTGGCGTACAACGCCGCCTTCGACCTGACGCTGCTGTCCGCTGAGCTGCGCCGCCACGGACTGCCCTCGCTGCGGGACCGCCTCGGCGGCGCGCAGCCGGGCCCGGTCGTGGACCCGTACACCATCGACCGCTGGGCCGACCGCTACCGCCGGGGCAAGCGCACGCTGGAAGCGGTCTGCGCGGAGTACGGCGTCGTGCTCGGCTCCGCCCACGACGCCTCGGCCGACGCCCTCGCCGCGGCGCGGCTGGCCTGCGCGATAGCCGGCCGCCACCCCAAGGTGGCGGCCCTCGGCCCGGCGGAGCTGCACAGTCGCCAGATCGAGTGGTACGCGGCCTGGGCGGCGGACTTCCAGGCCTTCCTGCGCCGCAAGGGCGACGCGACCGCGGTGGTCGACGGCACCTGGCCACTGAAGGAGCCGGCGGGCGAGATGGTCTAGGCGCGTCGCCCGGGCGGTGGGGTCGGAGGCGGTGGGGTCAGAACGGGTACCAGCGCACCGTCTCGTCGCCGTCCCGCAGGGACGCGACCCGGCGCTCGAACTCGGCCAGCGCCTTCGGGTTGCTCGGGGCGTGCTGGGCGACCCAGGCGCAGCTGGCCGTCTCCCGGGCGCCGCGCAGCACCGCGCAGCCCTCCCACTCGCGCACGTCCCAGCCGTAGGCCGCGGTGAAGGCGTCGTACGCCTCGGCGGGCAGGCCGTAGCGGTCGCGTGAGAGGGCCATCACCACCAGGTCGTGCTCGCGCAGGTCGGCGGAGAAGGTCTCCAGGTCGACCAGGACCGGCCCGTCCGGGCCGATGTGCACGTTGCGCGGCAGCGCGTCGCCGTGGATCGGGCCCGGCGGCAGGTGCGGGGTGAGCGCGGCCGCGGCCGCCGCGAAGCCATCGCGCCGCTCGCGCAGGTACGCCGCGTCCGCCGGGTCGATCGCCTCGCCGGCCAGCCTCAGCCAGCGCTCCACGCCGTCCAGCAGCTCGCGGGGCGGCAGGCCGAAGGGCGGGTGGGGCAGTGCGTGGACGATCCGCAGCAGGTCGGCCAGGTCCCGGGGCTCGGCGGGGCGCACGGGATCGGCCAGCCGGTGCCAGACGGTCACCGGGTGCCCGTCGACGAGCAGCGCCTCCGGTGCGGCCGCCCGCACCGCGGGCACCCCCGCCTCGGCCAGCCACACCGCGGTCCGCAGCTCGCGCCGGGCGCGCTCCAGCAATTCGGCGTCCCGGCCGACCTTGACGACCAGGTCACCGGCGGCGAACACGGCGTTCTCGCCGAGGGCGAGGAGCCGCGCGTCCGGGGTCCGGCCGGGCAGGACCCCCGCAGCGGCCAGTACGTCCCGCGCCCGTGCCTCGTCCATCCGCCCGCCTCCCTGTCCGTTCCGTGCCGGGTGCCGACCGGGCTGCCGTGGACGGGCCGCGCGTCCGCGGCTGCCCACGCCCTGCCGGGCGCACGCCGGCGCGTCGCCGCCGTGCGACGGCCAGTCTCGCATCAGCACAGGCCGGGGCCGGTGGCCGGTCCAGGTTGGCGTCGCGCCGCTGGCGGTGGCCCACGCGTTCCCGCTGAAGCTCCGTTGCCGGTCTGTGTCGCTGCCGAGGGCACGGGGGCGTGGCGCGGGTCAGTAGTACTGGGCCAGGCAGAATTCGTGTTCTTCAGGATCGGCCATCACGACGACCACGCCCTCGTCGTAGTCGTGGCGTTCGCCGGTGAACCGGCCGCCGAGGGCGACGACCTGGGCGATGCCCTGGTCGATGTCGTCGACCACGACGTCGAGGTGTAGGCGTGCCTTGCCATGTTTCGGCTCTTCAACAGGCTGGAAGACGAGGCGGGGCTGTGGGTCGCCGCGGTGGCCGAGGTACACCCAGCCAGGCTGGGACGGCCCCCTCTGGCGGTCAAGGAGGACGCTCCAGAAGGCCGCCACCCGTTCCACGTCGATGCAGTCGATGGTCACTCCGCCCCAGTGGTTCGCCATGTTGTCAGCACTCCTGTTGTTGTCGCGTGGGATGCCGGCGGCTCGGACTCCATCGGCCCGGCTGCCCGCGAGGTCAGGGGCAGCGCTGCGGGCGAGTCGGGTGCGAGCGTCCCTGGCGAACCCGTTGCTCGGCGAGTTGCCTGGCCGCGATCGCGGGCGTGGTCCGATGGGTCCGGGCCCTGTGGAAAACCTGACGGAGCGTAGCTGCAATGCCCTGGATGCGCTCGGTCAGCCGTTCCTCGGATTCCTGGCGCAGTTCGACACCGGTGGCGTGGATGACTCCGCCGGAGCTGACGACTACGTCCGGCGCCCAAAGGATGTCTCGTGCCGCGAGGAGGCGGGCGGTGGCCGGTTCGTCGAGTTGATTGTTGGCCGGGCCGGCGATGGCGGCGCACCGCAGCAGCGGCACCGTGCGGGCGGTCAGCAGGCCGCCGAGCGCGGCCGGCACGAGGATGTCGACCTCCGCGGTGAGGGCGTCGTCCGGATCCACCCAGGTCGCGCCCAACTCCTCGGCCAGGCTGCGTCTGGCCGGGTTGACGTCGGTCACGACGAGCCGCGCGCCGGCCCGGTCCAGGAGCCGGGCCACGTGGGCGCCGACCGCGCCGAGGCCGATTACCCCGAAGGCCCGGCCGGCGAGCTCCGATGAGCCGAAGGCCTCATCGGCCACCGCACCCAGTGCCGCCAGGGTGCCGCGCGCGGTGTGGAGGGAGGAGTCGCCGCTGCCGCCGTCCTCGACGGGTCGGCAGCAGACATGGGTGGTGCGGTCGCCGATCACGGACATGTCGACCGGACTGCTTCCCACGTCCGGGCCTGCGATGTAGCGGCCGCCGAGCGATTCGATCGCGTCGCCGAGGTCGTGGAGCAGTGCCGTGCGCTCCCCTCCGGCCGGCCGGGCTGCGGTCGGGAGGGCGACGACTGCCTTTGCGCCGCCGTGTTCCAGACCTGCCAGCGCGTTCTTCTCGGTCATCGCTGCCGCCAGCCGCAGCGCGTCAGCGATCGCGGCGGCCGGGTCAGCGTAGTGAGCGATCCGGCACCCACCGGCTGCCGGACCGAGAGCGGTCGAGTGGATCGCGACGCTGATCGCGAGTCCGCTGCGGCTGCCGCGTACGACCTGTACCAGCTCGTGAGAAGGATTCGGGATGCTGAGGGACAGAGCTTGCTCAAGTCCGACTGTCATGGCGTGAAGCTAGCCGTTCGAACAAGGCCAGGGGCTATCAGGCGAATAGAATTCGGCGCGGGGGATCATACTCGCCGCATGGACGAACTTGATTCGGCGATCGTTCGGCATCTGCAGCGCGATGCGCGGCAGACCAACCGCGACCTCGCCCGCACCCTCAGCATCGCCCCGTCGACCTGCCTGGAACGCATCCGCGCACTGCGCGCCCGCGGGGTCATCACCGGCTACCACGCTGCTGTCCACCCGGCCGCCCTGAACCGTCACGTCCAGGCGCTTATCCACTTCCAGATCCGCCCCCTCAGCCGGGCGGTCATCGAGGCGTTCAAGACCTATGCCGCAGCCCTGCCTGAGGTCAGCACGGTCTATGTCGTCACCGGCGGCGACGACATGATCGTGCACGTCTCCGTACCAAGCGTTGACTACCTCCACGGCTTCCTCATGGACAAGTTCACCGAGCGCCGCGAAGTCGTCGGATTCCGTACCTCTGTGATCTACCAACACACCCACAATCAGGTGCTGGCACCCCTCACCCCTTGACCCGCCAGGCTCGCCCCCGCGCCGTTCGAGGCACAGCCACTGGTGCCGACGGTCCATGCCGGCGGACAGCTCGGCTCACTCGTCGGCGCCCTCGTCGTCATCGTCGAGCCCGACCGCGTCCGGGTCGCGCAGCAGCCGCAGGCTGCCGTCGGCTGGGACGGAACCCTCCGCGCGGCCGCGCCGGCCCTCGTCGACGACCCCGAGGTCGCGCGGCGCCTGGCGGAGATCCGGGCCGGGATGGCGCGGGAGGGCGGTACCCGGCGGGCCGCGGACCTGATCGAGGCGGAACTGACCGCGCACGGCGGCGTGTGAATGACGCCGAGCTGACCGCGCACGGCGGCGCGTGAATGGGGCCGAGCTTGACCGCGCACGGCGGCGCGTGAGGGCGGTGCGCACGCCCCGCCTGTCCGGTGGAGGGTCTGCCCGGACACGTCACCCGCCGCGCGCCACCTCGTCGAACACGTCACCGCGTCGTGGACAATGTGGGGGAAGCGCCGTGAGGGACCGGGAGCGCGGTGCGCCCGGCCGCGCGGCCGGCGGCCGTCGTGCCCGCCCCCACGGGGCACGACGGCCGCTCTATGGTGTGGGCATGACGATGTACGCGGCGCTGCTGCGCGGGATCAACGTGGGCGGCAACCGGAAGATCCCGATGGCCGGGCTGCGCGCGCTCCTGGAGGATCTCGGTCACGAGGGCGTCCGTACCTACCTGCAGAGCGGCCAGGCCGTCTTCGCCGCCGGCGGTGGCGACGAGGAGTCGCTGGCGGCGCGGCTGACCGAGGCGATCGAGGAGCGGTTCGGCTTCACGGTGGACGTGATCGTCCGCGACCACGCGTATCTGCGTGCGGTCGCCGAGGCGTGCCCGTTCCCCTCGGCCGAGCTGGAGGGCAGGCAGCTGCACGTCACCTATTTCTCCGCGCCGGTCGACGCCTCGCGCTTCGCGGAGATCGACCGGGCCGCCCGGCTCCCCGAGGAGTTCCGCCTCGGCGACCGGGTGCTGTACCTGTACGCGCCCAACGGGCTCGGCCGCTCCCAGCTCGCCACGGACCTGGCCCGGCCCCGGCTGACCAAGGGGCTGATCGCCACCACGCGCAACTGGAACACCGTCGTCAAGCTCGTGGAGCTGACGCGGGAGTGACCCCGGGGCCGGGAGCGGCGGGGCGAACCGGGCCACCGGCGAGCGCGCCGATCGGTCCGTGCTCCCGAGTCACCCGGTCACCGATGCTGACATGATGACTTTCGGCCACGATCACGGCGCGCCCACCCGGGCCGGCCTCTTCCTCGGCCCCGCCGGCCCGTTCGCCGGGATCGCTCCCGCGGACTACCGGAAGGGGAGGGGGAACGCTCCGCGGACCTTCGGTTTCGCCCCGTGAGCCCGCGCCCGCGCAACATCCGCAACCGTGTACCCGCCTGGTCGCGGTGCTGTTCGACCGGCGGTCGGCCCGGTCGCTCGCCGAGCCGGGGCTCCCGGCCGCATTCGCCGACGCCGCGCACGACACCGCCCACGACGAGGTCGTACGGCCAGTCAGGAGACCGGTGCCGAGCCGGATCCCGGTGCTTGTGCGGCCACGCCGGCCGTCCACGTCGGGAACAGTGTGGGTGCGGGCCGGTGTCGCGGGCCCTGCCCCGGCCGCCTGCACGGGCTCCTTCCCGCTCAGGCGGACCCGCACGGGGGTGCTTCGTTGCGGCTGACCGGATCACGACCATCGAGGCCGGCGGCGAGTGACACGAACACTGCAGGCGGCGCAGAACCAAGTGATCGCCCACGGCGGGGGTTCGACGAGCATCCCGCCGCCGCTGGGGGCGGCCCCGTGTCCGCGGTCCGGCATCGCAGGGGAGTGCCGGACCGCGGATACGAGTGCCCCGGCTCCACGCGCTCGCACGCTCCCGCCGACGGGATCCCGGCTCCCAATGGCTCGCCCGCCGATGGGATTCCGGCTCCAATGGCTCGCCCGGTGACGAGACCCCGGACTCGGTGGCTCGCCCGGTGATGGGATCCCGGCTCCAATGGCTCGCCCGCCGGCGCCACCCCGGCCCCGGTGGCTCGCCCGCCGACCGGACCCCGGCACCGCTGCCCACCCGCCGACCGGTCCTGCCTCCTGCGCCCGCTCACCCTCCGGCGAGCCACGGCGCGACCCGTGCCGCCCCCGCCCAGCCGCGCTCGCCCGTGCCGCCCGCCCGTTCCGTTCCGTCGGTGCCCTCAGGCTCCGACGGCCCGGAGAGCCGGCGTCCGCGCGGCGTCGTAACGCCGCAGCACCACCCGGGCCACCTCGGGCGCCGGGCCGAGCACGTCGGCGAGGACGTCCGCCCCGGCCGCGCCCCGCGCGATGCGGTCCGGCAGGAAACCGGGGGCCAGGACGTACGGGGCGACCGCGACCCGCGCACAGCCCAGCGCCCGCAGCGCGCGCACCGCGTCCTCGGTGCGCGGGATCCCCCCGGGAGTCACGGCGGAGGCGAACGCAGGCCGCACGGCGCACCAACCGGTGTGCCGCCACTCCCGCGCGATGTCAGCGATCACTGCGCCCGCCTCCGGATCGGTGGACCCCGCCGAGGCCAGCACGACCCCGGTCGAGGCCTTGTCGGCGGGGGACAGCCCCGCCTCGTACAGGCGCCGCTCGAGCGCCCGCATCAGCAGCGGCGAGGGACCGAGGACCTCCGCCTGCGTGATCCGCAGCCGCGACGGCGCCTCCCGCAGCACCGCCGGGATGTCCGCCTTCGCGTGGAAGGCGCGCGTCAGCAGCAGCGGCAGCGCCACCACGTCCCGCACGCCCCGCGCGGCCAGCGACTCCAGCACCCCGGGCACGGACGGGACGTTGAAGTCCAGGAAGCCGGTCTCCACGCGCAGCCCGGGCCGCAGCGACCGCACCCGCTCGACGAGGGCGTGCACGGTCGCGGCGTGCCGCGGGTCACGGCTGCCGTGGGCGACGACGACAAGCACCGGATCGGGCATGGGTCTCAGCTCCGCACCAGCAGACCGCGGCTGCGCAGCACCCACCGCTCCAGCGGACTGAAGATCAGCAGGTCGATCGCGATGCCGACGACCAGGATGAGCAGGATGGCCTCGAAGACCAGGGCCATGTCGCTGGCGTTGCGGCCGTTCTCCAGCAGCTGGCCGAGGCCCACCCCGAGGTCCGGGAACGAGGCGATGATCTCCGCGGCCATCAGCGAGCGCCACGAGAACGCCCAGCCCTGCTTCAGGCCCGCCACATAGCCGGGCAGCGCGGCCGGCAGCGTGATGTGCCAGGTGCCCTTCAGACCGGTCGCGCCCATCGTGCGGCCCGCCCGCAGGAACAGCGGCGGCACCTGGTCGACGCCGGACACCAGCCCGTTGGCGATCGACGGGACCGCGCCGAGCAGGATCACCGCGTACATCATCGAGTTGTTCAGGCCCAGCCAGATCACGGCCGGCGGCACCCAGGCCACCGACGGCAGCGACTGCAGCCCGGACAGGATCGGCCCGATCGCCGCGCGCACGAACTTCACCCGGGCCACCAGCAGGCCGAGCGGGGTGCCGATCAGCAGCGCGAAGAGGAAGCCGAGCAGACCGCGCGAGACGCTCGTCCAGATGTAGCCGAGCAGCGTGCCCTGCAGCCACGCTTCGCGCACCGTGTCCCAGACCGCGCCGGGCGACGGCAGCTTGGTCGGGTCGGTGACGACGCCGAACGAGATCAGCCCCTGCCACACCACCAGGACGACCGCGACGGCGACGACCGGCGGAAGGATCTTGTTCACGAAGGTCTGCCGGAAGGTCGGACGGCCGACCGTCCCGGCCTCCAGCGCGTCGAGGCCCGCCTCGACGCTTCCGGCGTCCTGCGGCGTCTTCGTCTCAGTGCTGGCCATGGCGCCGGATCTCTCCCCGCAGTACTTCGGTGATCTCGATGGACAGTTCCGCCACGGGGGCGTCCTCGATGCGGCGCGGCTGCGGGATGTCGACCGCCCACTCGCGCGCCACCCGGCCCGGACGGGAGGACAGCAGGACGACCCGCTGGGCGAGCCGCACCGCCTCCCGCACGTTGTGCGTGACGAACAGCACCGACACCCCGGTCTCCGCCCAGATCCGGGTCAGCTCGTCGTGCAGCACGTCCCGGGTGATCGCGTCGAGGGCCGCGAACGGCTCGTCCATCAGCAGCAGGCTGCTCTCCTGCGCCAGCGCCCGGGCCATGGCCACACGCTGGCGCATACCGCCCGACAGTTCGTGGACCCGCTTGCCGTGGGCGCCCTTCAGCCGTACGAGTTCGAGCAGTTCCTCGGCCCGGCCGCGCCGGTCGGCCTTGGGTACTCCCCGCAGCCGCAGGGCGAGTTCGATGTTCTTGCCCGCGCTCAGCCACGGGAACAGGGCGTGCTCCTGGAACATCAGCGCCGGCCGGCCGTCCGTCGCGATGGAGCCGGCGGTGGGCTTGTCCAGGCCCGCCACCAGGTTCAGCAGCGTCGACTTGCCGCAGCCCGAGGCCCCCAGGAGGGTGACGAACTCGCCCGGCGCGACGTCGAGACTGATGTCGTCCAGGACGAGCTGCTGCCCGCCCGGGACCGCGAAGGACTTCGAGACGTGCTCGAGGCGGGCCGCCTGATCGAGCGACTCGCCGGCCTTGGCGAGGGTCGTGGCCATGGTCGTCACCTCCTGGGGACTGATCGGGAACGCGGGTCAGCCGACGCCGAGGCCGGCGTCGGACACCGGGCTGCGGCCCGCCGCCTTGAGCACCTTGTTGAGGATCGTGAGGTCGTAGATCCCCTTCAGGTCGGGCTTCTCCAGCAGCCCCGCCTTGACCGCGTGGTCGGCCTCGGTGCCGAGGGTCGCCGCCAGCGGGTCGTCGGTGATCTGGATCGACTTCCACGCCGGGTCCAGCACCTGCGCGGGCAGCGCCTTGCCGGAGTCGGCCTGCAGCTGCTTGTTCGCCGCGGCCTTCGCCTCGGCGGGGTTGGCGTTGATCCACTGGTTCGTCGCGACCGACGCCCTCAGCACCGCCTCGACGGCCTTCGGGTGCTCCTCGAGGAACTGCCGGCGCACGATGATGTTCGTGATCACGAACTTCTTGCCCGGCCACAGCTCGGCCTCGTCGAGGAGGACCTTGCCTCCCTCGGCGACCAGCTTGGACGCGGTCGGCTCCGGCACCCACGCGCCGTCGATCGAACCGGCCTTGAAGGCGTCCGGGGTCACCTTGTTGTCGCTGCGGACGACCGTGACGTCGCCCCTGCCGCTCTGCGGGTCGACCTTCCAGCCCTGTTCGGCGATCCAGTTCAGGAATGCCACGTCCTGGGTGTTGCCCAGCTGCGGAGTGGCGATCTTCTTGCCCTTGACGTCCTTCAGGGACGTGACCTTCTCGGGGTCGACGACCAGCTTCACGCCGCCGGACGCCGAACCGCCGATGATCCTCAGGCTCTTGCCGTCGGACTTGGTGTAGCCGTTGATGGCCGGGGACGGGCCGATCCAGCCGATGTCGATGGAGCCGGAGTTGAGCGCCTCGATCTCCGACGGGCCGGCGTTGAAGGTCGCGTACTCCGCCTTGGTCGCGCCGAGCTCCTTCTGGAAGAAGCCCTTCTGGTTGCCGACGAGCGCGGTCGCGTGCGTCAGGTTGCCGAAATAGCCGATCTTGACGCTGTCGAGGCCATCGGTCTTCTCGGCGCCGGAGGCCACCTTGGCGGTGTCGTCGTTCTTGGCCTCGGAGCCGTAGCTGCACGCGGCGAGGGCGAGCAGGGGGAGCGCGGCCACCGCCGCGACGGTGCGGCGCAGGAAGGGTGTGGAAGGCACGGGAGGTCTTTCCTCTCGGAGGCCCGGCGGTCACGGTCTCTCAGGTCGTGGCCGGGAGGTCGGCAGGTCTTCGGTGGTGCGGGCGGTGGCGGACGAGGGCACGCAGAGCATGCGTGGGCACCCGGTCGGCCGGGGGCGTCAGGCGGCACATCGCGCCACTCCGCCCTGCCCGCTGCCGAGGGCGCCGCTGCCGACCCGGCCGCCCTCCTTGGCGAACGTCGCGTACACGTCGGTGCAGTTCACGTCAGAAGTCCCACCCGTCGTCCTGCGACTCGTCCCTGACGGGCTCCGGAGCGGCGAACGACTCGCCGACCATGCCCGCGGTGAGCGTGGTGCCGTCGTTCGGGTCGATGAGGATGAACGAGCCGGTGCGGCGCGAGTCCGCGTAGGAGTCGGCCGGCAGGGGCTCGGCGGTGCGGATCTTCACCCGGCCGATGTCGTTGGCGACGAGCCGGCCCGGGTGCGGGTGCAGGGACAGGTCGTCCAGGGTCAGCCGGGAGGGGATGTCCTTGACGATCGCCTTGACCGTGCGGGTGCCCTGCTTGAGCAGCACCCGGTGGCCCACGGCCAGCGGCTGGTCGGCGACGTGGCACACGGTCGCCTCCACGTCCTGCGTGGTCGCGGGCGCGTCCTTGGCCGGCACGATCAGGTCGCCGCGCGAGATGTCGATGTCGTCCTCGAGCAGCAGCGTCACCGACTGCGGCGTCCAGGCCACGTCGACCGGCTCGCCCAGCAGGTCGATGCCGGTGACCTTCGTGGTCCGCCCGGACGGCAGGACCGTCACCTCGTCGCCGACCCGGAAGGTGCCGGCGGCGATCTGGCCCGCGTAGCCGCGGTAGTCCGGGTGCTCGGCGGTCTGCGGGCGGATCACGTACTGCACGGGCAGCCGGGCGTGGCAGTGCGCCAGGTCGTGGCTGACCGGCACCGTCTCCAGGTGCTCCAGCACCGTCGGGCCGCCGTACCAGTCCATGTGCGCGGACGGCTCCACGACGTTGTCGCCGACGAGCGCCGAGATGGGGATCGCGGTGACCTCGGGGACGCCCAGCTCGGTCGCGTACGCCGTGAACTCCTCGGCGATCGCGGCGAACACGGACTCCCGGTAGTCCACCAGGTCCATCTTGTTGACGGCCAGGACCACGTGCGGCACGCGCAGCAGCGCGGCGATCGCGGCGTGCCGGCGGGTCTGCTCGACGACGCCGTTGCGGGCGTCGACGAGGACCACCGTCAGCTCGGCGGTCGAGGCGCCGGTGACCATGTTCCGGGTGTACTGCACGTGGCCCGGGGTGTCGGCGAGGATGAACCGGCGGCGGGGCGTGGCGAAGTAGCGGTAGGCCACGTCGATGGTGATGCCCTGCTCGCGCTCGGCACGCAGGCCGTCCGTCAGCAGCGCCAGGTCGGGGCCCTCCTGGCCGCGGCTCGCCGAGACGCGCTCCACGGCCTCCAGCTGGTCGGCGAGGACCGACTTGGAGTCGTGCAGCAGACGGCCCACCAGGGTGGACTTGCCGTCGTCGACGGAACCGGCGGTGGCGAACCGCAGCAGGGTCGTCGCCGACAACTGCTCGACCGACAGCGGCTCGGTGGGTTCGGTGGTGCTGGTCATGGCTAGAAGTACCCCTCGCGCTTGCGGTCTTCCATCGCGGCCTCGGAGAGCTTGTCGTCGGCGCGGGTCGCGCCCCGCTCGGTCAGCCGGGAGGCGGCGATCTCGGCGATCACCTGCTCCAGCGTCACCGCGTCGGAGTCGACTGCGCCGGTGCAGGACATGTCACCGACGGTGCGGTAGCGCACCAGCCGCTTCTCGACGGGCTCGTCGTCCCGGGGGCCGCCCCAGTCGCCGGCCGTCAGCCACATGCCGCCGCGCCGGAAGACCTCGCGCTCGTGCGCGAAGTAGATCTCCGGCAGCTCGATGCCCTCGCGGGCGATGTACTGCCACACGTCCAGCTCGGTCCAGTTGGACAGCGGGAAGACCCGCACGTGCTCACCGGGGGCGTGCCGCCCGTTGTACAGGTTCCACAGCTCCGGTCGCTGCCGGCGCGGGTCCCACTGCGAGAACTCGTCGCGCAGGGAGAACACCCGCTCCTTGGCCCGCGCCTTCTCCTCGTCGCGGCGCCCGCCGCCGAACACCGCGTCGAACCGTTCCGCGGCGATCCGCTCCGTCAGCGGGACGGTCTGCAGCGGGTTGCGGGTGCCGTCCGGGCGCTCCTTGAGCACCCCGCGGTCGATGTAGTCCTGCACGGACGCCACGTGCAGCCGCAGTCCGTGCCGGGCCACCGCGCGGTCGCGGTAGTCGAGGACCTCGGGGAAGTTGTGCCCGGTGTCCACGTGCAGCAGCGCGAACGGCACCGCCGCCGGCGCAAACGCCTTCAGCGCCAGGTGCAGCATGACGATGGAGTCCTTGCCGCCGGAGAACAGGATCACCGGGTTCTCGAACTCGCCCGCCACCTCGCGGAAGATGTGCACCGCCTCGGACTCCAGCGCGTCCAGGTGGGAGAGGGCGTAGGGGGTGTCCGTGCCCTCGCCGCCCTCGCCGCCCTCGCCGCCCTCACGACCCTTGCCGGTCCTGCCGGTCTTGGCGACGGTGGTCATGCAAGTCCCCTCTCGCTGAGCAGCGCGTGGACGGACGCCGCGGACTCCTGCACGGTCTGGTGCTGCGACTCGATCCGCAGCTCGGGCGCCTCGGGCTCCTCGTACGGGTCGTCGACGCCCGTCAGACCCGTCAGCTCGCCGGCGGCCTGCCGGGCGTACAGGCCCTTCACGTCGCGCTCGGAGCACACCTCGACGGGGGTGGCCACGTGCACCTCCACGTACGCCGTCCCGTTCTCCTCGTGCCGCTTGCGCACCGCGTCGCGGCTGTCGGCGTACGGGGCGATCACCGGGACCAGCGCCTTGACGCCGTTGCGGGCGAGCAGTTCGGCGACGAAGCCGATGCGCTGCACGTTGGTGTGCCGGTCCTCGCGGCTGAAGCCGAGGCCCGCCGAGAGGAACTCGCGGATCTCGTCGCCGTCGAGCACCTCGACGCGGTGGCCCTCCGCGCGCAGCCGGCCGGCCAGCTCGTGCGCGATGGTGGTCTTGCCGGCGCTCGGCAGACCGGTGAGCCAGACGGTGGCTCCGGTGGTCACGTGGGACTCCTGGTTGATTGAGTTCGTCGGAAGCACGGTCATGGTCAGCCGTGCAGCCCGCACTCGGTCTTGGCGCGGCCCGCCCAGCGGCCGGCGCGCGCGTCCTCGCCGGCGAGGACGCGGCGGGTGCAGGGCGCGCAGCCGACGGACGCGTAGCCGTCCATCAGCAGCGGGTTGGTCAGCACGCCGTGTTCGGCGACGTACGCGTCCACGTCGTCCTGCGTCCAGCGGGCGATGGGGGAGATCTTCACCTTCTGCCGCTTGTCGTCCCAGCCGACGACCGGGGTGTTCGCCCGGGTCGGGGACTCGTCGCGGCGCAGCCCGGTCGCCCACGCCTGGTAGCCCCTGAGCCCCTCCTCCAGGGGCTGCACCTTGCGCAGCCTGCAGCACAGGTCGGGGTCGCGGTCGTGCAGCCTCGGGCCGTACTCGGCGTCCTGCTCGGCGACCGTCTGCCGCGGCGTCAGCGTGATGACGTTGACGTCCATCACGGCCTCGACCGCGTCGCGGGTGCCGATCGTCTCCGGGAAGTGGTAGCCGGTGTCGAGGAACACGACGTCGACGCGGCTGCCGCCGGGCACGGCGCGGGACGCGAGGTGGGCGACCACGGCGTCCTCCATGGAGGAGGTGACGCAGAACCGGTCGCCGAAGGTCCGGGCCGCCCACTGGAGGATCTCCAGCGCGGAGGCGTCCTCCAGGTCGCGGCCGGCCTGCTCGGCCAGTGCCTTCAGCTCGTCGGCCGTGCGTACGTGCTGAGTGGTCGTCATATCCGCTTCTCCCCTCCGTCGTCGGCTCGCTTCAGCCCCTTCGCCAGCAGTCCGAGGAAGCTCAGCCGGAAGGCGCGGTTGCAGGCCGCGCACTCCCAGGTGCCTCCCCCGTGCCCGGCCCCGCCCGTGCGGGGGGACCGCTCCACGTGCTCGCTCGGGCGCAGGTCCTCCTCGCCGCAGTAGGGGCAGTAGAAGGGCGCGGCGCGCTCGCTCACGACAGCGCCTCCTCGGAGGCGCGGCCGACCCAGGTGGCGAACCGCTCGCCGTCCTCGCGCTCCGCCTGGAAGCGCCTCAGAACGCGCTCGACGTAGTCGGGCAGCTCCTCCGACGTGACCTTCAGACCGCGGACCTTGCGGCCGAACCCGGCCTGGAGGCCGAGCGCGCCGCCGAGGTGCACCTGGTAGCCCTCCACCTGCTCGCCCCGGTCGTTGACCACCAGCTGGCCCTTGAGACCGATGTCCGCGACCTGGATGCGGGCGCAGGCGTTCGGGCAGCCGTTGAGGTTGATGGTGATCGGCTCGTCGAACTCCGGGAGGCGGCGCTCCAGTTCGTCGATCAGCCGGGAGCCGCGCGCCTTGGTCTCGACGATGGCGAGCTTGCAGAACTCGATGCCCGTGCAGGCCATCGTGCCGCGCCGGAACGGGGACGGCGTGGCGCTCAGGTCGAGGGCCTGGAGGCCCTCCACCAGGGCGTCGACCTGCGCCTCCTCGACGTCCAGAATGATCATCTTCTGCTCGACGGTGGTGCGGACCCGGCCTGAGCCGTGCGCCTCGGCGAGGTCGGCGATCTTGGTGAGCGTGGCGCCGTCGACGCGGCCGACGCGCGGGGCGAAGCCGACGTAGAAGCGGCCGTCCTTCTGGCGGTGGACACCGATGTGGTCGCGCCACTGCTGGACGGGCTGCTCGGGGGCGGGCCCGTCGGTCAGCTTGCGGCCCAGGTAGTCGTCCTCGAGCACCTGGCGGAACTTCTCGGCGCCCCAGTCGGCGACGAGGAACTTCAGCCGGGCCCGGTTGCGCAGCCGGCGGTAGCCGTGGTCGCGGAAGATCGACAGGACGCCCTCGTAGACGTCCGGGACCTCCTCCAGCGGCACCCAGGCGCCCAGCCGCACGCCCAGCTTGGGGTTGGTGGACAGGCCGCCGCCCACCCACAGGTCGAAGCCCGGCCCGTGCTCGGGGTGGCGGACACCCACGAACGCGACGTCGTTGATCTCGTGGACCACGTCCAGCACGGGCGAGCCCGAGATGGCCGTCTTGAACTTCCGCGGGAGGTTGGAGTACGCCTTGTTGCCCAGGACCCGGCGCTTCATCTCCTCCAGCGCCGGGGTGCCGTCGATGATCTCGTCCTCGGCGATGCCGGCGACGGGGGAGCCGATCATCACGCGCGGGGTGTCGCCGCAGGCGGTCACCGTGGACAGGCCCACGGCCTCCAGCCGCTCCCAGATCCGGGGCACGTCCTCGATCCGGATCCAGTGGTACTGGATATTCTGCCGGTCGGTGATGTCGGCGGTGCCGCGGGCGAACTCCTGCGAGATCTCGCCGACGACCCGCAACTGGCGGGTGGTCAGGGCACCGCCGTCGATGCGGACGCGCATCATGAAGTAGCTGTCGTCCAGCTCCTCGGGGGCGAGGACCGCGGTCTTGCCGCCGTCGATCCCCGGCTTGCGCTGGGTGTAGAGGCCCCACCAGCGCATCCGGCCGCGCAGGTCGTTGGGGTCGATGGAGTCGAATCCCCGCCGGGAGTAGATCGTCTCAATGCGTGTCCGCACATTGAGACCGTCGTCGTCCTTCTTGAACTGCTCGTTGCCGTTGAGCGGGGTGAAGTGACCCGCGGCCCACTGACCCTCGCCACGGTGACGGCTCACCTTGCGGCGGGGAGTCGCGGCGGCAGGGTTCTGCGGGTTGGCGGCCATGGTCGACACGTCCTTCGGGACAGGCGGAAAGCGGCTCCGACCTGCGGTCTCAACGCGCGCGAAGGCGCGCGTGCGCGTCATTGCGCAGCAGGCGGCGAAAGGGGGTACGGCGGTGCTGTTCGCGGCCGGGGGCCACGGACGGGTGCGATCAGCTCGCCGGACAGATGGCGCTGGACATGCGGCCGAGGTCGACGTGCCGCCGACTCACCAGGGCGACTCCAGTTCCAGACATGACCGCAGCCTGGCACGGCCGTCTGGACCGAGTCCAGCTTCATCCACCATGCGGACGACTTGGTCCCGCATGGTGAGACGAGCGTGGTGCGGGTCACATGCGCGGTGCGGCCCCGCGTCGGCCCAGGTCAGGCCGGGTACGCGCCCGGCCACGGCCCCGGAGTGGCAACCTCCGGTTCTTCCTCGACCCTGGTGTCGAACAGCTTGAAGCCGCGACGCAGGTAGTTGGCCATCGCGTGCTCGCCGTCCTTGCTGCAGGTGTGCAGCCACACCCGCTTCGTCGTCGCCAGCCCCGGCCAGCGGTCGGCCAGGTCCCAGGCGCGCGCGGCACCGTACGACAGCAGGTGACCGCCGATCCGCCGGCCGCGGAAGGCCGGGAGCAGGCCGAAGTAGACGATCTCCACCACGCCGTCGTCCTGCGGCTCCAGCTCGACGTAACCGGCCGGTGTGCCCCGGTCGAGGGCGACCCAGGTCTCGACACCCGGACGCTCCAGGTGCTCCCGCCACCGCGCGTACGTCCAGCCGAGCCGGTCGGTCCACAGGATGTCGCCGCCGACCGACGCGTACAGGAAGCGGCTGAACTCGGGGGAGGCCACCTCGGCCCGCACGACCCGGACGTCGCCCTCGGGCGCGGGGGCGGGGAGGAGGTCGGTCGGGGCGGCCTGCTCCAGGGACCAGGTGGTCACGGCGATGTTCGTCATGCCGGCCAGGGAATCATCCGCTCAGTCGTTCTGTCGATCGAGGCGGACGGCCGTCCCGGGAGGTGGGCGGGCGCCGCCCGGCCCCGTCGCGGGGCCGGACCCGCGGCGGGCTCCGCGGGCGGCGTGTTCGCCGGGCTGGTCCGGCGGCGGGCTCCGAGGGTGGCGTGTGTCGCCGTGCTGGACCGGCGGCAGGCTCCGCGGGTGGCGCATGTCGCCGTCCCGGGGTGCCTGCCGCGCGTCACCCCAGCGACCGCTGGATCGAGGACAGCGGCAGGGCGAAGAGCATCCGGCCCGACAGCGACCACACCTCGCCCGTCTCCTGCCAGTAGGACAGGGAGCCGCCGCCGTCGCCCCAGCAGTCGTGCCTGCCCTTCGAGCCGCACTCCGCGGCCTTCGCCCCGTGCGTGTCCTGCCGCCACAGCGTTCCGTGCCCGCCGTGCTCGCCGGCGGACCGGCCCAGGTACCAGTCGGGCCGGGCGGACGGCGTGGCCCGGTGCGACAGCACGCCCCGGATGCCGCGGACCTTCGTGTCGTACGCCTCGTCCGCGGTCACCGTCCCGCCGGCGTCGGCGGCCAGGAGGCCGGAGCGGGCCGGGTCGGCGCTGAAGGAGTAGCGCCACAGCCGGGTGTGCCGCCCGTCGTGGGCGGGCGTCGCCGCGCTCGCCACCAGGCTGTCGGGCGCGGTGGTGCGGTCCAGGGAGAGGCCCCGCGGGCACGCGGCGGCGGAGCGGGCCGCCCGGTCGCACCCGCCGCCGGCCGGGCGGTAGGAGGCGACGGCGGGCAGCACCCACCGGTACCCGTGCGCGGACCAGCCGCCGGGCACCCGTCCGACCGCGTCGCCGGTGACGTTGGCGCGCTGGACCCGGTTCAGGTCGTAGACGTACAGCGCCTCCCGCTCACTGCCGGAGGTGGTCACCAGCAGCTTGTCCTGGTACCAGACCATGCCCGTCACGCGGGAGACGAGGCCACGGTAGTCGCGTCCGTCGTCGACCGGGACGACGAGCAGGGCCCAGGTGTACGTGAGGCGGTCCGGGTCGTCGGCGTCGACGAACGCCACCCTCGCCAGGCCGCGTTCGGCGGCACTGCCGCCGTGGTGCGTCCAGCCGGAGAGGATCACCCGGTGCGCGCCCCAGCGCCCGTCGTCGTCGGCGTCGCCCGAGGTGGTCACCGACGCCGGTCGCCATGCGGAGGCGACGGTGTCGGCGCGGTCCCAGCAGTACGCGCGGGCGGCCACCGGCTCGACGGGCAGCGCCTTCTTCTCCGCGGGCGTGCAGTCGGCCGCGCCGCGCAGTGTGCGGTCGGCGTCGGCGAGGACCGCGCCGACGCCGACCGGCCGGCCCATCGCGGCGGCCAGCCGGTCCAGTGACCGCTCGGGGACCCGCTGTTCGGTCAGCCGCAGGCGGCCCAGCTCGGCGGACGAGGCGAGCGGCTTCAGGGCGCCGGGGTCGTCGACGACCGTGGCCTGCGAGGCGCTGATCATGGTGGCGGCGGCGGTCAGCGCGAGGGCGGTCGCGGACAGGACGGCGCGCAGTGCCCTTCCCCGTCTGCGTCGGCGGTGTCGGCCGCGGTGCTTCATACAACCTCCCCAAGCCGGGTCAACTGCGCCGCTTGATCCGTGCGTTGGCCAAGGAGCAGGTGGGGCGACCCGTAGGGGATGCTACGGCAGTACGGCGCACCGCAGGACGACAACCCGGCAAATGCGCGGAACAAACACCCCTCGGGTGGGGCCGTTCACCGCACGCCCACTCCCCGGGGGCCCGCCGCCGCGCGCCCCCGGGTCACCGCCGGCGTCTCCGAGTGCGGCGGCGCGGGTGACGCCGTGCGGCACCGGCTCGGGGTCGGCCCGCACCAGCCGGCCGCCCGCCAGCGGCTCCAGGGAGCACTGGCCGATCGCCGGCAGCCGGCGCCGCCCGGGCCGCGCGATCCGCGGTCTGTCGTGTTGCAACCCCCCGCAACCCTGGTGAACGGGACGGCGCTGTCCGAGACTTGTCCGGTGCCGCCACTGCGGCGCCCGTGGCCCGGACGGGCCGCGCAGCGGGGGTGGTGCCGTGTCGGCGCAGCACCACCCCCGCGTGGCGCCACTCTCCGGCGGGTCCGTTGCCGGCCGCCCCGTCCCCGGCTGCCGCGCCGATCGCCGGGGACTGGCCGTGTCCCGGCCGTTCGGGACCCGGCCGTCTTGCGTTCAAGGTTCGGACCGGCCGTCGTGCCTCCGCGCGTCGGGAGGCCGGCCGTCCAGTCTCCGGCAGTTCGGGACACCGACGGTCCAGTCTCCGGCGGTCTCCTGTCGTTCGGGACACCGGCCGTCTTCCTTGCGCCCTTTTCGGAACGTGTGCGCCGTCAGGACAACCACCCCGTCGGGACACCGGCGTCGCGCCGGATGCCGGATGCCGGATGCCGGCGGCCGACGATCCGCCGGCCGTCAGGACACCGGCCGAGCCCGCTCCACCAGCGACGCCAGGTCGAGGGTGTGCGGCAGCGTCCCGAAGGCCGCCCCCCAGTCGCCGCCCAGCCGTGAGGCGCAGAACGCGTCGGCCACCTCCGGCGGCGCGTACCGCACGAGCAGCGACCCCTGCAGGACCAGCGCCAGCCGTTCCACCAGCCGCCGGGCGCGCGCCTCGATCCCGTCCAGGTCGGCGAGTTCGGTGAGCAGGTTCTTGATCGCGCCGTCGAGGCGGTGGTCGGCGCCGCGCGCGAGGCCGACCTCCTCCAGGCACGCGTTGAGCGCGCGAGGCTCCCGCTGGAGCACCCGCAGCACGTCCAGCGCCTGGATGTTGCCCGCGCCCTCCCAGATCGAGTTGAGCGGCGACTCCCGCACCAGCCGGGGCATGCCGGACTCCTCGACGTACCCGTTGCCGCCGAGGCACTCGGCGGCCTCCACCGCGACCGGGGCGCACCGCTTGGTCACCCAGTACTTCGCGGCCGGCACCGCGATCCGCAGGAACGCCCGCTCCTGCTCGCCGCCGTCGTCGTAGGCGGCCGCGAGCCGGAGCGCCAGCACCGTCGCCGCCTCGGACTCCAGCGCGAGATCGGCCAGGACGTTGCGCATCAGCGGCTTGTCGGCCAGCCTGCCGCCGAACGCCTCCCGGTGGGAGCAGTGGTGGACCGCCTGCGCGACGGCCTGCCGCATCAGCCCGGCCGAGCCGAGCACGCAGTCGAGACGGGTTGCCGCCACCATCTCGATGATGGTGCGCACCCCGCGCCCCTCCTCGCCGACCCGCCGCGCCCAGGTGCCGTCGAACTCCACCTCGGCGGAGGCGTTCGACCGGTTGCCGAGCTTGTCCTTGAGCCGCTGGATGCGGAACACGTTCCGGGTGCCGTCCTCCAGCACCCGGGGCACGAGGAAGCACGTCAGGCCGCCCGGGCCGGCGGAGGAGGGCACCTGTGCCAGCACCAGGAAGCCGTCCGACATCGGCGCCGAGCAGAACCACTTGTGACCGGTCAGCTCGTAGGCGCCGTCCTCGGCCAGCGGCCGGGCGGAGGTGGTGTTGGCGCGTACGTCGCTGCCGCCCTGCTTCTCGGTCATGCCCATTCCGAACAGCGCCCCGGCCTTCAGCCGGGCGGGCCGCAGCTCGCGGTCGTAGATCATGGACGTCAGCCGCGGCTCCCACTCGGCGGCCAGCGCGGGATCCGTGCGCAGCGCGGGCACCGCCGCGTGCGTCATCGACAGGGGGCAGCCGTTGCCGGCCTCGACCTGGGTCCACACCAGGAAGGCGGCGGCCCGGCGGACGTGGCCGGCCGGGCGTGCCCAGGCCGCGGTGAGGCCCGCCGAGACCCCCTTGCCGAGCAGCCGGTGCCAGGCGGGGTGGAAGTCGACCTCGTCGACGCGGTGCCCGTAGCGGTCGTGGGTGCGCAGCGTCGGCGGGTTCTCGTTGGCCAGGGCGCCCCACTCCTGCAGCTGCGCCGATCCCGCGGCCCGCCCCAGGGCCGCCAGCTCGCCCCGCACCTCGTCGAGCAGATCCGGTGCGACGTGCCGCCCGACCGCCTCCGCCAGTACCCGGTCGGCGGAGAAGACGTCGTAGCCGATCAGCGGCGGCGCCTGGTTGGTCACGGTGTGCGTACTGGCTGCCATGACCGGAACCTACCCTGCGGGCGGCCGTGCTCACCCGCCCCGGACCCCCCGCCCGCCCGGTGCCCGCCGTCCTGCCTGGTCGGCCCCGCCCGGGGGATGACGGGGACCGGACACCACGGAGATACCTTTGGGTCGTGCAGCCAGCAAGTGAAATTCCCCACGAGCCGTCCGGCCGCCTCCACCGGGCCAAGGCCCTGTACCGCAACGTCTCCAAGCGCAGGACCGCCTGGCTGCTGCTGAAGGACACCGTCAACTCGTGCATGGAGTACCGGATCCTCGGCCTGGCGGCCGAGGCGGCGTTCTTCTCCCTGCTGTCCGTGCCGCCCCTGCTGCTCAGCCTGATCGGGCTGCTCTACTACGTCGACGCCTGGACCGGCGCGAACACCATCGAGAGCCTGGAGCGGAACATCCTCGACGCCTCCCGCACGGTCCTGTCCGACCAGGGCGTGAAGGAGATCGCGCAGCCGATCCTGCGGGACGTCACGAAGGGCGGGCGGCCCGACGTGATCTCGATCGGGTTCGGGATCGCCCTGTGGTCCGGGTCGCGCGCGGTGAACGTCTTCATCGAGACCATCACCGTGATGTACGGCCTCGACGGGGTCCGCGGCATCGTCAGGACCCGGCTGCTGGCGTTCGGCCTGTTCGTCGTGGCGCTGCTCATCGGATCGATCGCGCTGCCGCTGATGGTGGCCGGTCCGGACGCGGTGGTGCGGATCGTGCCCTGGTCCACGACCGTGGTGCAGGTTCTGTACTGGCCCGTCGTCATCGTGCTCTCGGTGGCCTTCCTGACGACGCTCTACCACGTGTCCGTGCCGGTGCGCTCGCCGTGGATCGAGGACGTGCCGGGCGCGCTGGTCGCCCTGGCCATGTGGGTGGTGTGCAGCTTCGTGCTGCGCATCTACCTCACCAGCACCGTCGAGGGACCCACCATCTACGGCTCGCTGGCCGCGCCCGTGGCCGTGCTGCTGTGGATCGGTGTGTCCGCGTTCGCCGTGCTTGTCGGGGCCGCGGTCAACGCCGCCATCGACCGGGTCTGGCCGGCCGCCGCGACCGCCGCGGCCCGCGAGGCCAACGAGCGGGTGCGCGAGGCGCAGATCGCCGAGTACGTCGCCTGGGCCGCTGCGGTTCGCGTGGCCGACCCCGACGACCCCGACATGCCCTCCGAGTTCCCGGAGCGCTGGTCGCGGTTCCTGCCGCCCGAGGACGTCACGGCGCGGTTGCGGACGCAGGTGCGGAGCATGCACGTGAAGAGCCCGCACAAGGCGGACGAGGAAGGGCCGTCGGCCTCGAAGTGACACCCGCGGCACCGGCCGCCGGGACGCGTTCCGCGGCGGGGTGACCGCGGTGGGCGGGGATCTGGCCTGTGCGGTCCGGTGGCTTGGCCTGTGCTGGGCGGGGGTCTGGCCTGTGCGGTCCGGTGGCTTGGCCTGTGCTGGGCGGGGGTCTGGCCTGTGCGGTCCGGTGGCTTGGCCTGTGCTGGGCGGGGGTCTGGCCCGACCGGCCGGCGGCTCCGCCCCCGGCGGGGCGCGGGCACGGCGGCGTCGGACCCGGCGTCCTCCCGGCCGCCCGCGGCGTAGTCTGCCGTCCATGGACGGGGAGGCGCGGGCGCCCGCGTACACCGAGCGGCCGTCCCGGCTGGCCGGCGCCGTGGTCTGGCGGAAGGCGCCGGTGGCGTCCGCGGCGGGGCCGGTGCTGCCGGACGGGTGCATGGACCTGCTGTGGAGCGAGGGCCGGCTGCTCGTCGCCGGACCGGACACCCGCGCCCACGGCCCCGGCGGCCCGCCCGCGCACTGGGCCGGCGTGCGCTTCTTCCCCGGCACGGCGCCCGCCCTCCTCGGCGTGCCCGCGCACGTACTGCGGGACCGGCGCGTCGACCTCGCCGAGCTGTGGCCGGCCGCGGTGGTCCGGCGGCTGCGCGGACGGATCGGCGCGGCGGCCGACCCCGCAGCCGCGCTGGAGGAGGTGGCGCTGGAGTGCGCGGCCGGGGCGGGGCCGCCGGATCCCCTGCCGGGCCGCGTGGTCGCCGCCCTGGCCGCCGGCCGTCCGGTAGCCGCGGTCGCCGACGCTCTCGGACTCGGCGCGCGCCAGTTGCACCGCCGGTCCCTGACCGCCTTCGGCTACGGCCCCAAGACGCTGGCCCGCGTGCTGCGACTGCAGCGGGCCCTCGCGCTGGCCCGGGACGGCGTGCCGTTCGCGCAGACGGCGGCCCGGGCCGGGT
Organism: Streptomyces sp. NPDC046831; assembly: GCF_040645305.1. Classification (NCBI taxonomy): domain Bacteria; kingdom Bacillati; phylum Actinomycetota; class Actinomycetes; order Kitasatosporales; family Streptomycetaceae; genus Streptomyces; species Streptomyces sp. NPDC046831. Next base: position 15,386 of record NZ_JBEYXZ010000033.1, on the reverse strand, counting down.
TCGCGGACCAGGCGCATCTCGCCAGGGACGTGCGGGCCCTGGCGGGCACGACCCTCGGGGAGCTACTCGGCGGCCGCCGGTAGCGGCGCGAACAGATCGACGCCGTTGCCGTCGGGGTCGTGCACGACGGCGTACCGCATCCCCCAGAAGGCGTCCCACGGCTTCAGCTCGCCGTGGTGGCCGGCGCCGGTCAGGTCCTCGTACAGGGCGTCCACAGCGGCGGGCGTGTCGCACCGGAAGGCGAGGGAGACCCTGCCGCCCCCGGCCGGCGGCCGCCACGCGGGGTGGAACGAGCGGACGGTCTCCTCGGTGTCCAGGGCGAGGACCAGCCCGCCGGGCAGCTCGGCCTCGACGTGCGGCTGCCGCTCGGCGCCCTCGGGAAAGACCAGCCCGAGGCGGCGGTAGAAGGCGAGCGAGGCGGCCAGGTCGGAGACGACCAGGCCGATCACGGCGAATCGTGGAGTCATGCCGCCACCGTAGGACGGTCCGCGCCGCCGGTCTTGAACGAAACGGACACGCACCCGGCCGCGCCCACGAAGCCCTCGGGCGCGCGGAACGCCCACGCTGGGGGCGAACCCGGTCGGTCCCCACCGGGTCCGCGCCCGTGTGCGGGGCGGCCTCGCGGGGTCCGCGCCCGTGTGCGGGGCGGCCTCGCGGGGTCCGCGCCCGTGTGCGGGGCGGCCTCGCGGGGTCCGCGCCCGTGCGCGGGGCGGCCTCGCGGGGTCCGCGCCCGTGCGCGGGGCGGCCTCGCGGGGGCTGTGCCGGTGCGCGGGGCGGTCCCGTGGGGACCCGTGCCGGTGCGTGTAGCGGCCCCACCGGTGCCTGAACCCGTGTGCTGGGTGGCCCGCGGGGGCCGGAGCCCGTGCGTCGGCGGCCTCGTAGGGCCCGTGCCCGTGCGCGCGGCGGCCTTGCGGGGGTCGTGCTCGCGCGTGCGGTGGCCCCACCCGTGCCTGAACCCGTGTGCGGGGTGGCCCCGCGGGGGTGGGAGTCCGTGTGGGGGGCGGCCTCGCAGGTCCGTGCCCGCGCGGGGCTTCACCGAGGTGCGCGCCCGTGTGCGGGGCGGTTCCGTGGGGTCCGCGCCCGTGTGCGGGGCGGTTCCGTGGGGTCCGCGCCCGTGTGCGGGGCGGTTCCGTGGGGTCCGCGCCCGTGTGCGGGGCGGTTCCGTGGGGTCCGCGCCCGTGTGCGGGGGCGGTTCCGTGGGGTCCGTGCCCGTGCGCGCGGCGGCCGGGCACGGACCCCGACCGTGGCCGCGCACTGCGGGGCGGCGGCCCGGTGGCGGGGCGGAGCCCGACCCCGGGGACCGGCCGCGGACACGCCGAGGCGATCCTGGAGTGGGGACCGACGCCCCGGCCTCCGGACGGCACGGGTGCGGCGGGACGGCGACCTGGAACCCGGCCGCCGTCGCACCGGCGCCCCGGCCACGACCGGCAGCCGTCGTCCCCCGGACGGTCGTCCCGCGACACCGCGCCGAGGAGCCAGGCGAGACGATGGTGGATCAGGCGGTGCGGTGCACGAGCGTGGCGAAGGGCTGGTGGGCGGGCGATGACGGCAGACCGCAGGGACACAGCGGACAGGGACACGGCGGACCGCAGGGACACCGCAGACCGCGGGGACCCCGTGGTGAGGACGCCGCACGGGGCGGTCCGCGGCCGGTACGAGCACGCGGTGGCGGTGTTCCGCGGCATCCCGTACGCAGCACCCCCCTTCGGTGCCCGCCGGTTCCGGTCCCCGGCGCCGCCCGAGCCGTGGGACGGCTTACGCGACGCGGGGTCGTTCGGGCCGACCGCGCCAAAACCGCCCTACTCCGCCGCCTTCGCCCGGTACCTCGCCGACCCGGCCGTCCCCGGCGACGACTGCCTGAACCTCAACGTGTGGACGCCGGACCCCAGCCCCGACGCCCGGCTTCCCGTCATGGTGTGGCTGCACGGCGGGGCACTGACCCGCGGTTCGGCGGCCGTGCCGGTGTACGACGGCCGGGCGTTCGCGCGGGACGGCGTCGTCCTCGTCTCGGTCAACTACCGGCTGGGCGTGGAGGGCTACGGCCTCTTCCCGGACGCCCCCGCCAACCGCGGCCTGCGCGACCAGCTGGCCGCCCTGGCGTGGGTGCACGAGTCGATCGCGGCCTTCGGCGGCGACCCGGGCCGTGTCACCGTGTTCGGCCAGTCGGCCGGGGCGATCAGCGCCGGAGCCCTCGTCGCCGCCCCGCAGGCCCAGGGGCTGGTGCGGCGGGCGGTGCTCCAGAGCGGCCCGCCGGAGGCGTCCGCCCGGGACACGGTGCGGCGCGTGGTGCGCCGCCTGGCGGCCCGGCTGAAGATCCCGGCCACCGCCGAGGCGTTCGCGGCCGTCGACCGGGACCTGCTGCTGCGCACCCAGGCCGAGGTCGGCAGGCTCAGCTCCCCGGTGCTCGGCGGCCCCGCGTTCGGCATCGTCGTGGACGGGGACGTGGTCCCGCGCGATCCCCTCGAGGCGCTGGCCGGCGGCGGGGCGGCCCCCGGCGTCGAGCTGCTGATGGGCTGGACGCGGGACGAGTACCGGCTGTGGCTGGTGCCGGGCGGGCTGCTGGAGCGGGTGGACCGGCTCGGTCCGGTGGCCCTGGCCGGCGCCATGGCCCGCTGCCACTGCGGTCACGAGGTCGTGCGCGGCTACCGCGCCCTGCACCCCGGCGCCGGCCCCGCCGAGATCGTCGGCCAGCTGGTCACCGACCACCTGCTGCGCGTCCCCCTGCACCGCCTGGCCGACGCGCGCCCCGGTTCGTCCTACGTCTACGAGTTCGCCTGGCCCTCGCTGCTGCCGGGCCTCGGCGCCTGCCACGCCCTGGAGCTGGGCTTCGTCTTCGACACCGGGGACGCGCCCGAGTCCCGGGCCCTGGCCGGGGACGGCGCCCCGCAGGAACTGGCCGACGCGATGCACGCGGCCTGGGTCCGCTTCGCGGCCGAGGGCGACCCCGGATGGGCGCCGTGGGACACGACGCACCCGGTGCGGATCTTCGGCGACGGCGAGCCGCGCACCCTGCACGGCCCGCGCGACGCGGCGCTCGCGCTGTGGCGGGCGGACGACGCCGGCGCCCCGGAGCACGTCCCCGTCTCGGCGGCCCCGGCACCCGACGGCGGCGCCGCACCCCCACCCGAGCACGGCGCGAACCCTCCGCGGTGGGCCGTACGCCGGCTCAGACGGTCCGGGAGCGCGCGGCGGGAGTGAGCCCGCGCCGTGGGTACGGCGGCGGGCGGATCGCCGCCGTACCCACGGCGCGGGCGACGAACGGCTCGGCCCCGGCCGAGGCACCCGGCCGTCGGGGCAGCCGCCCTCAGGCGGCCGTCAGGGTCCGGGCCACCGCCGTGATCGTCTCCGGCCCCACCCGGCAGCAGCCGCCGATCAGCCGGGCCCCGAGGGCGCGCCAGCGCTCGACCCGGTCGGGGGAGAAGGAGGCCGGCCCCTTCCACGCTTGCGCGCCGGCGTCCCAGGCCTCGCCGCTGTTGGGGTAGACGACGACCGGCCTGCCGGTGACCCGGGCGGCGATCTCGACGGCGGCGTCGGCGTCCTCGGGGGCGCAGCAGTTGACCCCGACCGCGATCACCTCCTGGGCGTCCGCAGCGAGGGCGAACGCCTCCTCGAGCGGCTGCCCGGCGCGGGTGCGGTCGCCCGCGACGGTGTACGACAGCCAGGCCGGCACCCCCAGCCCGCGCACCGCCCGCAGGAGGGCCGCCGCCTCGTCGGTGTCCGGGACCGTCTCCAGGGCGAGGACGTCGGGCCGGGCGGCGGCCAGCACCTCCAGACGCGGCCGGTGGAAGCGTTCCAGCTCCCCGACCGTGAGACCGTATCGGCCCCGGTACTCGGAGCCGTCGGCGAGCATCGCCCCGTAGGGGCCCGCCGAGGCCGCGGTCCACAGCGGTCGCGTGACGCCGCGGGCCCGCGCCCGCCGCTGCGCCTCACGCGCCGAGCGCACGCTGCGGGCCATCAGCGCGGCCGCCCGCTCGCGGCCGATCCCGCGCCGGGCGAACCCCTCGAACGTGGCCTGGTAGCTCCCGGTGATCGCCACGTCCGCTCCCGCCAGGAAGTAGGCCAGGTGCGCCTCGGTGAGCGCTTCGGGCCGCTCGGCGAGCAGCCGTGCCGACCAGAGCCCGCCGCTCAGGTCGTGTCCGGCGGCTTCGAGCTGGTTGGACAGCCCGCCGTCGAGAACGACCGCCCCGGCGGCCAGGGCTTCGGCGAGGGAGGGTGAGGTGTCACCGGTCATACCCACGACGCTAAGCCGTGTCCGCGAAGCGGGTGCGTGCCGCTGCTCCGCCGAGCGAACCGCGTGAACCGGGCGAAACGCGTGAACGTGAGCCGGCCGGTGCGACGTGGGACACGTCCCTCCCACAGGCGCGGCGGATGGGTGGTCACGTTCACCGCCGTTCCGGACGTCGGGGCCGAGCCGGGGCCGAGCCGGGGCCGGGTCCGGGGTCACGGCCCCGGCGTCCCGTGGGCTGCGCGGGCCCGCGCGGCGCTGTTGACTGCCTGGTATGCGCAGGCGCAGCACACCCCCGGGTGATGACCGTGGCCAGGCCGTGCGCCCGACCGGGCCGGCCGGACGATGGCGGGTGCGGGCCGGGCGCCTGGCGTCCGGCACGGCGGGACGGCTGTGGGCACGTCTGCGCGCGGCGGACTTCTTCGGCCACTCGTTCCAGCTGGCGGCGCTCGCCTTCCTCTGCTTCTTCCCTTTCCTGATCCTCCTCACGGCCGCGGTCGGCCAGGACGCGTCCGACGTCCTGGCGGGCTGGCTCGGACTGGACCAGCAGGCCGCCGAGGCCGTGGCCGCCCTCTTCCGGCCCGGTCCCGGCTCGGGCACCCTGACCCTGGTCAGCGTGGTGCTGCTGATCGCGGGCGCAATCGCCGTGGCCGGCACCCTGCAGAGCTGGTACCAGTTCCTCTTCGACGTCCGTCCGCACTGGTGGCGCGATCTGGGCGCTCAGCTGGTGTGGCTGGCGGCGCTGGTCGCGTACGGAGCGGTCCAGGCCAGGGCCGTCGCGGTACTCGCCTCCCCTGCCCTGAAGGGCCTGCTCGGCTTCGCCGTGGCGCTGCTCTTCTGGTGGGGGACCATGCGCCTGCTGCTCACCGGCACGGTCGCCTGGCGGTTCCTGCTCCCGGCGGCGCTGGCGACGGACATCGGGTGGACGGGCCTCGGGGTGTTCTCCTCCCGGTACTTCTCGGCGACGATCGTGGCCAACAACCAGAAGTACGGCCCGGTGGGCGTGGTCATGGTCATCGTGTCCTGGCTGGTGGCGGTCGGCGTGGTCGTCCACCTGGGAGCCGTCGTGGGCCGTGCGTACGCCGAGCACCGCGCCGCTCGCCCACCGCGCCGGCGGCCGTGAGCGCGCCGAGCGCGCGGCAGCGGGTGCGAGGGGGACGGGCGCCGTTCCCTGCGCGGGCAGCCGACCGTCCCGCTCCGTCCGCGCCCGCCCCGCGTCGACCGCGCCCGGTCCTCACCCGGCCGGCCGGGTGGCGCGGCGGCGGGGCAGGGCCAGGCGCAGGACGTGCGGCCAGTCGGCGGGCGGTCTGCTCGGGGGCGTCACGGTGCGCCGGCGCGGGACGCGCACCCGCAGGGCTCGCGGGGCGATGCGGCACACCACGGGGGCGGGCAGGAGGACCGCCTCGCCGTCGATGCCGGCCGGGACCGTCGCCGTGTCCGCCTCGACGACCACTTCCGCCGCGGTGAGCCGGGTGACGCCCGACGCCTGGGGACCGCGCAGCAGGCCGGCCGCCTGGGCGGAGTTGTCCACCCGCACGCAGAGCACGCCCAGTCGCCCGGAGTCCAGGCGCTCGCGACGTCCCGGGTGGACCGAGTCGACGGCGCGCCGGTAGGGGTTGTTGCTGACCAGCAGTGCCTGCAGGCCGTCGGCCCGGACCACGCCGGCCCGCATCCGCAGTCTGGGCGCGGTGGGGCCGGTGAGCAGCGCGGGCAGCGTCTGCAGGGTGGTGCGCAGTTTCTCGTCCCGGTAGGCGGGGTCGCCGACCACAGCCGCGTACGTGCCGAAGGAGGCGTTGTTGACGAACACCCGGCCGGCCGCGTAGCCGAGGTCCACGTCGATCTCGACGCCGTCGGTGAGCGCCTCCAGGGCGGTGGCGGGATCGTCGCGGTCCAGTCCGAGGTCCAGGGCGAAGTGGTTGCGCGTACCGGCGGGGATCACCAGGAAGGGCAGGCCGTTGCGCGCCGCGACCTCGGCGACCAGCGCCTGGGTGCCGTCTCCGCCGGCCACGGCGAGCAGGTCGGCTCCCTCGTCCACCGCGCGCCCGGCCAGTTCCGCCACGTTCTGGTGCCGCTCCGGGTCGAGCAGGACCACGCGGGCGCCCATCGCCCTGGCTCGCTGCGCCAGGTCGAACCGGTCGACCTTGCCACCGCCGGACCGCGGATTCATCAGGATCCAGGGATGTTGCGGCGCGTCGGCGGGACGCGGTGGCAGGGCGGGCGCCGCGTCCGCGTCCCGCGGTGCCGACACGATCCGCGCGGCCGCCACGGCCAGCACCAGCAGGCCCAGGGACACGGCGGCGGGTGCCAGCATGCCGTGCGCCGCGTACAGGGCCAGCACGGCGGGCGGGACGGTCGCCGCCAGCAGCAGTCCGGCGGCCCGGACGGCTCGGGCGTGGGCGAGGGCCCACCACAGCGCCACGGCGGTGACCACCAGCCCGGCGACGCCGACGAGCAGCCACAACAGGCTTCTCAGGCCGGCGGCGACCAGCGGCACGAGGACGGCCGCCAGCAGCGCGAGCAGGGCCAGCCGTGCCCACCAGGCTCGCGGTCCGGGCGGCTGGGCCGGCCGTGCGGCGCCCCCGGCCACACCTGGCCCCGTCGCACCGGCCGCGGCTTTGGCCGCCGCCCCTGCGTTGCGCCTGCGCGCCGTGCCCACGTCGTGGTCCGGCGTGCTCAGCGGCCGGGGGTGGAGGTGACGGACGTGTCGGGGCCCTCCCGTACGGAGGTGACGGACGTGGCCTGGCCCGCGGGGACGCCGTCGGCCAGGAGCATCGCCTTGGCGCGTGCGAACTCCTCGTCGGTGATCTCACCGCGGGTGCGCAGGTCGGCGAGCCTGGCGAGTTCGTCGACACTGCTCCTGCGGCCCCCGCCGGCCGTCTCGCGGACGTAGGCGTCGAACGCCTCCTGCTGTTGCCGTGCCTGCGCGATCTCGCGCCGGCCCATGCCCTTGCCGCGGGCGATGAGGTACACGAACACGCCGAGGAAGGGCAGCACGATGCAGAACACCAGCCAGCCCGCCTTGGCCCAGCCGTTCATGCCGTCGTCGCGGAAGATGTCGGTGACGACGCGGAAGAGCAGCACGAACCACATGATCCACAGGAAGAACCACAGCATCGTCCAGAAGGCGCTGAGCAGCGGATAGTCGTAGGCGAGATACACCTGGGCGCTCATTTGTCTCCTCCGTCCCGGACCCGTGTCCGGCGGCGGTGCCGGTGTCGTCGGACCGTTCCGAACCGTGGCACCGCTCTTTGCGCTTCAGCGTGCGCACGGCAGGTGCCGGGCGTCCTCACCCGGGACGGGTGAATTGCCCGGCCCGCCGGGAAGGGCCGGGACGGCACCGGGCCCCGTCGTCGGTCCGCGCGGCGGGGCCGGTCCCGTCGCGGACGGGAGGGCGGCCGGGCGGTCGCCCGCACCGCTCGGCGGCTCGCCCGCTGCGGGTGAGGCGCCGCAGGGCTTCCTCGGCTGCCATGGGCATGGGGGCCGGACACGTCCCGGTCGCCGCCCGGCCGGCTCCGACGGCGTGCCGGGGCCGACTCGGTGAGGTGGACACCGTGGCACACTGGCGCGCTCTGATCGTCCTGGGGACCGCGCAGTTCCTGATGGTCCTCGACACGTCCGTCATGAACGTGTCCATCAGCCGGCTGGTCGACGACTTCGACACCGAGGTCACCGCCATCCAGGCCGTCATCACGCTGTACGCGCTGGTCATGGCGGCCTTCATGGTCGTAGGGGGCCGGTTCGGGGACATCTTCGGGCGGCGCCGGGTCTTCCTCCTCGGCCTCGTCGTCTACGGCACCGGATCGGCTCTGACCGCGGTGGCTCCCACCCTGTGGGCCCTGACCCTGGGCTGGTCGGTCGTCGAGGGTCTCGGCGCCGCGCTGGTGCTGCCCGCCATGGCCGCCCTCGTCGCCGAGTCCTACCGCGGGCGGGACCGGGCCGTCGCCTACGGCGTCATCGGCGGACTGGCCGGTGCCGGCATCGCGGTGGGCCCGCTCCTGGGCGGCTGGATGACGACGTACCTCACCTGGCGGCTGGTCTTCGCCGGCGAGGTGGTCGTCGTCGCGGCCGTCCTGCTGTTCCGCCGGGTGATCACGGAGCCGCCCCGGACCGGCCCGCGTCCGGGGCTGGACGGCGTCGGCGCCGTCCTCTCGGCGGCCGGTCTGGGGCTCGGCGTGCTCGGTGTGCTGCAGAGCAGCACCTGGGGGTGGGTGCAGCCGCGCAACCCGCCCTTCACCGTCCTGGGCTTCGCGCCCACCCTGTTCGTCGTCGCGGCAGGAGTGGCCGTGCTGGCCTGCTTCCGGCGCTGGGAGCGGCACCGGGAGGCCCGCGGCGAAGACCCCCTGGTGCACCTGTCCCTGCTGCACCGCCCCGCGCTGCGCTCCGGCCTGTCGGCGCTGCTGAGCCAGAACCTCATCCTGCTGGGCCTGTTCTTCGCCATCCCGCTGTACCTGCAGGTCGTCCAGGGGTTCGACGCATTCCAGACGGGGCTGCGGCTGCTTCCGGTGTCCGTCACCATGCTGGCGGCGTCGACGATCGCCGCCCGGCTGGGGCGGGTGGCGGGACCGCGCCGGATGGTCCGGCTGGCCCTGGCCGCGCTGACCGGCGCCATCGTGTGGCTGCTGGCCACCGTCGACCCGGTCATCGACGACGCGCAGTTCGCCGGCGCCATGGCCCTGCTCGGTGTGGGGATGGGCATGCTCGCCTCCCAGCTGGGCAACATCGTCCAGTCCGGCGTGGACGAGGAGGAACGCAGCGAGGCCGGGGGACTGCAGTTCACGGCCCAGAACCTGGGCTCCGCACTGGGCACGGCGCTGATCGGGTCGATCCTCATAGGCAGCCTGGCGCACGCCTTCACCGCGCAGGTGCGGGACGACCCGCGGCTGTCCGAGGAGACCCGCAGACAGACGGGCATCGCCCTCGAAGCCGGGATCTCCTTCGTCCCCACCGACCAGGTGCGCTCGGCGGCCCAGCGGGCCGGTCTGCCGCCGTCCGAGGTCGACGCCGTCACCGACTCCTACGCCTCCGCCCAGCTGGACGGCCTGAAGGCGGCCTTCCTCGCCACCGGCGGCATCACGCTCGCCAGTTACGCCGTGACCCCGCACCTGCCGCCGGGACGGGCGAGGCGGGCCGGGAAACCGGACACCGACGCCCCGGCGGGAACGGCACGACCGGCACGACCCGCACGCCGAGCCTGAAGGGGACCCGCCTCCCGGATCGCGGAACCCGGCCCGTCACGACGGCCCGAGCGGGTACGGCAGCCGGTCGGCCGTCCTCGCCCAGCCGGACGGCCCGGGGGCGAGCACGTCGAGGACGGCGGAGCGGGCCGTCGCGGGCGCGAGCGGCTGACCGGCCGGTGCCGGTCCCGTATCGTCGCCCGCCGGACGTCCGTCCGCGCCGGCGCACCGCCGGGACGCCTACCTGGGGGATGTGGAGATGACCGCGCAGCCTTACCTCGACGGCCTCTTCTCACTGGAGGGCCGGGTGGCCCTCGTCACCGGCGGGAGCTCCGGGATCGGCCGGGCCGTCGCCGGGGCCCTGGCGCGGGCCGGGGCGAGTGTCGTGGTCGTCGCACGCACCCGGGCCGCTCTGGCCGCCACGGTCGGGGAGCTGGAGGCGGACGGCTGCCGGGCGGCCTGGGTGAGCGCCGACCTGGGCACGCGCGACGGCGTGCGGGCCGCGGCCGAGGAGGCGGCCGCGGTGTTCGGGGAGCCGGACATCCTCGTCAACTGCGCGGGCGTCAACCTGCGTCCCCCGATGGGCGAGCTGACGGACGACGTGTGGGACACCACCATGGCGGTGAACCTGGAGGCGCCCTACCTCCTCGGGCAGCGCTTCGGCCCCGGGATGGCCGAGCGGGGCTTCGGACGGATCATCCACGTCACCTCGCAGCAGGCGCACCGGGCGTTCGTCCAGAGCGGCGCGTACGGCGTCTCCAAGGGCGGCCTGGAATCGCTGGCCCGCTCGCAGGCGGAGGCGTGGTCCCCGTTCGGCGTCACCTGCAACACCCTGGTCCCCGGCTTCGTGCTCACCCCGCTGAACCGGCGGCTGTCCGCCGATCCGGGCAAGGTGGCCGAACTCGCCGCCCGCACCATGGTCGGGCGCAACGGTCTGGCGGAGGACTTCGCGGGCGCGGCGGTGTTCCTGGCGAGCCGCTCCTCCGCGTACGTCACCGGTCAGTCGATCTTCGTGGACGGCGGGTTCTCGGTCCACTGATCCGGCCGCGAGGCCCTCCACGGCCGACGGAGCGTCGGTGCCCACGGCCGACGGAGCGGCGGTCCCCACGATCGACGGAGCCTCGGACCCACGGCCGACGGAGCCTCGGACCCACGGCCGACGGAGCCTCGGATCGACGGACGCCGGGGGAGAGCGTCGCGGTGCGACGCCTGCGCGAGCGCCGCCGGCCCCGGCGCGGCGCCGCTCGCACGAGCCGGACGGCGCCGGCGCCCGGGCCCCGGCGCCCGGACAAACGCGTTGCCCGCGCCGGGAGGCGGAACCGACAATCCCCGTATGACTTCCGCCATCCGCCATGTCACGATCGACTGCGCCGACGCCTACGCGCTCGGCAGCTTCTGGTCCCGGGTGCTCGGCCGGCCGCTCCACGAGGACGACCACCCGGGCGACGACGAGGTCCTGATCGAGGACGCCGGGCTGCTGTTCGTGACCGTGCCGGACGCCAAGGCCGTGAAGAACCGCGTGCACCTGGACCTCCAGCCGCAGGACCGCACCCGGGACGAGGAGGTCGAGCGCCTGCTCGCCCTCGGCGCCACGGTGTTCGACGACCGCCGCAAGCCGGACGGCACCGGCTGGGTGGTCCTCGCCGACCCCGAGGGCAACGAGTTCTGCGTCGAGCGTGGCGCGGCGGAGCGCGCCGGCTGAGCCGGTCCGGCCGGCCTCTGGGCACGGGCACCGAACAAGCGCAGATTCGGCACGCTCCTCTGGTGCAGCGGCAGTTCGATATGGGTATAGCCATCGAACTCGGGGTGCTCGACGGGGCGGATGTGACGGGGGCGGAGCGGAGTGCCGAGAGAGGTGTGGAGCGGCAGCGCCGGGATCGAGGCTGCCGACTCGGTTTTCGATCTGATGAGACGGCTCATCGACAGGTTCCGGGACAATCCGCCGGTGACGCCGCTGGTGGTCCTGCAGGCCGCGGAGGAGGACGACACCGGCAGTCTCGACCGGCGGGTCGCCCAGGTCGTGGAGTTCGTCCGGCAGGGGCACCAGCCGCGGGGGCTGATCGCCAAACGGCTGGAGGGCGGAGGCGGCCCGGACCCCTACTCCTCCGCGATCGACATGGTGCGCCAGCTGTGCGAGCACCGGTGGGACAACGAGAGCCAGTCGCAGTACAAGCCGTTCACCTTCCCGCGCTCGCGGCTGCTGCGCGCCATCGAGCAGGCCGCGCCGGAGGTCGGCGGAGAGGTGACCACGGTGTGGTCCGCCGCCGAGCGCCGCGAACGGCTGATGCGGCGGCTGGCCGAACTGCGCTGGCGGCCGGGAGGGGATCTCGACGGCGACGGCGCCCGCGGCGGGAGGACGTCGGCGCTGGCCGAGACGATCAGCGCGGTGGTCAATCCCTCCGGTTTCGTCGGGGCGTTGTTCATCGCCTGCCTCAGCGTGCTGCTGGGCGAGGGCGGCTGGCAGACGGCCGTGTGGGGCGGCGCCCTGGCCCTGGCCGCCATCGGTGTGGCGCACCTGCTGGCGCGCAGCGCACCGCCGCTGCTGTGGCTGCGCAGAGCCAGCCGGTGGTTCGCGACCACCACGTTCCTGGCCCCGTCGAGCGACCGGCCCGAGGCCGCCGAGTGGGCTCGCTGGCGGCCGGCGAAGTCCTGGGAGACCATCCGCGGCCGGGCCTTCGCCGTCGCCCAGCAGGTCGTCGCCGCCCAGGCGGGCGACCCGACGGCCCGTCAGTTCCACCTCGAACTGCGGGTCCTGGCGCTGCTGGAGGACCTGCGCGAATGCTTCGGGCCGCGGACCGTGGACATGCGCCACCGCAAGCGCACGGTCCCCCCGGTGGTGTACCTCCCGCGGGCCACCGAGGAGGACGGCGGCCTGCTGCTCCTGCGGGCGATCAGCAACGTGCGCAGCCGCCGCAGCGAGGTGGACCCGCTGCTGGTGCTGGCCGCCGTCCCGGCCGCGGAGCGGCTGCGCCCGCCGGGCTCCGAGGAGCCGGTGCGGCCCGCCACCCCGCCGCCCGGCGCGCCGGGCGACCGCGAGGAGCGCCTCTACGGAGCGGACGCCCGGTACCGGGAGTGGGTGACCAACCTCAACGTCGGCCAGTCGCCCGGCCGGGCCGGCGCGCTGCCGTGGATCCTGCGGATACCGCTGCCGGCCGACACGCTGCGCCGGCAGCACTCGGTGCAGCACGCCACCACCAGGATCGGCCGTACACCGGCCTGGCTGCTGTGGTCCAGGCCGTGCCTCGCGGTGGTGCTCGCGATCGCGCTGAGCGGCGTCTTCCTCGGCAACCAGTGGATGGCCGAGCGCTACTGCCAGGGCCGGCTGCTGGGGTCCAACACGGACTCCGAGCGGATCGGCGGCGAGTGCGTCGGCGTCGCCACGCAGGACGTACGGCTGGCCGCGGGCAACGGCCTCCAGCTCGCCGGCGCCGGCCGGGGCGTCACCTTCGACGCCGTCGAGCAGGCGATCCGGGAGGAGAACAGGGCCATCGGCCCCGACGACAAGTACGTCACCGTCGTCTACGCCGGCCCGGTCACCGCGGCGGACGAGCTCGACACCCGCAAGGGGCTGGAGGAGATCACCGGCGTCTACCTCTACCAGCACTACACCAACGTCAGCACCCACCAGCCGACGAAGATAAGAGTGCTGCTCGCCAACGCCGGCGAGAACATGCTCCAGGTCCTGCCCATGGCGCGGCACATCGCGGACCTGGCGCGGCGCGACCGGTCCGTCGTCGGCGTCGTCGGCCTGGGCCGCGACACCACGGAGAGCGACGACGCGGCCGAGATCCTCAAGGGCGCGGGCCTGCCCGTGGTCAGCACCACCAACTCCGGCAGCCATCTGGCGCGCCAGCTGTCGAACTGGTTCGGCCTGGCGGCCACCGACGAGGAGGAGGCGAACGCGCTGCTCGTCGTCGCCCGCCAGCTGGCCGACCGCGACCCGGGCGCCCGGGCCGTGGTGCTGGCCCGCAAGGGCGGCAGCGAGAAGGACTTCTACACCACCGAACAGGCCCGGGTCGGCCGGCTCATGCTGGGCCGGGCCGGCTTCACCGTACTGCCCGGCCGCACCTACCGGCTGAGCTCGAACGGCGAACCCGAACTGACCACCCCGGTCGCGACGATCTGCGCGAGCAGCCCCGTGCCGAAGGCCCTGTACTTCGCGGGCCGGGTCGAGGACGTGCCCAACCTGATGGCCCAGCTCGGCTCCACCCCGGGCTGCTCCGGCGAGAAGATCACCGTCTTCACGGGCGACGACCTGGCGAAGAGCAACTACGACGAGGGTGAGGCGCTGCGCATCCCCGCCGAGGTCACCCTCTACCACTTCGGGCTGGCCCCGATGGACCTCGTCGGCGCGACCGGCTTCTATCTGGACGCCCAGCGCACGATCGCCGCGCTGCTCCCCGAGGGCACGACGGCGACCGCCCTCGCCGACCCCGCCCGGCCCTGGGACGACGCGCTGTTCTCCAGCGGCCAGTCGGTGCTCGCCTACAGCGCGACCGCGGTGCTGTACCGGGCCGCCAAGAACGGCGACGCCCCGCAGACCGCCGCCGAGACCTGGGCCGACCTGCGCTGGCACCCCAACCCCAACCTGCCGGTCGGCACGGTCAGTTTCGCCGGCAGCCGGCCCTACGCCGACCAGCAGGGCCACGCCTACGCGATCGTGCGCGTGACCTACCGGGGCAGCAGGGCGCAGTCGGTGACCGTGTGCGGGCGGCCGGCGGGCAGCAACCAGCCGCTGACCGAGCCCCCGGGCCGCCCGGGCGCCGACCCGCGGACGGTGTGCCGCGTCGAGTGATCCGGGGCGGCCGGCAGGCCAGAAGTCCGGCGGGCGCTCCCAGTCGTTCAGGTTCCGTTCGTCAGCGCACCTGGTCGCTCTTCGGCCCGGTGCCTTCGATCCTGGTCGGCGTTCCCTCCGGGGCGAACGAGTGGTGGAAGGTGAAGGCGTGCGGCGCGGAGCCGTGGTCGTGGAGGTGCTCCAGCCTGGACACCCCGTCCTGCCAGGTGGGTGTCGCGCCGTCGGAGACCCACCAGATCACGTGATTCGGGTGCCCTGTCCTCTCGAACCAGTCGTGACGCCTGGTCAGCGCCTCACGGTGCAGACCGGTGCAGACGGCGTCGAAGGCGGGGCGCAGACCGGTCCACAGTGAGAGGGTCGCGGCCAGGGCGGTGGTTTCCACCGTACGGCCCTTGCCGTACCAGGTCGGTACGGCGAACTCCCCCCACGCACCCCAGTCCGCGTCGAAGAGCACGCCCGGGTCACCGTCCGCCGTCTCGGCGCGCGCGAGGTACCCGGGGTGCCGACTGATCCTCCGGTAGACGGCCTCACCGATGTCGTGGAACTCGCGCGTGAGAGGTGCGGGATCGGCGAGCGGTGACTTCAGGACGCCGAACGTGTACAGCGCAAGTCGGGGCATACGTCTCTCCCTGGTTGGGGGTGCCTGGTGCGGACCCGGACCCGGACCCGGACCCGGATCCGGTTCGGTGGCTCCCGCCTGGAGCGAGGATTCGTGGGGCGTGACCAACTCATCCCGTCGCGGGTGGCTCAGCCTGAAGGAACTCCTGTGCGACCGTGGACGATCGCCGAGGACCAGGTGAAGGTAGCTGCCCCCGCGGGCGATGTCGAAGTTGCGTTTTCCCTGTCCAAGTGGCCTCCTGCACCGGTCGTTCCGGGGCTGGGGCGGTGACGGGTGGAGGCACGCGCGGGGTACCGGTGATCCACTTCGGCCGGCACCGGTCCGCCCGCCGTGCCGGTGCCGACCCTCGGGCCGGGCCACGGCCCGCCGAGGAGTTCCGTCAGGCGGTCCGCGAACGCCTCCGGATGCTCGGCCGCGCCGACGTGCCCGCCCGGGAACTCGGCGAACGAGCAGCACGGGCCCCGCACCGCGGACGTCGGATGCTGTTGGTTATTTCGGGGTCGTCTGCTTCGCCCCGCCGATCGTGTGATCGGCGGGGCGAAGTGCTGCGAAGTGGCTGGTGCGGGTTCGGGC
>NZ_JBEYXZ010000032.1:65152-84373 GCF_040645305.1 Streptomyces sp. NPDC046831 | reverse complement strand
GCGTCGTCGAGCCCTGGCTGCCGTACTCCGTCAGGCGCCAGGTGGAGCCGTTCGCGCCGTTCGGCCTGCTCCCTTCCCCTCCCGCCTCCCGGCCCCTCGCACCGGCTCCGCACAGGACACGAGGTCACATGCCCCGCCCACTCCACCTCCTCACCCCCGGCGGGCTGGACGAGTTCGTCGACCGGGTCGTCCCGCTGCTCCAGGAACGCGGTGTCCTGCGCACCCGGTACGAGGGCGCCACACTCCGCGACCACCTCGGCCCGAGCCGTCCCGCGGCGCGCTGCGGAGGTGCCGCGTGAGGTTCCAGGTGCTGACCATCGTCGGCCACGCCCCGCATCCCCTGACCGGCGAACTCGGCCCGGCGGCCGACCGGCTGGCCGAGGTCGTCGAGACCGGGGTGGCCGCCGAGGAACTCGGCTTCGACGCCTACGCCGTCGGCGAGCGCCACGCCGGCGACTTCCTGTCGTCCAGCCCCACGGTGCTGCTCGGGGCGCTGGCCGCCCGGACGACCCGCATCCGGCTGCTGACCGGTGTCACGGTCCTGGCCGTCCTGGACCCGGTGCGCGTCGCCGAGGACTACGCCACGCTGCACCAGCTCTCCCGCGGACGGCTCGAACTCGTCGTCGGCAAGGGGGCGGAGGCGGGCCACTTCGGCCTGTTCGGCCTCGACGAGCGCCTCCAGTGGGAGTACCAGGCCGAGAAGTACGAACTGCTGCGCAGGCTCTGGCGGGAGGAGAAGGTCACCTGGCGGGGCCGGTTCCGCCCGCCCCTGTCGGACGTCACCACCGTGCCCCGGCCCTACGGCGGCCGCCCGCCGCGCGTCTGGCACGGCTCGGCCACCAGCCCGAACTCCACCGAACTGGCGGCCAGGCACGGCGATCCGCTGTTCAGCGCCAACGCCGTCCAGCCCCGCGCGGCCTACGCACGGCTCGTCGCGCACTACCGGGAACGCTTCGAGGCGCACGGGCACGATCCGCGCGACGCCCACGTCGGGGCCGGATCGGGCGGGCTGTTCCTCGCGGACACCACCCAGGAGGCGGTCGCCCGGTTCAAGGACTACTACGAGGCCCGCGTCCGGCAGGCGTACAAGCCGCACCTGGAGGGCCGACCCGGCTACAACACCCCCTTCCGCACCGTCGAGGAGGCCGTCGCCGACGGGCCGCACCTCATCGGCAGCCCGCAACAGGTCATCGACAAGATCCTCGGCTTCCACGAGGCGTACCGCCACGACCTGCAGTCGGTCACCGTCGACGGCTCGGGCCTGTCGCTCCCCGAGCAGATCGACCAGCTCAGGCGGTTCGCCGAGGAGATCGCCCCGGTGGTGCGCAGGGAGGCTCCCACCACCCTGTGGCAGCAGCCCTGACCCCGCGCCCGTCCCCCCGACGGCCGGCCCGGGCGACCGCCCGGCGCGGACCCCGCGACCCCGGGCCCGCGCCGGGCGGCGGTGTGTGCGCAGACCCTTGACGCGGCCCGGGGACCGTCCGACACTGCGGAGTGGGAAACCCAGTGAAAAGGTAGGGAAGCGATGGGCCGAACGGTGCCGGAGTCCCGCGAGGACGTCCCCGCACCCCGGTCGCTGCCCCTGCTGACCTCCCGTCGCCACATCGACCTGCTGCGCGTGTGCAGCGCGGCAGGCCCCCGCCGGGGCGCTCACGGCCCGGCCACGACCGGCGCCTGACCGAAGCGCCCCCGCCCCGCTCCGCACCGCGGACCGGTCGCCTTCCCCGAGCCCGCGCCGTACCCGGACGCGCACGCCGACGCCGTCGCGTGCCGCCGTCGTACCCCGCCACCGAGCACCCCAGGGAGACGCATGCCCACCCCGTTGCCCACGGCCGCCCAGTCCTTCCGCGCGCGGATCGGCGGTGACGCCCGCAGCGGCTACCCCGCCGTGCCGCACCGCTACCGGCTCCACCTCGCCCTGTCCTGTCCACGCGGCCTCGAGATCGCCGTCGCCCACGGCCTGCTCGGCCTCGGCGACACCGTCGCGGTCACCCTGCTGCCCGCCGTGCCCGACGCCCCCGACGGCGGGTACCTGGCGCTGCGCCCGCTGTACGAGGCCAGTTGCCACCGGCACCCCGGCCCGGCGGCGGGCCCGGTCCTCAGCGACGACTGGACCGGACGCGTCGTCAGCACGTGCACCCACGAGATCATCGGCGACCTGGCCCGGCGGTTCGGCGACCACGGCGCCGACCTGTACCCGCACGGCGCCCGGGACGCCGTGGAGGACGTCAGGCGGCTGTGCGAAAAGGACATCGACGCCGCCGCACAGCGCGCCGGCCGGACGGACGCCGACCGGGCGACCCGCGAGGCGGCCCTGAACACCCTGCTGCGCGCACTGGACTCCGTCGAACGGCGGCTGTCCTGGCAGGAGTACGTCCTCGGCGACCGGCTGACCCTCGCGGACGTGCACCTGTGGGTGAGCCTGGTGCAACTGGACACCGTCCACCGCTGGCACCTCGACGCCGCCGCGGTGCACCGCGTCACCGGCCACCCGCGGCTGTGGTCCTACGCGCGCCGCCTGCGGGAGCACCCCGCCTTCGGCTCCCGGCTCGACCTGGACGGCATCGTGCTGCGGCACCACGCCCACTGCCGGGGGCGCGAGGCCGCCGGGGCGGCGGTGCCCATCCTGGACTGGACGGCCGAAGCGGCGGTACGGGAACCCGTGCGGCAGGGCGAATGACCTGACGGGCCACCGCCGTCCGGGCCCCCTCGTGACCGTGGACCACCCGGATCGCCCGCGCCGGCGATCCGGGCGACCCGGTCCCGTCTCCTCGAACAAGCCGGTGCGCACCGTGTCGCTGTTGGGCCGAACGGGTGACTTGGCGTAAGAATTGACGGGTGCGAGCAAAGAGTGCGAGTCAGGGCGGGGGGAGCCGGTGAACAGCCACGACGTCACCGATGAACAGTGGGAGGGGCTCGCCCAGGTCGTCCCGTTGCGGGGCCGCGACACCTGGCCGTCCGCGGTGAACCACCGCGCGCTCCCGGACGCCGAGACGGAGCTGCGCCGCCGTTTCGTCGTGCTCAGGGTCAACGTCTTCGCGGACGCCCGCGAGGTCGCCGAGACCCTCATGGCGGGCGTGCCGGTCCTGCTGGACCTCACCGGCGCGGAGGGCGAGGTCGCCAAGCGCGTCCTGGACTTCAGCACCGGGGTCGTCTTCGGGCTGGCGAGCGGGATGCACCGCGTCGACCGCAACGTGTTCCTGCTGACCCCGGCCGGCACCGAGGTGAGCGGACTGATGGAGGACGCGGCCGTCCCCGGCGCCTGACCGGGGCCCGAGCGGCACCCGGCCGGGCCGGAGCGGGGCCTGCCCGTGACCGGCCGAGGGCGGGAGCGGTCGCGGTCCCGCGCCGGGCCGTCCCCCGATCGTGGGAAGGTCACCGGGCGGAACGGTTCGCTGCCCGGAGGGCGGCCTACCGTCCGGACATGACCGTGCCCTCCACGTCCGCCCTCGCCCCGCCGCCGTCCCCGCCGTGCTCCCCGCAGCCGTACCCGTCCGGGGACGGACGGCGGGGAGAGCACCGTCCGGACCGGCCACGGGTCACCGAACTGCGGCTCTCCGCCTTCGCCGGCCACCGCGGCGCCGTCCTCCCGGTCGCGCCGCTGACCCTCTTCACGGGGCCCAGCGGCAGCGGCAAGACCACCGCGCTGCGGGCGTACGAGGCGCTGGCGCGGCTCGGCGGCGGGGACGACCTCGCGGAGGTCTTCCCGGATCCGGTCGCGTGTGTGCCGGAGCGGGCCCGGTCCGACGCCCAGCGCCGCCGGGGCTTCCGCATCGGCTGCACGGCGGACGGGCCGGAGGGCCCGGTCCGGCTGGACGTCGCCGTGCAGACGGAGCCCGAACTGCGCATCGCCGGTGAGCGGTTGACCGCCGGCGGGCTGGTCCTGCTGGAGACGGCGCTGCGCGACCCGGGGCGTCACGCCGTCCAGGCCGCCTGGCACACGGGCGGCGCGGCGCCCGTGACCCGTGCCCCGCTCCCCGACGACCGGCTCGGCACGGCGCTGCTGCCGCTGCGGGTGGCCGGGAAGACCGACGGGCAGCGCCGGGTCCTCGCCGCCGCCGAGCAGATGGTGGTCGCGCTGCGCTCGGCGTTCCCCTGCGATCCGCGGCCCGGCCGGATGCGCGCCCCCGTGCCGCGCGGGACCGGCCGGCTGCTGCCCGGATGCGACAACCTCGCCGACGTCCTGCGGCGCACCCGCACGGAGTGCGGGCGGCGGCACGCGCTGCTCGTCGAGGCGGTCCGCGCCGGATGCGCCGGGCCGGTGGCCGACGTGCTGGCCGAACCGGCCGCGGACGGGCGGGTGCGGGCGGTGCTCGACCGGGGGGACGGGACCCGCACCGCCTTCGAGCGGCTCGGCGACGGCGAACTGCGGTACGCCGCCCTGGCGCTGGTGCTGCTGACCGGCCCGGGGGTGCTGGAGGTCGACCCGGCCGGCGAGGTGCCCGCCGCCCTGCAGACCCTGACGGTGCTCGCCGACGGGTTCGACCGGGGACTGGACCGGCGGCAGCGGGCCGCGCTGCTGGACCTGGCGGGGCGGATGTGCGCACGCGGCCACATCCGGCTGGCCGCGGCGGTGGGCGACGCCTCCGGGGCGCCCGGGGCGTGCGGGGCGGAAGTGGTACACCTGGTGCCGTGACGAAGGACTCCGAGCCGGCGGACCTGGCGGCGCTGCAGCGGCGGCTGGCCGATTTCGCGGCCGCGCGGAAGTGGCAGCCGTACCACACCCCGAAGAACCTGGCCGCCGCGCTGAGCGTGGAGGCGTCCGAACTCCTGGAGATCTTCCAGTGGCTGACGCCCGAGCAGTCGGCGCGCGTCATGACCGACGCGGAGACCGCGCACCGGGTGCGGGACGAGGTCGCGGACGTCCTCGCCTATCTGCTCCAGCTCTGCGAGGTCCTCGGCGTCGACCCGCTGGCGGCCCTGGAGGCCAAGATCGCCCGGAACGAGTCGAGGTTCCCGCTGCCCGGGGACTCCGGCGCGTGACGGCAGCGGAGTTATCAATTCCGCTATCACTCAACGTATCCGTTCACCGGCCCGAAACCGATTTGTTGTCCGCAGATTTCCGTCTTGCTCTGGCTTTATGTCTCACGAGCCTTCACGCTGGGTAATGAACAAGGGAGTTCGGGCGGACGTGCGAAGAGCACGTCGGGAGAGACGGGGGCAGCGCATGGACGCGGTGCGGCTCATCCTGGCGAGCAGGCGTGCCCTGGCGGGGAGCGGCGACGCCCCCACCATCCTGGCGGAGGTGTGGCAGGCGCAGTCCCTCGCCCAGGCGATCGGCAGCCGCCTGGCCGTCTCGGGCCCTCCCGAGCTGCGCGGCGAGGCCCTGGGGCTGACCGAGCTGGCGGGCCGCGGCTGCGGGGTGCTTCAGGCGCCGGACCTGGAGCCCGGTGACCTGCGCGCGGCCCAGCTCACCGAACTGGACGACGCGCGCCAGGCCCTGCTGTGCCTCGGCGGCCTGCTCGGCGAGGTCGGCATCGCCCTGGTCGGCGTCGCCAGCGCGGCGGACGACGAGGGCACGTACTGGCAGTGCATGGAGGCGATCGACGCGGCGGACGAGTCGCGGGACCGGGTACGGGAGATGCTGCGCAAACTGGCGGCCCGGGAGGCGGCGCTGCCGGAGAGAGAGGCCGGCTAGCGGTTCACGACGCCGCCTCGGCACCGCGACCGCCCGGCGCGGCCGAGGCCCCGAACTCCAACATCCCGTTCGCCTCGGTCGAGGACAGCGAGCGCCAGTTCGGCCGGGTGCGTGCCGCGGCACAGGAGGCCGGCCGCCGCCCCGACGACCTGACGTACTCCCACGCCCTGGTGGTCTGCGCCGCCGAGGACGACCACGAGGTCGCCCGCCGGGCCGCCGTGATCGGCCGCGAGGCCGACGAGCTCAAGGCCGACGGCCTGGCCGGTTCCCCGGCCGAGGCCGTCGACAAGACCGGCCGCTACGCCGGGACCGGGTCCCGGCGCCTCTACCTCCAGATCCTGGACCTCACCGACCTGGACCACCTGGAGCTGATCTCCTCCCAGGTGCAGTGGCAGCTGCCGTAACGGGCCGGCTCGCGGCGTGGGCCCGCCCGCGCCGCGCGTCGCCGGGCCGGGCCCGCGCGCCGATCGCAACCTGGCCCGGTGCGTGCCGATTCACCGCGTCCGGCCCGTCCCGTCCGGTCCCGGCCCGCCGCGCGCCGTCCCGTCCGGTCCCGGCCCGCCGCGCGCCGTCCCGTCCGGTCCCGGCCCGCCGCGCGCCGTCCCGTCCGGTCCCGGCCCGCCGCGCGCCGTCCCGTCCGGGACCGGCCCGCCGAATAAGCGAAGGCGCCGGTCCGGGACACCGTGGCAAGGTGAGGGCGTCGTCCTGCCGTGCCCCCTGGATCACCGTCCTCGGGAGCTTTTCGCCTGCACGGCACCGCAGTCGTCCATCCCGGCCGGAGAGGCCCTCCGCATGTTCCTGACGATCGGTACCACCGGCACCCCCGAACGCCCGGCGACCGACCTCGGTCATCTGCTGCACAAGCATCCCGGCAAGGCGCAGGCGTTCTCGACCTCGTACGGCACCGCGCACGTCTTCTACCCCGAGGCGGACGCCCGGCGGTGCACGGCGGCGCTGCTGCTGGAGGTCGACGCGGTGGCACTGGTCCGGCGCGGCCGGGACAAGGGCCGCGGCGGAGCACCCGACGCGGCGCTCGCCCAGTACGTCAACGACCGCCCCTACGCGGCTTCCTCGCTGCTCGCCGTGGCCCTCAGCAGCGTGTTCTCCACCGCGATGCGGGGAGTGTGCAAGGCCCGTCCCGAACTGCCCGGCCGGCCCCTGCCGTTGCGCGTGGAGATACCCGCGCTGCCGGCCCGCGGCGGCACCGGGCTCGTGCGGCGCCTCTTCGAGCCGCTCGGCTGGAGGGTGACCGCCGAACCCGTCCCGCTGGACGCCGAGTTCCCGGAGTGGGGCGACTCGCGGTACGTCGGTCTGGTCCTCGTCTCCGAGTCCCTCACGCTCGCCGAGGCGCTGCGCCAGCTGTACGTCCTCCTCCCCGTCCTCGACGACGCCAAGCACTACTGGGTCACCGCCGACGAGGTCGACAAGCTGCTGCGGGCCGGCGAGGGCTGGCTGCCCGGTCACCCGGAGCAGAACGTGATCACCAGCCGCTACCTGGCGCGCCGCTGGTCCCTCACCCGGCAGGCCAGGGAGCGCCTGGAGCTGGTCCGGCTGGCCGAGACCGACGACAGCGAGGTCGAGGAAATCGACAACGCCGTGGCCGAGGAGGCGGAGGCGGAGGAGAAGCCGGCCCCGCTCGCCGTGCGGCGGCGGGACGCCGTCCTCACCGCCCTGGCCGAGTCCGCCGCCGCCCGCGTCCTCGACCTCGGCTGCGGGCAGGGCCAGTTGGTCCAGGCGCTGCTGAAGGACCCCCGGTACACGGAGATCGTCGGCGTCGACGTGTCGATGCGGGCACTGGCCATCGCCTCCCGCCGCCTGGGCCTCGAGCGGATGGGGGAGCGGCAGGCCGCGCGGGTCACGCTGCTGCAGGGCTCGCTCACCTACACCGACAAGCGGCTCAAGGGCTACGACGCCGCCGTGCTCAGCGAGGTGATCGAGCACCTCGACCTGCCGCGCCTGCCCGCCCTGGAGTACGCGGTGTTCGGCGCGGCCCGCCCGCGCACGGTCCTCGTGACCACCCCCAACGCCGAGTACAACGTCCGCTGGGAGACCCTGCCCGCCGGGCACCTCCGGCACGGCGATCACCGGTTCGAGTGGACGCGCGAGGAGTTCCGCGGCTGGGCGGACCAGGTCGCCGCACGGCACGGCTACACCGTGGAGTTCCGCCCCGTCGGGCCGGACGACCCCGAGGTGGGGCCGCCCACGCAGCTGGCCCTGTTCACCCTCGGCACCAGGAAGGAGGCGGCGGCATGACCGGCACCCCCGAACCGCGGACGGCGGCGGCACGCACCCTTGCCGTCACCGACCTCTCCCTCGTGGTCCTCGTCGGCGCGTCCGGCTCGGGCAAGTCCACCTTCGCCCGCAGGCACTTCAAGCCCACCGAGGTCATCTCCTCCGACTTCTGCCGCGGCCTGGTCAGCGACGACGAGAACGACCAGAGCGCCACCGGCGACGCCTTCGACGTCCTGCACTACATCGCGGGCAAGCGGCTCGCCGCGGGCCGCCGCACCGTCGTCGACGCCACCAACGTGCAGGACGACGCCCGCCGCCGGCTGATCGCCCTGGCCCGGCAGCACGACGTGCTGCCCGTCGCGATCGTGCTGGACGTGCCGGAGGAGGTGTGCGCCGCCCGCAACGCGGCCCGCACCGACCGGGCGGACATGCCGCGCCGGGTCGTCCAGCGCCACGTCCGCGAACTGCGCCGCTCCCTGCGGCGGCTGGAGCGCGAGGGCTTCCGCACGGTGCACGTCCTGCGCGGAGTGGAGGAGGCGGAGAACGCCACGGTCGTCACCGAGAGGCGCTTCAACGACCTGACCCACCTCACCGGGCCCTTCGACGTCATCGGCGACGTGCACGGCTGCTCCGCCGAACTGAAGGCGCTGCTCGGCAAGCTGGGCTACGTCGACGGCCGGCACCCCGACGGCCGCACGGCCGTGTTCGTCGGCGACCTGGTCGACCGCGGCCCGGACACCCCGGGGGTGCTGCGGCGGGTGATGTCGATGGCCGAGTCCGGCGACGCGCTGTGCGTGGCGGGCAACCACGAGCACAAGTACGGGCGCCATCTGAAGGGCCGCACCGTGCGGCTCACCCACGGCCTGGCCGAGACCGTCGCGCAGATGGCGGGTGAGAGCGAGGAGTTCACGCAGCGGGTGCGGCGGTTCGTCGACGGGCTGGTCAGCCACTACGTCCTCGACGGCGGCCGGCTGGTCGTCTGCCACGCCGGTCTGCCGGAGCGGTACCACGGCCGCACCTCCGGCCGGGTGCGCGCCCACGCGCTGTACGGCGACACCACGGGCGAGACCGACGAGTTCGGTCTGCCGGTGCGCTACCCGTGGGCGGAGGACTACCGGGGCCGGGCGGCCGTGGTCTACGGCCACACCCCGGTCCCGGAGGCCACCTGGCTCAACAACACCATCTGCCTGGACACGGGCGCCGTGTTCGGCGGCCGGCTCACCGCGCTGCGCTGGCCGGAGCGGGAGCTCGTCGACGTACCGGCCGAGCGGGTCTGGTACGAGCCGGCCAGGCCGCTGCGCACGGAGGCCCCCGGCGGCCACGACGGGCGTCCGCTGGACCTCGGTGACGTGCACGGCCGCAGGGCGGTGGAGACCCGCCACGCGGGCCGGGTCGCGGTGCGCGAGGAGAACGCGGCGGCGGCCCTGGAGGTCATGAGCCGCTTCGCGGTGGACCCGCGGCTGCTGCCGTACCTGCCGCCCACGACGGCCCCGACGGCGACCTCGCGGGTGGAGGGCTTCCTGGAGCACCCGGTGGAGGCGTTCGAGCAGTACCGCGAGGACGGCGTCGAGCGGGTCGTGTGCGAGGAGAAGCACATGGGTTCGCGGGCGGTGGCCCTGGTGTGCCGGGACGCGGAGGCGGCGAGCCGGCGGTTCGGGGTGGAGGGCGTCACGGGCTCGCTGTACACCCGCACCGGCCGCCCGTTCTTCGACGACCCGGCCGTCACCGAGGAGATCCTCGCGCGCCTGCGCACGGCGATCACCGAGGCCGGCCTGTGGGACGAGCTCGCCGCGTCCGGCGCCACGTCCGGCGGTGCGTCCGGCACGGGCGACTGGCTGTTGCTCGACGCCGAGCTGATGCCCTGGTCGCTGAAGGCGTCCGGCCTGCTGCGCACGCAGTACGCGGCGGTGGGCGCCGCCTCGTCGGCGGTGTTCCCGGGCGCGCTGGACGCCCTGGAGGGCGCGGCCGCGCGGGGTGTGGACGTGGCCGGCCTGCTGGCCCGCCAGCGCGGCCGGGCCGCGGACGCCGCCGCGTTCACGGCGGCCTACCGCCGCTACTGCTGGCCGACCGAGGGACTGGAGGGCGTCCGTCTGGCGCCGTTCCAGATCCTCGCCGCCCCGGGACGCAGCCTGGCCACCCTGCCCCACGACGAGCAGCTCGCCCTGCTCGACCGCCTGGTGGAGCACGACGGCAGCGGCCTGCTGCAGACCACCAGGCGCCTGTACGTCGACACGGGCGACCCCGAGTCGGTCCAGGCGGGCGTCGACTGGTGGCTGGAGATGACCGGCCGCGGCGGTGAGGGCATGGTCGTCAAGCCGCTCGGCGCCCTGGCCCGCACCGGGGCGGGCCGCCTGGTCCAGCCGGGCCTGAAGTGCCGGGGCCGGGAGTACCTGCGGATCGTCTACGGTCCCGAGTACACCCGCCCGGACAACCTGGCCCGCCTGCGCCGGCGCTTCCTGAACCACAAGCGCTCCCTGGCCGTCCGCGAGTACGCCCTCGGCCTGGAGGCGCTCGACCGCCTGGCCGGCGGCGAGCCGCTGTGGCGGGTGCACGAGGCGGTCTTCGGGGTGCTGGCGCTGGAGTCGGAGCCGGTGGACCCGCGTCTGTAGCCGACGTGCCCGACGCGGCCCGGCGGCCCCGGGCCCTGACGGGCCCCCGGGCCCTGACGGGCCCCCGGGCCCTGACGGGCCCCCGGGCCCTGACGGGCCCCCGGGCCCTGACGGGCCCCCGGCTCCGTCCCCCTACGGGTCCTGATCCCGGGCGGGCGGCCGGTCCCGGGCGGGCACCGATGGGGCCCGTCGCCAAAGGCGAGCAGGCGCCCCGCCGGCGGCAGCACGGCGCCCGCCTCGCCTCCTGCAGTCGTGCCCGGGGCGTCGGGCACGGCGGTCGTGGCGGCGGGGCGGCAGGCGGTCGGCCCGTCGGCCGTCGGGGTGACGAGAACGACAGGGGGCCGAAACCGCCGAGCCGGGGGTGAACCCCGGTGCCTGCGGTCAGGATGAAGACATGGCATTCCATGTCGACTCCGAGGCCGGGCGGCTGCGCCGCGTCATCCTGCACCGGCCGGATCTGGAGCTCAAGAGGCTCACCCCCAGCAACAAGGACGCGCTCCTGTTCGACGACGTGCTCTGGGTGCGCCGGGCCCGCGCCGAGCACGACGGGTTCGCCGACGTGCTGAGCGACCGCGGCGTGGCCGTGCACCTCTTCGGCGACCTGCTGACCGAGGCGATGGAGATCCCGGCCGCCCGCTCACTCGTCCTGGACCGCGTCTTCGACGAGAAGGTGTACGGGCCACTCGCGACCGACGATCTGCGGGCCGCGTTCGAGACGCTGCCCGCCCCCGAACTCGCCGAGGCCCTGGTCGGCGGCATGACCAAGCGCGAGTTCCTCGAGGCGAACGCGGAGCCGACCTCCGTGCGGTTCCACGCCATGGACCTCGACGACTTCCTGCTCGACCCGCTGCCGAACCACCTCTTCACCCGCGACACCTCCGCCTGGATCTACGACGGCGTCTCCATCAACGCGATGCGCTGGCCGGCCCGGCAGCGCGAAACCGTGCACTTCGAGGCGATCTACCGCCATCACCCGCTGTTCGGCGGTGAGGCCTTCCACGTGTGGTCCGAGGGGCAGGCCGACTTCCCCTCCACCATCGAGGGCGGGGACGTGCTCGTGATCGGCAACGGAGCCGTGCTGATCGGCATGAGCGAGCGGACGACGCCCCAGGCGGTGGAGATGCTCGCGCAGCGGCTGTTCGCCGCCGGGTCGGCCCGGACCATCGTCGCGCTCGACATGCCAAAGCGGCGGGCCTTCATGCACCTCGACACCGTGATGACCATGGTCGACGGCGACGCGTTCACCCAGTACGCGGGGCTCGGCATGCTCCGCTCGTACACGATCGAGCCGGGTGCCGTCGAGAAGGAGCTGAAGGTCACCGACCACCCGCCGGAGCACATGCACCGCGCGATCGCGGCCGCGCTGGGGCTGAGCGAGATCCGGGTCCTGACCGCGACGCAGGACGTGCACGCGGCCGAGCGCGAGCAGTGGGACGACGGGTGCAACGTCCTCGCCGTCGAACCCGGCGTCGTCGTCGCCTACGAGCGGAACTCCACCACGAACACGCATCTGCGCAAGCAGGGCATCGAGGTGATCGAGATCCCGGGCAGCGAGCTGGGGCGGGGCCGGGGCGGCCCGCGCTGCATGAGCTGTCCTGTCGAGCGGGATCCGGTCCGGATGTGAGAGGGGAGGCCGGCGCGACGGGCGCCGGGGTGCCGGGGGCGTCGCGGCACCGAGCCGCCGTGACGACGAGGCGCCGTGACGACGGGACCCGGGACGGCGAGGGCCCGTGACGGCGGGGTCCGGGGTTCTCGCATAGAAATGCCGAGAGTCGTATAGAATTCCACAGGTTCCTGTCCCTCACCCGTTGGAGCGCCCCCATGGCGACTGTCCCGACCGCCCTCGCCGGCCGCCACTTCCTGAAGGAGCTGGACTTCTCCGAGGAGGAGTTCCGCGGCCTGATCGAGCTGGCCGCGGAGCTGAAGGCCGCCAAGAAGGCCGGGACGGAGACCCCCTTCCTGCGGGGCAGGAACATCGCGCTGATCTTCGAGAAGACCTCGACGCGCACCCGCTGCGCGTTCGAGGTCGCCGCCGCCGACCAGGGCGCCTCGACGACGTACCTCGACCCGTCCGGCTCGCAGATCGGGCACAAGGAGTCCGTGAAGGACACCGCCCGCGTCCTCGGCCGGATGTTCGACGCGATCGAGTACCGGGGCGACAGCCAGGCCGCCGTCGAGGAGCTGGCCGCCCACGCCGGCGTCCCCGTCTACAACGGGCTCACCGACGACTGGCACCCCACCCAGATGCTCGCCGACGTGCTCACCATGACCGAGCACAGCGGCAGAGCGCCCAAGGAGATCGGCTTCGCCTACCTCGGCGACGCCCGCTTCAACATGGGCAACTCCTACCTGGTCACCGGCGCCCTGCTCGGCATGGACGTGCGCGTCGTCGCACCGAAGGCGTACTGGCCCGCCCAGGACGTCGTCGACCGGGCCCAGGAGCTCGCCTCGTCCAGCGGCGCCCGGATCACCCTCACCGAGGACGTCGCCGAGGGCGTCGCGGGCGTCGACTTCGTCGCCACCGACGTCTGGGTGTCGATGGGGGAGCCCAAGGCGGTCTGGGACGAGCGCATCGCCGCCCTCGCCCCCTACGCCGTGACGATGGACGTCCTGCGCGCCACCGGCAACCCGGACGTGAAGTTCCTGCACTGCCTGCCCGCCTTCCACGACCTCGGCACCGAGGTCGGACGCGAGATCCACGAGCGCCACGGCCTGGACCACCTCGAGGTGACGGACGAGGTCTTCGAGTCCGCCCACTCGGTCGTCTTCGACGAGGCCGAGAACCGCCTGCACACCATCAAGGCCGTCCTGGTCGCCACGCTCGCCTGAGCCGCGCCAGGGCTTATCCTGACCGGCGGCGCGGAACCACCCCCTCCGCTCCGCCGCGCGACCCCTCCCGAGCCCGGCTCCCCTCCGCTCCCGGCTCCGCCCGAGCGGGGAGGGCCATGGCAGGGGGACACCCCACGGTCGTACCCGCACCACCAGAAACGAGCACCACCCCTCATGCCCGCTCCCGGCACCCCCCACCGCCTCACGCCCCGGATCAAGTCCCCCGCCCTCCTCGTCGCCGAGTCCGGCGCCGACCGCGAGGGCCACGGCCTCAAGCGCACGATGGGCCTCTTCCAGCTCGTCTGCTTCGGCGTGGGCGCGATCGTCGGCACCGGTATCTTCGTCGGCCTGTCCGACTCGGTCGTCCAGGCCGGTCCCGCCGTCGTCGTCTCCTTCTTGCTGGCCGCGATCACCTGCGTCTTCACCGCCTTCTCGTTCGCCGAGCTGGGCGGTGCGATCCCGGTCTCCGGCTCGTCCTACTCCTTCGCCTACGCGGGGCTCGGCGAGTCCACCGCCTTCCTGGTCGGCTGGTGCCTGCTGCTGGAGTACGGCGTGTCCGTCTCGGCCGTCGCCGTCGGCTGGAGCCAGTACGTCAACGAACTGCTGCACACCCTCACCGGGTGGCAGCTGCCGGCGGCCCTGTCCGCCGGGCCGGGCGACGGCGGCGTGGTCAACCTGCCCGCGGTGATCGTCATCGCCATGGCCTGCGTGCTCCTGGTGCGCGGCGTGCGCGAGAGCGCCCGGGCGACGGCCGCGATGGCCGTGCTGAAGCTCGCCGTCCTCGTCGCGTTCTGCGCCGTCGGCTTCACCGCCTTCCAGGACGGCCACCTCACCCCGTTCTCGCCGGCCGGCCTCGGCGGCATCGGCGCGGGCACCACGGCCGCCTTCTTCTCCTACATCGGCTTCGACGCCATCACCACGGCCGGCGAGGAGGCCAAGAACCCGCGCCGGGACATCCCCGTCGCGATCCTCGTCTGCATCGGCGTGGTCACCCTGCTGTACTGCGCGGTCGCGCTCGCGGCGATCGGCGCCATCGGCGGCGACCAGGTCGGCGGGCGCCCCGCCGCGCTCGCCTACGTCGTCAGCAAGGTCACCGGCTCCTCGGCCGGCGGCGCGGTGATCGCCTTCGGCGCGGTCGTCGCCATCGCCTCGGTGGTGCTCGCCGTGATGTACGGCCAGACCCGCATCCTGATGTCGATGTCCCGCGACGGGCTCGTCCCGCGCGTCTTCGAGAAGGTCTCGCCGCGGACGGCCACCCCCGTCGCCGGCACCCTGATCGTCGCGATCGTCTTCGCGCTCCCCGCGGCGTTCGCGTCGCTGGACTCCGTGGTCGACCTGTGCACCATCGGCACGCTCGCCACCATGGTCGTCGTCAACATCGCCGTGATCGCGCTGCGCCGCCGCGAGCCGGGCCTCGCCCGCGGCTTCCGCGTGCCGCTGTACCCGGTCGTTCCGCTGCTCGGTGTCGCCTTCTGCCTGTACCTGATGTACGAGACCGGCGCGACGGCCTGGATCCAGTTCGCCGCCTTCCTGATGGCCGGGGTCCTCGTCTACGCCGGCTACGGCCGCCGCCACTCCCGGCTCGCCGCCACCGAAGGGATCACACCCGGGGGAGCGGACGCGGTGCGGCAGGAAGCCTGAACCAGACCGCCTTGCCCGAGCCGGTCGGGCGGTGCCCGCAGGAGGAGCTGAGGGCGCGGATCAGCAGCAGCCCGCGCCCGCCCTCCTCCCAGGGGTCGGGCGCCGTCAGGCCCGGGCGGGTGAGGTCGCCGGGCGGCGCCGGGTCCGGATCGTGCACCTCGACCTGGCAGCCGCCCGGGAGCAGCTCCACCACCAGCTCGATCGGGCCCCGGCCCGCGGTGTGCTCCACCGCGTTCGCCACCAGCTCGGCCGTGAGCAGCTCCGCCGTGTCGCTGTCCGCCGTGTGCCGCAGCTCGCTCAGCGCCCTGCGCACCAGCGCCCGGGCCACCGGCACGGCGGCGGCCGTGTGCGGCAGCGCGACCCGCCAGGAGGCGGGCGGCGCGCAGGGCGGCACGTACTGCCCCGGCGACGCGTGGTCGTCGGGGAACGGCTGGGTGGAGGGGCGTTCGGGCAAGGCGAGTCCGTTCATGGCACAGGACGCTCCCGTGATCGTCATCGGCTGTCCTGCTTTCAACCTCTCGGAATGGTACGGGCGCCCCGGAAGCCGGGCTCCCGGGGGGTCCGTGCGGCGCCGTCGGCCCCGTCGTCCAGCGGCGTACCCAGGCGCGCGCGCCGTCCCGCGCGCAGGCCGCGCTCGTTACGGGCCTGTCGACATGCCGTGACGTTGTGACGCGCGGGGGCCGCCCGAGTTGCCGATCCTCCTTATCGCGCCCTCGTGACGACGGTCAGGAACCGGTGATAACTTCGGGAGGCAGAGCTCAGCGAGGCAGTCCCCCGAGGAGGCCGCACGTCATGAGTCCCTTCACCGGCTCCGCCACCCCCACCTCGCACTGGCGGCACCTGCGCCTGGAGCTCGCCGACGGCGTCGCCACCGTCACCCTCACCCGCCCCGACCGGCTGAACGCGCTCACCTTCGGCGCGTACGCCGACCTGCGCGACCTGCTCGCCGAGCTGTCCCGCGAGCGGTCGGTCCGCGCGCTGGTGCTGGCCGGCCGGGGGCGCGGGTTCTGCTCGGGCGGCGACGTCGACGAGATCATCGGCGCCACCCTCGCCCTGGACACCGCGCAGCTCCTCGACTTCAACCGGATGACCGGCCAGGTCGTGCGGGCCGTGCGCGAGTGCCCCTTCCCGGTGGTCGCGGCCGTGCACGGCGTCGCCGCGGGCGCCGGGGCGGTCCTCGCCCTGGCGGCGGACTTCCGCGTCGCCGACCCCACCGCCCGCTTCGCCTTCCTCTTCACCCGGGTCGGCCTGTCCGGCGGCGACATGGGCGCGGCCTATCTGCTGCCCCGCGTCGTGGGCCTCGGACACGCCACCCGGCTGCTCATGCTCGGCGAGCCGGTCCGCGCGGCGGAGGCCGAGCGGATCGGCCTGATCAGCGAGCTGACCGCCGAGGGGCAGGCCGACGAGGCCGCCCGGGCGCTGGCCCGCCGCCTGGCCGACGGCCCGGCCCTCGCCCACGCCCAGACCAAGGCGCTGCTCACCGCCGAACTGGACATGCCGCTGTCCGCCGCGGTGGAACTGGACGCCTCCACCCAGGCCCTGCTGATGAACGGCGCGGACTACGCCGAGTTCCACGCCGCCTTCACCGAGAAGCGGGCGCCGAAGTGGCGGGGGAGGTGAGCGCCCCGTGCCCCGCACCCGGCCACCCGCCGGCAGCGGCCCACTGCCCGGCGAGGACGGCCTGCGGCGCGGCGGCTGCCCGCTGCCCGGCGGCGGCCTGCGGCCCGGTGGCGACGGCCCGCTGTCCGGCGACGGCCTGAGGCCCGGCAGTAGCGGCCGGCCGCCGGAGGCCGTGGACGGCCCGTCGGCGGGGGCCGGCGATCCGCGGCCCCGCCGCAACGGAACCCGCGGCGGGCCGTCGCCCGGTGGGCGCCCGCTGCGCGTCGCCGTGATCGGCGGCGGTCCCGGCGGTCTGTACGCCGCCGCGCTGCTCAAGCGGCAGGACGCCGCCCGCGAGGTCACCGTCTGGGAGCGCAACGCGCCCGACGACACCTTCGGCTTCGGCGTGGTGCTCTCCGACGAGACCCTAGGCGGGATCGAGCACGCCGACCCGGTGGTGTTCCGGGCGCTGCGGGAGGAGTTCGTGCGCTGGGAGGACATCCACGTCGTGCACCGGGGCGTGCGGCACGTCTCCGGCGGTCACGGCTTCGCCGCCCTCGGCCGGCACCGGCTCCTGGAGATCCTGCACGAGCGCTGCCGCTCGCTCGGCGTCGGGCTGCGGTTCCGCACCGAGGCCCCGGACCTCGCCACCCTCCGGCGGACCCACGACCTGGTCGTCGCCGCCGACGGCGTGCACAGCGCCACCCGCGCGGCCCTGGCCGGCGTCTTCCGGCCGCGGGTGACGGCCCACCGCTGCCGCTACGTCTGGCTCGCCGCCGACATGGTCTTCGACGCCTTCCGCT
Organism: Streptomyces sp. NPDC046831; assembly: GCF_040645305.1. Taxonomy (NCBI): domain Bacteria; kingdom Bacillati; phylum Actinomycetota; class Actinomycetes; order Kitasatosporales; family Streptomycetaceae; genus Streptomyces; species Streptomyces sp. NPDC046831. The sequence continues at coordinate 67,022 of NZ_JBEYXZ010000032.1, read as the reverse complement.
TCGACATCGCCGAGACCGAGCACGGCGTGATGCAACTGCACGGCTACCCGTTCGCCCGCCCCGCCCCCGGCCGCCACCCCGACGGCGCCTCGACCGTGATCGTCGAGATGCGCGAGGAGGTGTGGCGGGCGGCCGGCTTCGCGGACCTCGACGAGCGCGAGTCGGCCGAGCGCTGCGGCAAGATCTTCGCCGAGACGCTCGGCGGCCGGCCGCTGCGCTCCAACCGGTCCGCTTGGACCACCTTCCGCACGGTGGTCACCGAGCGCTGGTCGCACGGCAACGTCGTCCTGCTGGGCGACGCCGCCCACACCGCCCACTTCTCCATCGGCTCCGGCACCAAGCTCGCCGTCGAGGACGCCCTCGCCCTCGCCGCGTGCCTGCGCGAACAGCCGTCGACCTCCCGCGCCCTGGCCGCCTACGAGGAGGAGCGCAAGCCGGTCGTCGCCTCCACCCAGCGGGCCGCCCGCGCCAGCCTGGAGTGGTTCGAGGACCTGGACCTCCACGTCGGCCGGCCGCCCCGTCAGTTCGCCTTCGGCCTGCTCACCCGCAGCCGCCGCGTCACCCACGGCAACCTGCGCCTGCGCGACCCGCACTTCACCGAGGCCGTCGAGCGCGACTTCGGCTGCCCGCCCGGCACACCCCCGATGTTCACGCCGTTCCGGCTGCGCGGACTGACCCTGCGCAACCGGGTCGTCGTTTCCCCGATGGACATGTACTCGGCCGTGGACGGCGTCCCCGGCGACTTCCACCTCGTCCATCTGGGCGCCCGCGCGCTCGGGGGCGCCGGCCTGGTGATGACCGAGATGGTGTGCGTCAGCCCCGAGGGCCGGATCACTCCCGGCTGTGCCGGTCTGTGGACGGGCCGGCAGGGCGAGGCGTGGCGGCGGATCACCGACTTCGTGCACCGGCAGGCGCCCGGCACCGCGATCGGCGTGCAGCTCGGCCACAGCGGGCGCAAGGGCTCCACCCGGCTGATGTGGGAGGGCATCGACGAACCGCTCGACGAGGGCAACTGGCCGCTCGTCGCCGCCTCACCGCTGCCGTACGGTCCGCGCAGCCAGATCCCACGCGAGCTGACCCGTGCCCAGCTCACCGATGTCCGCGAGCAGTTCACCGCCGCCGCCTGGCGGGCCGCCCGCGCCGGTTTCGACCTGCTGGAACTGCACTGCGCCCACGGCTACCTGCTCTCCGGCTTCCTGTCCCCGCTGACCAACCGGCGCACCGACGCCTACGGCGGCTCACTGCGGAGCCGGCTGCGCTTCCCGCTGGAGGTCTTCGACGCCGTCCGGCGGGTGTGGCCGGAGGAACGGCCCATGACCGTGCGCGTCTCGGCGACCGACTGGGCCGACGGCGGGACGACCGCCGAGGACGCGGTCGGGATGGCCCGCGCCTTCGCGGCCCACGGCGCCGACGCGATCGACGTCTCGACCGGGCAGGTGGTCGCCGACGAGCGGCCGGAGTTCGGGCGGTCGTACCAGGTGCCGTACGCGGACCGCATCCGGCACGAGGTCGGCGTCCCGGTGATCGCCGTCGGTGCGATCTCCTCCTGGGACGACGTCAACTCCCTGGTGCTCGCCGGGCGTACGGACCTGTGCGCCCTGGCCCGGCCCCATCTGTACGACCCGCACTGGACCTTGCACGCCGCCGCCGAGCAGGGCTACGACGGCCCCGGAGCCGTCTGGCCGGCGCCCTACCGGGCGGGCAGCCGGCCCCCGCGGACGGGCCGCGCGGACACCCCGCAACCGCGGCCGGCACCGGAGCGTTGACACTGCCGACTGCCGACTGCCGACTGCCGACTGCCGACTGCCGACTGCCGACTGCCGACTGCCGACTGCCGACTGCCGACTGCCGACTGCCGACTGCCGACTGC
>NZ_JBEYXZ010000032.1:0-65056 GCF_040645305.1 Streptomyces sp. NPDC046831 | reverse complement strand
ACGACTGCCGACTGCCGACTGCCGACTGCCGACTGCCGACTGCCGACTGCCGACTGCCGACTGCCGACTGCCGACTGCCGACTGCCGACTGCCGACTGGCGACTGGCGACTGGCGACTGCCGACTGCCGACTGCCGGGCGCCGACCGGCCGCCGAGCGGCGGACGCCGGTCACCGGCCGCCGCGGGCCGCTCCCCACCGGGACCGCGGGCCCCGGCGGGCGGCGTCACAGCAGGCCGACGAAGGCCGCGCCGGCGTCCCGGAGCCGCTCGTGCAGCCCCTGGAACACGGCGGCGGAGCGGGCGCCCGGCCAGCCCTCGGGCAGCAGCCGGGCGGGCAGCCCGGGGTCGGCGTAGGGCAGACGGCGCCAGGAGTCCAGGGCCAGGAGGTAGTCGCGGTAGGCCTCCTCGGGCGGGGTGTCGGAGCGCCGCTCCCAGGCCAGCAGCACGCCGGCGTGCCGGTCGAGGAACGCCTCGTGCTCCTTGGCGATCCCGGCCAGGTCCCACCAGCGCGCCACCGCCTCGGCGGTCGGCGCGAACCCCAGGTGCTCACCGCGGAACAGGTCCACGTACGCGTCCAGGCCCAGCCGTTCGAGCGTGTGCCGGGCCTCCTCGTACAGGCGGGCCGGGGCCACCCACACCCCGGGCGCGGCCGTGCCGAAGCCCAGTCCGGCCAGCCGGGAGCGCAGCACGTGCCGCTTCTGCCGCTCCGACTCCGGCACCGAGAAAACCGCGAGCACCCAGCCCTCGTCCCGCGGCGGCGCCGCGGCGTAGATACGGCGGTCCCCGTCGTCCAGCAGCTGCCGCGCCTGGGGCGACAGCTCGTACCCGGCCGCTCCCCGCGCGGTACGGGCGGGCACCAGCAGCCCGCGCCGCTTCAGCCGGGACACCGACGAGCGCACCGAGGGCGCGTCCACCCCGACCGCGGCCAGCAGCCGGATCAGCTCCGCGACGGGCACCGGCCCCGGCACGAAGCGGCCGTACGCACCGTACAGGGTGACGATGAGGGACCTCGGGGCATGTTGCGCCTGCTGCTCGGACACGTCGATCATGTTAGTTCGTCGGCATCGCTGCTGGTCACCTCAGGTGCGAAGGCGGAACCGCTGGAGCTTTCCGGTGGCCGTGCGCGGCAGCGCGTCCAGGAAGACGATCTCGCGCGGGCACTTGTACGGCGCCAGTTCGCCCCGCACGAAGGAGCGCAGCGCCTCCTCGTCCCGGGCCGCGCCCTCGCGCAGGACGGCGTACGCCACCACGACCTGACCGCGCGAGTCGTCGGGCCGTCCGACGACGGCGGCCTCGACCACGTCGGGATGGCGCAGCAGCGCGTCCTCCACCTCCGGGCCCGCGATGTTGTACCCGGACGAGATGATCATGTCGTCGGCGCGGGCCACGTAGCGGAAGTAGCCGTCCGGCTCGCGGACGTAGGTGTCGCCCGTGACGTTCCAGCCGCCGCGCACGTAGTCGCGCTGCCGCGGGTCGGCGAGGTACCGGCAGCCGACGGGGCCGCGCACGGCGAGCAGACCCGGCTGCCCGTCGGGCACCGGAGCCCCGTGCTCGTCCTGCACGCGGGCCTGCCACCCCGGCACGGGCACCCCCGTGGTCCCGGGCCGGGCGTCCTCGTCGGCGGCGGAGATGAAGATGTGCAGCAGCTCGGTCGCCCCGATGCCGTTGATGAGGCGCAGCCCGGTGCGTTCGTGCCAGGCGTGCCAGGTGGCGGCGGGCAGGTTCTCGCCGGCGGAGACGCAGCGTCTGAGCGAGGAGACGTCGTGGGAGCCGAGCTCGTCCAGCATCGCGCGGTAGGCGGTGGGCGCCGTGAACAGCACGGAGACGCGGTGCTCGGCGATCGCCGGCAACAGCTGCCGTGGACCGGCCTGTTCGAGCAGCAGGGCGCTGGCCCCGGCGCGCAGCGGGAAGACGAGCAGTCCGCCGAGACCGAAGGTGAACCCGAGCGGGGGACTGCCCGCGAAGACGTCGTCCGGGCGCGGTCGCAGCACGTGCCGGGAGAAGGTGTCGGCGATCGCGAGGACGTCGCGGTGGAAGTGCATGCAGCCCTTGGGGCGGCCCGTGGTGCCCGAGGTGAAGGCGATCAGGGCGACGTCGTCGGCGGCGGTGCCGACGGCGGGGTAGGGGAGTGCGGGCGCCGGGCGGCTGCCGAGGTCGCCGGGTCCGTCGCCGCCGTAGGTGGTGACGCGCAGCCCCGGCACGTCCGCCTTCACCAGGTCGTCGACGGAGCGTATGTCGCACAGGGCGTGCCGTACCCGGGCGATCGCGCAGATCGTGCGCAGCTCGTGCGGCCGTTGCTGCGCCAGTACGGTCACCGCGACGGCGCCCGCCTTGAGCACCGCGAGCCAGCAGGCGGCCAGCCACGGCGTGGTGGGGCCGCGCAGCAGCACGCGGTTGCCGGGGACGACGCCCAGGTCGCCGGTGAGGACGTGCGCGACCAGGTCGACGCGGGCGCGCAGCTCGCCGTAGGTCCAGATCTCCCCCGCGGCCGTACGGAACGCCGGGCGGCCGGGGTCGGCGTGGCCGAGCAGCTCGGCGGCGCAGTTCAGCCGGCCCGGCCGGTCCAGCCCGGGGAGGTCGAAACGGAGGTCGGGCCACTGGCCGGGGGGTGGGAGGTGGTCGCGCGCGAAGGTGTCGACGTGGGCCGAGGCCGTCGGCCGTCCGGTGCCGTCCCTGCTGGGGTCCATGGCGGTTCGCCCCCTCGTGGTGGTGGGCTCGCACGGGGGAGCGTATCGTGTTGATGACGGCAGTCAACGCTGCGCGATATCGTCGCTGTGGAGGCCCCTGCCCGGGCCGCGCGCGGGGTGCGCCGCACACCGTGGTGGCGCGCCCGCGGGTGGCCGGCGACGCGCGCCGGAGCCCACCGGCCCACGGACGGGCTGGGGTTCACGGCGGGCTCACGGCGGGCTCGCGGGGAGCCCCCGGGGAGAGAGGACCGGCTGTGCCCGCATTCCAGCTCGACCCGCGGCGGTCCGCCTGGTGCACCGAACTGCGCGCCCTGGCCGCCGGCCGGCTGCGCCCGCTCGCGGAGCAGGGCGAGCCGGGTCGCGTCAACCGCCCGCTCGTCGCCGAACTCGGACGGCTCGGCCTGCTGCGCAGGCTGTTCACCTCAGGCGCCCTGGACCTGTGCCTGATGCGGGAGTCCCTCGCCCAGGCCTGCACCGAGGCCGAGACCGCCCTCGCCCTGCAGGGACTCGGGGCCCACCCCGTGCACGCCCACGGCACCCCCGCCCAGCGGGACCGCTGGCTGCCCGGCGTCGGCGAGGGGACCACCGTCGCCGCCTTCGCGCTGAGCGAGCCGGGGGCGGGGTCGGACGCGGCGGCGCTGGCGCTCTCCGCCCGGCCCGACGGGCCCGGACGCTGGCGGCTCACCGGCGAGAAGTGCTGGATCTCCAACGCGCCCGAGGCCGACGTCTACACCGTCTTCGCGCGCACCGCACCCGGCGCCGGCGCCCGCGACGTGACCGCCTTCCTCGTGCCCGCCACCCGCCCCGGCCTCACCGGCGCCGCGCTGGACATGCTCTCGCCGCACCCCGTCGGCAGCCTGACCTTCGACGGCGTCCCCGTGACCGCCGACGACGTCCTCGGCGAGGTCGACCGCGGCTTCCGCGTGGCCATGGGCACCCTCAACCTCTTCCGGCCGAGCGTCGGCGCCTTCGCCGTCGGCATGGCCCAGGCGGCGCTCGAGGCGACCCTCGCCCACACCGCCCGCCGGGAGGCCTTCGGGGGCAAGCTGGCCGACCTGCAGGCGGTCGCCCATCAGGTCGCCGAGATGGCGCTGCGGACCGAGGCGGCCCGGCTGATGGTGCACGCGGCGGCGTCGGCGTACGACGCCGGCGCCCCGGACGTCCCCCGGCGCTCCGCCATGGCGAAGCTGCTCGCCACCGAGACCGCGCAGTACGTCGTCGACGCCGCCGTCCAACTGCACGGCGCCCGCGCCCTGCGCCGCGGCCACCTGCTCGAACACCTCTACCGCGAGGTGCGCGCCCCGCGGATCTACGAGGGGGCGAGCGAGGTGCAACGGGGCATCATCGCCAAGGAGCTGTACAAGGACGCACCCCGCCCCGGACCGCACGACGGCCCCGACGCGACGGCACACATTCCGGCACCGCCTGCCGCAGAGTTCGCCTCACTCCCGGACGCGGCTGCGGAGTTGGCGCCACGTCCGGACGCGGCAGCGGATCCCCCGCCACGCTCGGACGCGGCTGCGGAGTTGGCGCCACGCTCGGACGCGGCTGCGGAGTTGGCGCCACGCTCGGACGCGGCTGCGGAGTTGGCGCCACGTCCGGGCGCGACCGCGCAGTCCCCCTCTTCGCCGGGCGCGGCCGCGGAGTCCCCGCCACCCCCAGGCGCGACAGCGGAGTACGCGTCACGCCCGGATGCCTCAGGGGAGTTGGCGTCACGCCCGGATGCGGCAGGGGATCCCCCGCCACGCTCGGACGCGGCTGCGGAGTTCGCGTCACGTCCGGACGCGGCAGGGGATCCCCCGCCACGCTCGGACGCGGCTGCGGAGTTGGCGCCACGCCCGGGCGCGACCGCACAGTCCCCCTCATCGCCAGGCGCGGCCGGGGAGTTAGCGTCACCCCCGGATGCGGCGGCGGAGGTGCCGTCACGTGCGGGTGCGGCCGAGGAGTTCGCGTCACGTCCGGGCGAGGCTGCGGATCTCCCGTCACGCCCGGGCGTGACCGCACAGTCCCCCTCATCGCCGGGCGCGACCGCGGAGTCCCCGCCACCGCCAGGCGCAACGGCGGAGTCCCCGTCCCCGCGGGGACGCGTCCGTGGAGGCCCCGTGAGCGCCCGGCACGACCACGGAGGCCCCGTGAGCACCGGAGGCGCCGGGCCGGACGGCCGGGCCGTCCGGGTCAACCCGCCCGGTCTGAGCCCGCCGACGGGCTTCTCGCACGCCGTCGTGGTGACCGGCTCCCGCGTCGTGTTCCTGGCGGGCCAGACCGCCCTCGACGCGGACGGCGAGGTGACCGGGGACACCCTGCCCGAGCAGTTCGAACGGGCCCTGGGCAACCTCCTCGCCGCCCTGCGCGCGGCGGGCGGCACCCCGGCGGACCTGGCCCGCGTCACCGTCTACGCCACCGACGTCGCCGCCTACCGCGCCCACGCCCCCGAACTCGGCCGCGTCTGGCGCCGGCTGGCCGGGCGCGACTATCCGGCGATGGCGGTCGTGCAGGTCGTACGCCTGTGGGACGAGCGGGCGGTGGTGGAACTCGACGGATGCGCGGTACTGCCCTGACGGCGGCCCTGTCGCACGGCTGAGGCGGCGGCCCCCGCACGGACCGCCGCCTCAGCCGTCCCCGCGGCGTCAGTGCCGCCGCGGGCTCACCCCCCGGAGCTCCCTCTCCATCAGCGCCTCGACCCGGCTGAGGGGGATGTCGGGACGCAGGCGGTTCCTCACCGGCGCCACCAGCGGGACCGGGCTCGCGGTGACCGAGCTGCTGGCCCACCGGGGCGTCGCCGTCTTCGGCGTGGCGCGCGGCGAGGAGAACATGCGCACCGTGGTGCGGCGGCTGCGCGAGGAGGGCCCGGAGGTGGACGGAGGCCGCGTCCCCGCGCCGGGGCGCCGGTACGGAAACGCGGCGTCACACGCCGGGGCGTCCCACGGGAAACCGCTCTAATGTGAAGCGAATGCTACGGACTCATGGCAGAGTCGCCAGGATGTGAGACGGAATACGCCATCTGCTTGACCTGGCTGATTCCCGCTGCCAGCCTCCAAGCGTGACGTATTCGGAGAAGTTCGCCGCGCGCCTGCACGTCGACCTGCGACGCCAGGCCAGCGCCCTCTGTGCCGTCTGCCGCTGAGCCGTCCGGCAGGGGGCCCGCACCGCGACGGTGGCTCCCGCCCGAGGTGAGGAATTCCTCCGCGCACCTGCGCGCGGAAGGACAGGCCAGGCCTTTCGGCACCTGAGGCTTCCGCCGCCCCGGAATTCCTTCCACTCCACCTGCGGTCGGCCGATTTTCCTGTCGTGATGCGCCGCTGCGTCATTCGTTCTTCGTCTTGAACACGGTCGCGCATTTCTTTTCCCTTTCCCCGGTCCTCGGCGTCTCTGGTACCGGCTCCCCGGCGTCGCGGAGCGCCCGTCCGCAGCGGCGCCCGTCCGCAGCGGCGGCCTTCCGCACCCGGAAGCCGGTACCGGGCGCCCCGTTCCGCGCGGCTCCTTCGCGTGGGCCGCATCCGTTCCCGGCAGCACCCCCTCCCGCCCCCCACACCACTCACCCAGACCGCTCACCCACAGACTCGAACAGGACGTCCTCATGAGCACGTTGACCTTCCCGGCGAACCGGCGCCAGTTCCTCACCCTGATGGGCCTCTCGGCGGTCGCCGTCGGCTGCGGCACGGCCGTGGGAGGCGGCGGCTCGTCCAAAGGGCAGACCCGGACGGTGCGCTACCAGGGATGGGCGGGCACCGTCACGCCCCCCGAACTCGCCGAGAACCTCGGCTACCTGGAAGACGTGAAGCTGGAATGGGTCGGCAACACGATCAGCGGACCGCAGGACATCCAGTCGGCGGCTACCGGGCAGACCGACGTCGGCGGAGCGTTCAACGGCGCCGTGGTCAAACTCGCCGCACGCAAGGCGCCGATCAAGTCCGTGATCAGCTACTACGGCGTGGACCGGTTCGCGTACAGCGGCTACTACGTGCTCGAGGACAGCCCGATCCGCTCGGCCCGCGACCTGGTCGGCAAGAAGGTCGGCATGAACACCCTCGGCGCGCACGCCGAGGCGATGCTCGACATCTACCTCCAGCGGCAGGGCCTGTCACAGGCCGACATCAAGAAGGTGGAGCCGCTGGCGCTGCCGCCGGTCAACACCGAGGAGTCGCTGCGCCAGAAACACATCGACGTGGCCGTGCTGGGCGGCATCCTGCGCGACAAGGCCCTGGCGACCGGCGGCATACGGCCGCTGTTCACCGACTACCAGCTGCTCGGGGCCTTCTCCGCCGGCACGTACGTCATGACCGAGCGGTTCCTCGAACGCAACCCCGACACCTCCCGCACCTTCGTCACCGGGGTGGCCCGCGCCATCGAATGGGCCCGCGCGACCCCGCGTGAGCAGGTCATCGACCGGATGACCGAGATCGTCAAGAAGCGCGGCCGCGACGAGGACACCGCCCCGCTGCGGTACTGGCAGTCCTACGGAGTGGCCGAGACCGCCGGCCGCATCAACGACGGGGAACTCCAGCTGTGGATCGACTGGCTGGGCGGACGCGGTGACATACCGAAGGGGCGGACCGAGCCGTCCGGCCTGTACACCAACGAGTTCAACGCCTACCGCGCCAAGGCCGGTTCGTCCCCCGCCGCGGACCCGACGCGCCCGGCGCCCTCGGCCACCTCCTCCAGCCGGAGCGGGAGCTGATCCCCATGCCGGAAACCCTCGTACCCAAGATCGAGTTCAGGCAGGTGCGCAAGACGTTCCCCGCCCGGGCCGGTGCGGTGCGCCGCCGCGCCGCCGCCCGGGGGGACGGCGAGTTCACCGCCCTCGACGGCATCGACCTGAGCATCCGGGCCGGCGAGTTCGTCGCCGTGGTCGGCCCCAGCGGCTGCGGCAAGTCCACCCTCCTGGACCTGCTGGGCGGGCTCACCCCGGCGACCGGAGGGCGGATCCTCCTCGACGGGCGACCGGTGACGGGGCCGGGCCTGGACCGCGGCATCGTCTTCCAGCAGTACGCCCTGCTGCCCTGGCGGACCGCCCTGCGCAACGTGGAGTTCGGTCTGGAGGCGACCGGCGTGCCGCGCCGCGAGCGCACCGAACGGGCTCGCGCGTACCTGGACCTGGTCGGGCTGTCCGGCTTCGAGGACCGTCACCCGCACGAGCTGTCCGGCGGCATGCGCCAGCGCGTCGCGATCGCCCGCTCGCTCGCCTACGACCCCGACGTGCTGCTGATGGACGAGCCGTTCGCCGCGCTGGACGCGCAGACCCGCGAATCGCTCCAGGACGAACTGCTGCGCATCTGGCAGCGCACCGGGAAGACCGTCGTCTTCATCACCCACAGCATCGAGGAAGCCGTCTACCTGGGTCAGCGGGTCGCCGTGATGACGTCCCGGCCCGGTCGCGTCAAGCAGGTCGTGCCGATCTCCCTCGGCTCCCGCACCGCGACGGACGACCTGCGTTCCAGCCCCGAGTTCGCACGCTACCGGCACGAGATCTGGACGCTGCTGCACCACGAGGTGACCAGGGCCCAGCAGCTGGAGAAGGAGGAGGTCGCCCCATGAGCCCCGTAAGCGGTCCGACCACGCGCCTCGCGACGGCGCCCGCCAGGCCCACCGCGACGCCCCCGGCCGGCACGGAGCGGGCGACGCCCGCCCGGCCCCGCGACGTGCTGTCGTCACGTCCGCTGCGGGCCGTGCTGGCCGCCGCCACCAAGTCGGCGGCCGTCGCCGCCCTGCTGCTCCTGTGGGAGCTGGCGCCCCGCCTCGCCCTGGTCGACCGGACCTTCCTGCCCCCGTTCAGCGAGGTCGCCCGCGCCTGGTGGGACCTGGCCGCCGACGGCCGGCTCGCCACCCACGCGCAGGCCAGTCTGGTGCGGTCGTTCAGCGGCTTCGGCCTCGCGGTGGTCGTGGCCGTCCCCCTCGGCCTGCTGATCGGCTGGTACCGGCCGGTGGCCGATCTGCTCGGCCCCCTGCTGGAGGTGTTCCGCAACACCGCGGCCCTCGCCCTGCTGCCGGTGTTCGTGCTGCTGCTCGGCATCGGCGAGACCTCGAAGATCTCCATCGTCCTCTACGCCTGCACCTGGCCGATCCTGCTGAACACCATCAGCGCGGTGGGCAACGTCGATCCCACGCTGGTGCGGCTGGCGCGCTCCATGGACCTGTCCGCGCCGCGGCTGTTCCAGAAGGTGATCCTGCCGGCCTCCGTGCCGACGATCTTCACCGGCATCCGGCTGGCGGGCGCGGTCTCCATCCTCGTCCTCGTCGCGGCCGAGATGATCGGCGCCAAGGCCGGCCTCGGCTACCTGATCAACGCCTCGCAGTACAACTTCGCCATCCCGGAGATGTACGCCGGGATCATCACCATCTCCGCCATCGGCGTCCTGTTCAACCAGCTGCTGGTGGCCGTCGAACGGCGCCTGAGTTCCTGGCGCGTGCCCGCCGCACGCTGACGCAGCCGCCCCGCCCGTCCCTCCCAGCGCCCCGAGGAACCTCCATGCCCGCAGCCAGTCCCCGCCGTCTTCACCTCAACGCCTTCCTGATGAACGCCGGCCACCACGACGCCGCCTGGCGGCACCCCCGCACCCAGCCCGGACGCGTCACCGACATCGGCTACTTCCAGCACCTCGCGCGGACCGCCGAGCGCGGGAAGCTCGACTCCGTCTTCTTCGCCGACGGCCTCGCCCTCGCGGGCAAGGTCCGGCACAACGCGCTCGGCGGTCTCGAACCGCTCACCCTGCTGTCCGCGCTCGCCACGGCGACCGAGCGGATCGGCCTGATCGCCACCGTGTCGACCACCTTCAACGAGCCCTTCCACACCGCCCGCAAGTTCGCCTCCCTGGACCACATCAGCGGCGGACGGGCCGGCTGGAACATCGTCACCTCCGCCACCGTCGACGAGGCCCGCAACTTCGGCCGGGACGAGCACCTCGAACACGGCCTGCGCTACGACCGGGCACGGGAGTTCGTCGAGGTCGCCACGGAACTGTGGGACAGCTGGGAGGACGACGCGATCACCCTCGACGTCGACAGCGGGGTCTACGCCGACACCGGCAAGGTGCACCCCATCGAGCACCGCGGCACCCACTTCCGGGTCCGCGGACCGCTCAACGTCCCGCGCGCGCCGCAGGGCCACCCGCTGCTCGTACAGGCCGGCTCCTCCGAGGACGGCAGGGAGTTCGCCGCCCGGTACGCCGAGGCCGTCTTCACCGCGCAGCAGACCCTCGCCGACGCCCAGGCCTTCTACAAGGACCTCAAGAGCCGCCTGGCCCGCTACGGCCGCGCCGAGGACGACGTGCGGATCCTGCCCGGGATCTGCCCCGTCATCGGCTCGACCGAGGCGGAGGCCCGCGCCCTGGAGCAGGAGCTGACCGACCTGCAGGTGCCGGAGTACGGGCTCGCCCAGCTGTCCGGGATGCTCGGCACCGACCTGACCGGCCTGCCGCTGGACGGCCCACTGCCCGCACTGCCCGACGAGCGGGACATCAACGGCAACAAGAGCCGTTTCACGCTGGTCGCCGAACTCGCCCGCCGCGACGGACTGACCCTGCGCGAGCTGATCGCCCGGCTCGGCGGCGGCCGCGGGCACCGCGTCTTCGCGGGCACCCCCGAGCAGGTCGCCGACCAGCTCCAGGAATGGTTCACCCAGGGCGCGGCCGACGGCTTCAACGTCATGCCGCCGTACCTGCCCGGCGGACTGGAGGACTTCGTCGACCACGTCGTGCCGATCCTCCAGGACCGCGGCCTGTTCCGCACCGAGTACACGGGGCGCACCCTGCGCGAGCACTACGGCCTGCCCCGCCCCGCGAACCGGTTCGCCGCAGGCCGGGGAGGAGCCGCGTGAAGGGGCTCGACCTGACGACCGACGTCCTCGTGGTCGGCGGCGGCCCGGCGGCGACCTGGGCCGCCCTCAAGGCCGCCCAGGCCGGCGCGGAGGTCGTCCTCGCCGACAAGGGCCACTGCGGCACCAGCGGCGCGACCGCGTCGGCCGGCACCGGCGTCTGGTACGTGCCGCCGGACCCGGCCGCCCGCGAGGCGGCCATGGCGAGCCGCGAGGAGCTGGGCGGGCGCCTGGACGACCGGCGCTGGAAGCGCCGGGTCCTGGAGCAGACGTACGCGGGCGTCAACGAGCTGGCCGCGGCCGGCCGTTACCCCTTCCCGACGGGCCCGGACGGAACGCAGCTCAGGAACGGCCTCCAGGGGCCCGAGTACATGCGCCGGATGCGCGTCCGCGTCCAGCGCGCCGGCGTGCGCGTCCTCGACCACAGCCCGGTCACCGAACTGCTCACCGACCCGTCCGGGGCGGTCGCCGGAGCGGCCGGGTACCGCCGGCAGGCGGGGGAGCCCTATCGCGTGCGGGCGGGCGCCGTCGTCCTGGCCACGGGAGGCTGCGCGTTCCTCAGCGGCGCGCTCGGCTGCAACGTCGACACCGGCGACGGCGCCCTGCTCGCCGCCGAGACGGGCGCGGAGCTGTCCGGGATGGAGTTCTCCAACGCCTACGGCATCGCACCCGAGGGCACCTCGGTCACCAAGACGGCCTTCTACGCGTTCGCGACCTTCTTCCACGAGGACGGCACCGTCCTGGAGGGCGCCGCGAGCCAGGGCGGCCGGTCCGTGATCGCCCGCGCCCTGCTGCACGAGAAGGTGTACTGCCGTCTCGATCGGGCCGACGAGTCCGCCCGGGGCGCGATGCGGCTGGCCCAGCCCAACTTCTTCCTCCCCTTCGACCGGCTCGGCATCGACCCGTTCACCGAGCGGTTCGCCGTCACGCTGCTCGCGGAGGGCACCGTGCGGGGCACCGGCGGCATCCGCGTCACCGGCGACGACTGCGCCACCACCGTGCCCGGTCTGTACGCGGCCGGCGACGCCGCCACCCGCGAGCTGATCTGCGGCGGCTTCACCGGGGGCGGCAGCCACAACGCGGCCTGGGCCATCTCCTCGGGCACCTGGGCGGGCAAGGGGGCGGCCCGCCACGCGCTCTCCCTCGGCTTCCGCGCCGCGACCCGGAGCCTGCTGCCGGCGGGCGGGGCCGGACTCCGCCCCACCGGCAGGCCCGGACGGCCCGGCGCCCACCGGGAGGTGACCGCGGCCGTGCAGGCCGAGGTGCTGCCGTACGACAAGAACTACCTGCGCCACGGCACCGTCCTCACCGCCTCCCTCGCCGCGCTCGACGCCACCTGGCGCGAGGCCCGCGCCACGCTGCACGCCACGGGCCCCGACGCCGTACGGGCCCGCGAGGCGGCGGCGATGACCGCGCACGCCCGCTGGATGTACGCCTCGGCGCTCGCCCGCACCGAGAGCCGCGGCATGGCGCGGCGCCTGGACTTCCCCGGCCAGGACCCGGCGCAGCGCCACCGCGTGGTCAGCGGCGGGCTCGACGAGGTGTGGACCCGGCCCGAGCCGGTGGCCGCACCGCTGGAGGCCGCGTCGTGATCGAACTCGTCTCCGCCGAGCGCTGCATCGCCTGCGACAAGTGCATCGAGGTCTGCCCGACCAACGTCTTCGACCGGGGCGCGGACGGCGTCCCGGTCCTGGCCCGCCACTCCGACTGCCAGACCTGCTTCCAGTGCGAGGCGAACTGCCCCGCGGACGCCCTCTACGTCGCCCCGCAGACCCGCCCGGCCCCGGCCGGGGACGCCACCGTCACCGACGAGGAGGGCCTGGCGCGGGCCGGACTGCTCGGCAGCTACCGCCGCCGGATCGGCTGGGGGCACGGACGCACCCCGGGCGCCCGGCTGGCCGTCGGCCCGCCGCTGGACCCGCCCGGCGGCCGGGGGCACTCCCTGCCCATCACGTCCTGAGCCCGCGCGACGGCGAGCCTCGGCTCCCTGAGCACCCGCCCCCGGGCTCTCACTCCCCGGGCTCCCACCCTCGCTGGCAGCCCTCCCGCCCGGGGCTCACGCCACCGCACCCCGATCGGCCGCGACGCCTCCTCATCCGCGCCGCGCCGACATCCTTCCGATCGACCAGACCACCAGCCCACCCGCGTCGAAGGGACCGTTCCATGACCTCCACCGTGCCCGCCCCGTCCGCCCCGCCCGCCCCGGAGACCGCAGGGGCGGCCGCCGCCCTGACCGTCACCAGGATCGGGGGCCGCCTCGGTGCCGAGATCTCCGGCGTCCGCCTCGGCGGCGACCTGGACGAGACGACCGTGACCGCGATCCGCGCCGCGATCCTCGAACACAAGGTCGTCTTCTTCCGCGACCAGCACCACCTCGATGCCGGAAGCCACGAGGCGTTCGCCCGCCTCCTGGGCACCCCGGTCGCCCATCCGACCGTGCCCTCCGTCGACGGCCGCTACGCCCTCGGCATCGACAACGAACACGGCGGCCGGGCCAACCAGTGGCACACCGACGTCACCTTCGTCCCCGCCTACCCGGCCTTCTCGATCCTGCGCGCCGAGGTGGTCCCGCCGTACGGCGGCAACACCCTGTGGTCCAACACCGCCGCCGCGTACGCCGAGCTGCCCGAGCCCCTGCGGGTGCTGGCCGACAGCCTCCGCGGTGTCCACACCAACGACTACGACTACGCGGCCGTGCGCCCCGACGCCCCGTCCGAGGCGCTGAGGCAGCACCGGGAAGTGTTCACCTCGACCACCTTCCGCACCGAGCACCCGGTGGTGCGCGTCCACCCCGAGACGGGGGAGCGCACCCTGGTCCTCGGCAACTTCCTGCAGCGGCTCACCGGCTTCGGCGGCCCCGACTCCCGCGCGCTGATCGGTGTGCTCCAGTCCCACGTCGAGCGCCCCGAGAACACGGTGCGCTGGCAGTGGCGCGCGGGCGACGTGGCCGTCTGGGACAACCGCGCCACCCAGCACTACGGCGTGGACGACTCCGACGACCACGAGCGCACCCTGCGCCGCGTCACCCTCGACGGCGACGTCCCGGTCGGCGTGGACGGCCGCCGCTCCGTGCTGCTGTCCCCGGAGACGGTGCCCGAGCCCGCGTACGGCATCGCCTCCGGCGCCTCCACCGACGGGGCGGTCGCCCAGGCGTGACCTGGCAGCCCGGTCCGGATCGGCCCGCAGCGGTCCGGGCCGGCCCGCATCGGTCCGGCCCGGCCCGCAGCGGTCCGGCCCGGCCCGAACGGGTCCGGCCCGGCCCGCAGCGGTCCGGCCCGGGCGGGCGGTACCGGTCGGCCGGGCGGTACGGTCTGGCAGCACGCCCTGCGCCACTGGCTGCTGGTCGACTTGCGGCCCAGGTAGTCCGCGATGCCGCCGCGGGAGGCGTTGCCGGCGGTGATGGCGGCCAGTACGGAGTGGTAGAGAGCGGTGTCGTGGAGTTCGGGCTCCTCCGCCAGCAGGTATCGGACCTCGCGGAACAGGGGGCGGCCGGAGTTGAGGACGGCACGCACCACCCACGCAGGCTCCCGATCTTGCCTCGCAGGTGCTGGCCGGGCCGGCCGTGGCTCATGCGCACCAGTTGGTCCACCGCGAGATCAAACCGGGGAACGTGCGCCGCCAACTACGTCACCGGCCGCGCGGCCCTCGGGAACCGTCAGGCGCAGCCGCGCCGCCAGTTCCAGCCGACGAAGGTGTGACGCAGATCCACCTCGAAGTGGCAGGACGCGGTGCCTTCGGCCGTGATGTCGACGTACGAGTGGTGGGTGTTGGCGTACCAGGTCCCGGTCGCGTCGAAGATGCCCCGGTAGGTGAAGTCCGCGTGTGCCTCGCTGCGGGAGGCGGGGCAGTCAGTGGCACAGTCGACGCCCTCGGTGGCCGACTTCCGCGACCAGCCCGCGTCCCACGGCTCCCGGTTCCACTGTTGGGTGGCGTCGGTGGTCGCGCTCACGACACGGCCGCCGCCGGTGGTCCAGTGCGACGTCACGTACAGGCCGGTCATACGGATGTTGCAGCAGTCGTACATTTCGTTCCAGCTGGAGAGCCGGTGTGCGCCGCTCTCGGTGTCTTCGGTCCGAGCCCCTGCGGCGGTTCCCTCGGCCCGGCCGAGCGGCATCAGCCGCACCTCACCAGGTCGTGGCCTGCAGTCGGCGCCGATCGAGACCTCCTGCTGCACGGCCATGCCCGCTGGCGGCGCGGGCAGTGAGCTCGTCAACCGCAGACCGCCACAGGAGCGGTCGGCCCCCGCTCCGTCGCCGGCGGCGGACGCCGGAACGAAGACGAAGGACAGCACAAGGGCGACGAGCACTGAGCCACAAGCGATCCGGACAGGCAACTGCCCTCCCCTTTTCCCCAGGTGTCGACTCGGCCCGATACCTCCGCGCGGCATCTTGGTTCCCGCTCAGCACATGCCCCTGATCTGCCGGGGCAGTCCAGCGCAGACGCCTCCGCCCTCATCCCCTCTCCCGCCGGCCTGGGACGCGGCCTCCGATGCCGGCGATCTCTGCCGCCCTTCCTGTCGTGCAGCCCCGTCCCTCTGCCAACGACACGGAGTTCCTTCCCCACCGGCAACCACCGGCCAGTCACGCCCGGTTGAACAGCGGCAACGGCATCTGAGCCAATCCGCCCAATCCTCGGCGCACCGCAGTCCGCTGAAATGCCTGATCGGTGCCGTCAGCCGCTTCGACCCGGCCCTGTGTCTCTTCTCGGTGGCGCAACGTGTGGAATGCGTGGCGCCGGGAGCCTTCGAGCCCCGGCCGAAAGTCCCGTCAGGCTTCCCGGAAGCGCCGCCACGTCCCGGCTCGCCGCACATCTGTGCAGGTGACCAGGGACATGGTGGCACCTTTCCCTAAGAACGGTCAGATGTCCCGGAACGTCTCGATCTGGGCCCCGACCGAGTTGAGGCGCTCGGCCAGGTCCTCGTAACCGCGGTTGATGACGTAGACGTTGCGCAGCACCGACGTGCCCTCCGCGGCCATCATCGCCAGCAGGACGACCACGGCGGGGCGCAGCGCCGGCGGGCACATCATCTCGGCGGCGCGCCAGCGGGTCGGGCCCTCGACCAGCACCCGGTGCGGGTCGAGCAACTGCAGGCGGCCGCCGAGGCGGTTGAGGTCCGTCAGGTAGATCGCGCGGTTGTCGTAGACCCAGTCGTGGATGAGCGTCTTGCCCTGCGCGGAGGCCGCGATGGCCGCGAAGAAGGGGACGTTGTCGATGTTCAGGCCGGGGAACGGCATCGGGTGGATCTTGTCGATCGGCGCCTCCAGCTTGGAGGGCCGGACGGTGAGATCCACCAGCCGGGTGCGGCCGTTGTCCGCGAAGTACTCGGCGCCGCGGTCGTGGTCGAGGCCCATCTCCTCCAGGACCGCCAGCTCGATCTCCAGGAACTCGATGGGCACCCGGCGCACCGTCAGCTCCGACTCGGTGACGACGGCGGCGGCCAGCAGGCTCATCGCCTCGACCGGGTCCTCGGACGGCGAGTAGTCGACGTCCACGTCGATGTCCGGCACGCCGTGCACGGTGAGGGTGGTGGTGCCGATGCCCTCGACCCGCACGCCCAGCGCCTCCAGGAAGAAGCACAGGTCCTGGACCATGTAGTTGGAGGAGGCGTTGCGGATGACGGTGACGCCGTCGTGGCGGGCGGCCGCCAGCAGCGCGTTCTCGGTCACGGTGTCGCCGCGCTCGGTCAGCACGATCGGGCGGGCGGGGCGGACGGAGCGGTCCACCTGGGCGTGGTACTGGCCCTCGGTGGCCGCCACCTCCAGGCCGAACCGGCGCAGCGCGATCATGTGCGGCTCGATCGTCCGCGTCCCCAGGTCGCAGCCGCCCGCGTACGGCAGCTTGAAGCGGTCCAGGCGGTGCAGCAGCGGCCCGAGGAACATGATGATGGAGCGGGTGCGGACGGCGGCGTCGGCGTCGATGGCGTCCAGGTCGAGGCCGGCCGGGGGCACGATCTCCAGGTCGGTGCCGTCGTTGATCCAGCGGGTGCGGACGCCGATCGAGTTCAGCACCTCCAGGAGCCGGTAGACCTCCTCGATCCGGGCGACCCGGCGCAGCACCGTGCGCCCCTTGTTGAGCAGCGAGGCGCACAGCAGGGCCACGCAGGCGTTCTTGCTGGTCTTGACGTCGATGGCGCCGGACAGCCGGCGGCCGCCGACCACGCGCAGATGCATCGGACCGGCGTAGCCGAGGGACACGATCTCGCTGTCCAGTGCTTCGCCGATCCGGGCGATCATCTCAAGGCTGATGTTCTGGTTTCCGCGCTCGATGCGGTTGACGGCGCTCTGACTGGTGCCGAGTGCTTCGGCGAGCTGCGCCTGTGTCCAGCCCCGGTGCTGCCGGGCGTCACGGATGAGCCTGCCGATGCGTACGAGGTAGTCGTCTGCCATGAGGCTGAGGCTATCTCACATATGAGATGGCACCTCCTGGGGGGTCCATTCGGGTGACAGGGCGTCAGTGGCGTTTGGCGCTGTGAGTGCGGCGCCACCCGAAAGGTCCGGGCAGATCCATCGATGTCGTACGACGTCCCGTGCTGCTGTGAGTGTGCCGGGGGCCGTTCTTCCCGCCGGTGGTGATGGACCAGGAGCGCTTGTTGATGTTCAGCCGCACCCCCGGAAGGATGCGGAAGCTCTTGCGGAACGTGAGCGGCATGCCGTGCCTCCTTCGCTCGTCCGGGCCTCTCGGGCCCTCTCGTTTCCTTCCGGATACCCCGACTTGGCGTCCTGATGGGCGAACTCTCCGGCCGCTCCCCGGCGGTGACCGATGCCGTGGCCGGCGAGCCGTTGGGCCGATCGGGTGACTCGACCCACCGCACGAGCGCACCCCGGCCGTCGTGGCGCACGAGCGCACCCGGCCGTCATGACGTGTGTGCGCACCCGGCCGTCATGACGTGTGTGCGTACCCCGCCGTCATGACTGACGCGCGCACCCCGGCCGTCACGGCCCGTGCCGCCGCCTCCGCCGTCCCGGCGCGAACCGCCGCCCCACCGGGCAGCCGGGCGGTCACGGGCCGGCCGGCCCGCCAGGGCCTCGCCCCACCGGGCCGCCGGCCGGCCCGCCAGGGTGGGGCATGACCATTCGGCCCCCATGTACTAGAGTTATCTCGACATCGAGATATCTGCCGAGGCGCCCCGCAGCGGCCGACCCTAATAAGGGTGACCTAACTTAGCCTTACCTCAGCGGATCGGCCGATCCGTCCTGGCGGCAGGGTTGCGGTGGTACGCGCACATCAATGAAGGAGACTGTCGTGTCGGCGAACAGCTTCGACGCCCGCAGCACGCTGCAGGTGGGCGACGAGTCGTACGAGATCTTCCGGCTTGACAAGGTCGAGGGCTCGGCCCGACTGCCTTACAGCCTGAAGGTCCTGCTGGAGAACCTGCTCCGCACCGAGGACGGCGCGAACATCACCGCCGACCACATCCGCGCGCTCGGCGGCTGGGACTCCCAGGCCCAGCCCTCGCAGGAGATCCAGTTCACGCCGGCCCGCGTGATCATGCAGGACTTCACCGGCGTGCCCTGCGTCGTCGACCTCGCCACCATGCGCGAGGCCGTCAAGGAGCTCGGCGGCGACCCGGCGAAGATCAACCCGCTCGCCCCGGCCGAGCTCGTGATCGACCACTCCGTCATCGCCGACAAGTTCGGCACCCACGACGCCTTCAAGCAGAACGTCGAGCTGGAGTACGGCCGCAACCGGGAGCGCTACCAGTTCCTGCGCTGGGGCCAGACCGCCTTCGACGAGTTCAAGGTCGTCCCGCCCGGCACCGGCATCGTCCACCAGGTGAACATCGAGCACCTGGCCCGCGTCGTCATGGTCCGCGACGGCAAGGCGTACCCCGACACCCTGGTCGGCACCGACTCGCACACCACGATGGTCAACGGCCTGGGCGTCCTCGGCTGGGGCGTCGGCGGCATCGAGGCCGAGGCCGCCATGCTCGGCCAGCCGGTCTCCATGCTCATCCCGCGCGTCGTCGGCTTCAAGCTCACCGGCGAGCTGCCCGCCGGCACCACCGCCACCGACCTGGTGCTGACCATCACCGAGATGCTCCGCGAGCACGGCGTCGTCGGCAAGTTCGTCGAGTTCTACGGCGAGGGCGTCGCCGCCACCTCGCTGGCCAACCGCGCCACCATCGGCAACATGTCGCCGGAGTTCGGCTCCACCGCCGCGATCTTCCCGATCGACGACGAGACCCTGAACTACCTGCGCCTGACCGGCCGCAGCGAGCAGCAGGTCGCGCTGGTCGAGGCCTACGCCAAGGAGCAGGGCCTCTGGCTCGACCCGGCCGCCGAGCCGGACTTCTCCGAGAAGCTCGAGCTGGACCTGTCCACGGTCGTCCCGTCCATCGCCGGCCCGAAGCGCCCGCAGGACCGCATCGTCCTCGCCCGGGCCGCCGAGCAGTTCAACAGCGACGTGCTGAACTACGTCCAGGCCGGCCTGACCGGCGGCGACGACCGCGAGCCGGGCGTCCCGCAGCAGGAGCAGCCGGCGGGCGTGGCCTCCCCGGTCGACGAGGCGTCCGCCGAGTCCTTCCCGGCCAGTGACGCTCCCGCCTACGGCCGCCAGGAGAACGGCGCCGGCGCCCCGCGCCACTCCGCCGTCGTCGCCGGCCCCGGCCCGTCCGACCCGGTGACCGTCACCGCCCCCGACGGCTCGCAGTACGAGCTGGACCACGGCGCCGTCACCGTCGCGGCCATCACCTCCTGCACCAACACCTCCAACCCGTACGTCATGGTCGGCGCCGCCCTGGTGGCGAAGAAGGCCGTGGAGAAGGGCCTGACCCGCAAGCCATGGGTCAAGACCACCCTCGCCCCGGGCTCCAAGGTCGTCATGGACTACTACGACCGGGCCGGCCTGACCCCGTACCTGGACAAGCTGGGCTTCAACCTGGTCGGCTACGGCTGCACCACCTGCATCGGCAACTCCGGCCCGCTGCCGGAGGAGGTCTCCAAGGCCGTCAACGACAACGACCTCGCCGTCGTCTCCGTGCTGTCCGGCAACCGCAACTTCGAGGGCCGGATCAACCCCGACGTCAAGATGAACTACCTGGCGTCCCCGCCGCTGGTCGTCGCCTACGCCATCGCCGGTTCCATGAAGGTGGACATCACCAAGGACCCGATCGGCACCGACACCGAGGGCAAGCCGGTCTACCTGCAGGACATCTGGCCCTCCGAGCAGGAGGTCAACGAGGTCGTCGCCTCCGCGATCGGCCAGGACATGTTCTCCACCTCCTACCAGGACGTGTTCGCCGGCGACGCCCAGTGGCAGTCGCTGCCGATCCCGACCGGCGACACCTTCGAGTGGGACCCCGAGTCCACCTACGTCCGCAAGCCCCCGTACTTCGAGGGCATGACGACGGACCCGGCCCCGGTCGAGGACATCGCCGGCGCCCGGGTGCTCGCCAAGCTCGGCGACTCGGTCACCACCGACCACATCTCCCCGGCCGGTGCCATCAAGGCCGACACCCCGGCGGGCCAGTACCTCACCGAGCACGGCGTCGAGCGCCGCGACTTCAACTCCTACGGTTCCCGCCGCGGCAACCACGAGGTGATGATCCGCGGTACGTTCGCCAACATCCGCCTGCGCAACCAGATCGCGCCGGGCACCGAGGGCGGCTACACGCGGGACTTCACGCAGGAGGGCGGCCCGGTCTCCTTCATCTACGACGCGTCGCAGAACTACCAGGCCGCCGGCATCCCGCTGGTCGTCCTGGCCGGCAAGGAGTACGGCTCCGGCTCGTCCCGCGACTGGGCCGCGAAGGGCACCGCGCTGCTCGGCGTCAAGGCCGTCGTCGCCGAGTCCTACGAGCGCATCCACCGCTCGAACCTCATCGGCATGGGCGTCCTGCCGCTGCAGTTCCCGGAGGGCCAGAACGCCGAGTCGCTCGGCCTGACCGGCGAGGAGACCTTCTCCATCTCCGGCGTCACCGAGCTCAACGAGGGCACCACGCCCCGCACGGTCAAGGTCAGCACCGACACCGGTGTGGAGTTCGACGCGGTCGTCCGCATCGACACCCCCGGTGAGGCCGACTACTACCGCAACGGCGGCATCATGCAGTACGTGCTGCGCAGCCTGATCCGCAAGTAGGCGCGAAGGGCACGGCGCGGGAGAGGGCCGCGTCCCCGGCGACGGGGGCGCGGCCCTTCGCCGTTCCATGGCGGGAACAGGATCGGCGGCCCCGCCGCGGGCCGCTCCCGCCCCGCTCCCGCCGGTACGTCACTCCGAAGGCGCCGGTCCGGTGGGCCGGGTGGGCATGGCCAGATGGGCCAGGTCGCCCGGCGGCGGGGTCGTCACCGGCCACAGCGGAGCGGGCGTGCCGTCGGCGACCGCGGCCGGGGCGTCGGTGAGGTTCATGCGCTCGCGCAGCCGGCCGTAGAAGTCCATGGGCCCCAGACGCACCGCGCGCAGCCTGCGGGGCGCCGCGTACACGCCGATCCAGTCCCCGGGGTCGAGGACGCCGCGCACCTGGCCGTCGATGCTGACGGCGGCCCGGCCGGAGCGTTCCAGCACCCGGAACCCGATGGGTTCGTCCGGGGCCGCGACGACCGAGCGGTTGAACGCCATGTGCGGTGCCACCGGGGTGAAGACGAGACCCTCCGCCCGCGGTGAGACGACGGGGCCGCCGGCGGCGAAGCTGTAGGCGGTGGAGCCGGTGGGCGTGGCCACCATGAGCGCGTCCGCGGAGTAGGACGCCAGCAGGCGGCCGGCGAGGTAGACGCCGACCGACACCTGCCGGTCCCGGGAGAGCTTCTCCAGCACCACGTCGTTCAGGGCGGCCACGTCCAGGGCGACGCCCCACTCGCCACCGGCCTCGCAGTCGGCGCGCACACGCGGAGCCGGCAGCAGCGGGCCGCGGCCGTAGCGCATGAGGGTCTCCATGTCCGAGGGCACCTCCAGACGGCGTGAGGAGCGCATGGTGAGCAGCATGCGCTCCTCGACCTCCAGCCCGCCCTCGTGCACGGCGTCCAGCGCCGCGCGCACCCCCGTCACGGGCACCTCCGTCAGGAAGCCCACCCGGCCCAGGTCGACACCGAGGACGAGGGCGTCGATGGCGGCCGCGAGCCGGGCGCCCCGCAGGAAGGTGCCGTCGCCGCCCAGGGTGACGATGAGGTCGGGGTTGCCGGCCGCCGCGACCTCGTCCCGGGCACTGCGCCGCCCGGCGCCGTGCCACACGTCGATGTCCGTGCACGGCACGTCCTGTTCGGCGCACCAGGTCCGGACGGTGTCCGCGGCCTCCGCGGCCTCCGCGCGCCCGCCGTGCACGACCAGGCCGATCCGGTTGACCGTCATGTCCGTCTCCCCGCCACCTCGCCGTCCAGGGACCCATACGACCGCCGAGGCGGCCGCGACCCGCCGCCGGCCCCGTGCGTTTGCCGCCTCGGTGGCGGGCGCACGGGGCGCCGGCCGCGGCCACCGACCGGGTGCCCGCCACCGGTGACCCGACGCAGGCCATCCTCACCACCGCCGGTCCGCGCCCCGCGACGCCACGCCGCCGCGGGACGACGACTGCCCGGGACGGCGGGGTGGTGCCGGCGCGTCCGACGGGCGGCCCGGCGCGTCCGGCGCGTCCGACGGGCGGCCCGGCGCGTCCGGCGCGTCCGACGGGCGGCCCGGCGCCGCCACCGGCCGAGGCGGCACGGCGAAGGGGGCGGGCCCGGCGGGCCCGCCCCCTCACTCCTGCCGGTGCGCGTCAGCCCAGCAACTCCACCTCCGCCAGCGTCGCCTCGCCGTCGAGGACCAGGCGGTACTTCTGGTACGCCCCCGGGGCGGCGAGGGTGAACGGCCTGGTCTGCCTGGCCCAGGCGAAGGACTCGCCGGAGCGCCGGTCGACCGTCTTCCACGTGGTGCCGTCGGCGGACGCCTGGAGCGTCCAGCCGGTGGGCGCCTTCGCGCGGTCCGCCGACGACGTCAGCGTGTACTGGACCGCCTTGGCGCCCCGGGCGGCCGGCAGGTCCACCGCCGTCACCGTCGCGCTCGTCGCCGACGTGTCGTCGAACAGGGCGCCGTCACCCTTCAGCACGTCCGCCCGCGGCGCCGGGACCTCGTCGCCGGTCGTGATCGACACCGGCGCCGCGTTCTTGCCGGTGCCCCACGACGACGGCCGCGGGCCCATGTCGAACTGGACGACGCCGCCCTTGGACAGCAGCGAGTGCGGCAGGGACGTCGACGTCCAGGCGTGGCCGTCGACCTTCACGCCCTGCACGTAGATGTTCTTGCGGCTGTTGCGCGGCGCGTCGACCACCAGGTCCCGCCCGTTGTCCAGGTGCACGGTGGCCTTGCTGAACAGCGGGGAGCCGATGGCGTACTCGCCGCTGCCCATCACCAGCGGGTAGAAGCCGAGCGCGGAGAACAGGTACCAGGCCGACTGCTCGCCGTTGTCCTCGTCGCCGTGGTAGCCCTGCCCGATCTCGCTGCCGACGTAGAGCCGGGACAGCGCCTCACGGACCTTCTCCTGCGCCTTCCAGGGCTGCCCGGCCGCGTCGTACATGTAGAGCACGTGGTGCGCGACCTGGTTGGAGTGGCCGTACTGGCCCATCCGCACGTCCCGCGCCTCCGTCATCTCGTGGATGACCCCGCCGTAGGAGCCGGTGAACTCGGAGGAGGCGGTCTCCGGGGTGGCGAAGTACTCGTCCAGCTTGTCCGCCAGGCCCTTGCGGCCGCCGTAGAGGTTCGCCAGGCCCCGGCTGTCCTGCGGGGCGGTGAAGGCGTAGCCCCAGCCGTTGGTCTCGGTGTAGTCGTAGCCCCACACGCGCGGGTCGTACTCGGCGGAGTCCACCCGCCAGTCGCCGTCGGCGTCGCGGCCCTGGAAGAAGCCCGCCTTCGAGTCGAACAGCTTCACGTAGTCCTGGGCGCGGTTGCGGAAGTACCGCGACTCGTCCAGGTAGTGCTTCTGCCCGGTCCTGCGGTACAGGTCCTCGCCCATCCGCGCGATGCCGTAGTCGTTGACGTAGCCCTCCATCGCCCACGACAGGCCCTCGTGCGTGTCGGTGCTCGTGTAGCCGAGGAAGGGGGAGGTGCTCATGCCCTTGCGGCCCACACCGGAGGCCGGGGGCACCACCGTGGCGTTCTTCAGGGCCGCGTCGTAGGCCGCCTTCGCGTCGAAGCGGACGCCCTTGACGTAGGCGTCGGCGAAGGCGACGTCCGAGGACGTGCCCGTCATCAGGTCCGCGTAGCCGGGGGAGGACCAGCGCGAGGTCCAGCCGCCGTCCTTGTACTGCTGGACGAACCCGTCGACCATCTCGCCCGCCTGGCCCGGCGTCAGGAAGGAGTACGCGGGCCAGGTGGTCCGGTAGGTGTCCCAGAAGCCGTTGTTCACGTACACCTTGCCGTCGACGATCCTCGCGCCGGTGTGCGTCGGGGTGTCCGCGCCGGTCGCCGGCGAGAAGGGGGAGGCGTAGCGGTAGGTCCCGCCGGCCTTCTCGAAGCCGGAGTTCGGGTACAGGTACAGCCGGTACAGGCTGGAGTACAGCGTCGTCAGCTGGTCCGGGGTCGCGCCCTGGACCTCGACCTTGCCGAGGATGCCGTCCCAGGCCCGCTGGGCGCGCTTCTTGACCGTGTCGAAGGAGGTGCCCTCCGGTATCTCCTGGCGCAGGTTGTCCCTGGCCTGGTCGACACTGATCAGCGAGGTGGCCAGGCGCAGCGTGACGGTGCGGTCGGCGCCCGCGGCGAAGCGCAGGTGGCCCTTGACGCCGCTGGAGGAGCCGTCCGTCACCGGCTTGTCGAACACGCCGTAGACGAAGAGCCGGGTCGCGCCGGTCGACAGCCCGGACTTCACGTCCGAGTAGCCGGTGACCGTTCCGTGCTCCTTGTCCAGGGTCAGGCCCGCCTGGTCGGTGACGTTGTCGAAGACGACGCCGGCGTCGTCACCCGGGTAGGTGAAGCGCAGCGCCGCCGCGTGGTCGGTCGGCGCCATCTCCGCCTTCAGCCCGTTCTCGAACCGCACCCCGTAGTAGTACGGGCGTGCGGTCTCGTTCTCGTGCCGGAAGGCGAGCGCCCGGGCCGTGCGGCCGGTGTCCGGGGTGCCGGACGCGGCGGACGGCATCACCTGGAACGTCTGCCGGTCGCCCATCCACGGGCTCGGTTCGTGACTGGCGGCGAACGCCTGGATCGTCGGCAGGTTGGCGGTGTTGTTCGCACGCGCGTACTCGTACAGCCAGCTCAGCGAGGAGGCGTTCGTCACCGGCGTCCAGAAGTTGAAGCCGTGCGGGACGGCCGTCGCCGGGAAGTTGTTGCCGCGCGAGAAGCTGCCGCTGGAGTTGGTGCCGCGGGTGGTCAGCGCGTAGTCCGACAGGTGCGCCTTGCGCTTCTCGGGGGCGACCGGACGGATCGTCACGTCGTCCAGCCAGCCGCGGAACCTGGCCGGGCCGGTGGGGGAGTCGTAGGCGAGGAGGACGCGGTCGACCGTCTTGCCGGCGGCCACCGTGCCGATCGACGCCTCCACGTTGTTCCACTGGTTCGCGTACAGCGTCTTCGCCGCGCCCTGGCCCCGGGGGGTCAGCGCGAAGCCGTGGGCGTCGGTGGCGCCCAGGTCGCTGAGGTACGTGCCGTCGGTGAAGGCCAGGTCGACGGCGACGTTCGTGGCGTCGTAGTCGTGGTCGCCGTCCGCCATCGACGGGAAGACGCGGTACGACAGGCGGGTGTCGCGGGCCACCCTGACGTCGACGTCGAAGACCTTGTTGTAGGAGTGCGCCGGCCCGGTCGCCGTGTGCCGTCCGACGTAGCGCAGGGCCCTGGTCCCGGTGAAGCCGGCCCCGGCCTTCGCGGTCGGCGAGCCGGCCGGGCCGCGGTCGACGAGCGTCAGCATGTCCTGCGGGACGGGCCCGTCGCCGCCGCCGGTGGAGAACTGGACGTCGGCGAGCTGGAGGATGCCGGAGGCGCCGTTGTTCTTCGTCACCTCCAGCCGGAAGTGCTGGTACTCGGCCGGCTCGGCGAGGGTGAACGTCCTCGTCTGCAACCGCGCGGAGAACGCCTCCCCGGAGCGGGTGTCGAGCGTCTTCCAGTCCTTGCCGTCGGCGGAGCCCTTCAGGGTCCAGTCCCTGGGGTCCCGCTCGGCGTAGTCGTTGGCCGAGGTGAGGGCGTACTGCGTGATCCGCACCGGCTTGTCGAGGTCGAACTCGACCCAGCCGGTGGGGCGGAACGTCAGCCACTTGGTGGCGGACTCGCCGTCGGCGAGGTTCTGCGCCACCTCTCCCGAGCCCGCGTTCTCGCTGTCGGCCCGGACCTCGGTGACGTGGTCGTTCACATTCCCCGGAACGCCCGAGCTATAGCCGCCGTCCACACCCGACGCCCGCTTGCTGCCGTCCGGCGCGGTGTCGACGGTGTTCAGCCAGTCCGGCGCCGGGTCGTCCGCCTCGAACGAGGATGCGAACTCCGTGGCCGGGGCCCTGCCGGGCAGGGCGACCGCGGCCCCCTGGGATCCGGCGGCCATGACGAAGGCGGCCGTGACGACGACCGCCGGACCCCATCTGTGCCGTGCTCTGCGATGCATACGAAGGCACCCCTCCCTGTCTGTGGCCCGTCCGCCTGCGGGGGTGCCCGGCCCCGCGCCGAGGGAGCGCCTGCGGGGCCCCACGGGCTCCCACGTGGTCGCACGCCCGGCACGAGGCCGCCCCCACGGCTCGCGAGCGAGCGCCGGACAACGTTGTCACCTCTGTGCGCACGACCAGTAGGGGTCAAGTGGCCTGGGATGTCAAGGGTGTTGTGGGGGATATTCCGGCGCAAAGCCGCGGAATCATCCGTCGGGGAACGCGTGGACGGCCCGTATTTCCGCGAGGTCTCAACTCGGAAAAGACCATCGGCGAACCTTGCATTCGATCTTGCTCCGTCGGCCGGAAGTGGACTATACCTGTCGGCGTCCGCATAGCCCTCCAACTGGTCGCCCAGCGGACACCGGGGGAGCGGAAAGGGTGGTTCGACGGGCAACACGCGCCGGCCTCCTTGCTTTTCGGCCGATCCCGGGACATGACGCACGAAGTACTTCCTGCACGACCCAGCTTCACCTGACCGCGGTGCCGGGGAGGATCCGGTTCACCGCCTGAGTCCTGGAGAAGGCGAGGACTTGAGCATGGGATCCACTTCCGCCGAGAACCACGGTCCGGCAGGCGTCGGCCGTCGCGATCTGATCAAGCGCTCCGCGGCGCTCGGTCTGGTCTCCGTACCCGCCATGGGCCTGCTGTCGGCGTGCGCCAGCGGCGGCGGCGACAAGCAGGGCAAGGCCAAGACGGGAAAGAAGACCGCGAAGAACCCGCTGGGCGTGAACGACAGCGCCCGGATGGAGTTCGTCCTGTTCGACGGCGGATTCGGCAAGGAGTACGCCGAGGACGCCGTCGAGATCTACAAGAAGAACTTCCCGCAGGCCACGGTGAAGTTCGCCGCGACCCAGAAGATCCAGTCCACGCTCCAGCCGCGGTTCAACCAGGGCAACCCGCCGGACCTCATCGACAACTCCGGCGCCGAGCAGATGGACATGGGCGTCCTCGTCGGCAAGGACCAGCTCGCGGACCTCACCCCCCTGCTGGACGCGCCCTCCTACGACGACCCGGGCAAGAAGGTCCGCGACACGCTGCGCCCGGGCATCGTGGAGATGGGCCAGTTCGACGGCGACAAGGTGTGGATCCTGTACTACGCCTACACGGTCTACGGCGTCTGGTACTCGCAGAAGGCCCTGGACTCGCTCGACGAGAAGTACCCCGAGACCTGGGACGAGATGCTCAAGGTCTGCGAGAAGGCCAAGAAGAAGGGCATGGCGGGCTGGACGTACGCGGGCAAGTACCCGTACTACATCCCCTTCTCGCTCTACCCGATGATCGGCAAGGTCGGCGGCCGCGAGGTCCTCGACGCCATCGACAACCTGGAGCCGAACGCCTGGAAGCACCCGGCGGTCAAGGCCTGCCTCGAGGCCTACTACGAGCTCTACCGCAAGGGCTACATCCTCAAGGGCACGCCCGGCCTGGACCACATCCAGTCGCAGACCGCCTGGGCCAAGGGCAAGGCGCTGTTCCTCCCCAACGGCTCCTGGGTGGAGAACGAGTCCGCGAACGTCATCCCGAAGGACTTCGGCCTCGCCGTCTCGGCGCCCAGCGGCCTGGACGCCTCCGACAAGCTGCCGTTCGGCACCATCTGGGCCTCCGGCGGCGAGCCGTTCGTCGTCCCGGCCAAGGCGAAGAACGCCGAGGGCGGCATGGAGCAGCTGCGCATCATGCTCAGCGAGGCGTCCAGCAAGAACTTCACCTCGAAGGTGAAGTCGCTGACCGCGTACAACGGCGGCACCGACGGAATCGAGCTCACCCCCGGCCTGAAATCCGGAGTGGCGGCCCTGGAGAAGGCCGGCGGCAACGTGGTGAATCCGCGGCTGCAGGACTGGTACGTGCAGCTGCAGAAGGAGAAGATCGGCGTGGCCGGCCTCGGCGAGATGATGGCCGGCCGCATCACCCCGGCGGAGGCCATCAAGAAGATCCAGGGCTTCGCCGACGAGGCCGCGAAGGACTCGTCGATCAAGCACTACAAGCACCAGTGAGGATCCGTCACCAGCGGCAGCACCCGCCCAGAGATCGGGGTCGGCAGTAATGCAGCACGGCAAGTACCGGTTCATCGCGGGGTTCCTCGCGGTGCCCCTGGGGCTGTACGCGCTTTTCGTCGTCTGGCCGTTCATCCAGTCCATCTACTACTCGTTCACGGACTGGACGGGCCTGAGTCCCGAATTCGAGATGGTCGGTCTCGACAACTACTCGAGGATGCTCGACGACGGCATTTTCTGGAAGTCGCTGCAGCACAGTCTGCTCTTCGCCCTGCTGCTGCCGCTGGTGACGATCGGCCTGGCGCTGTTCTTCGCCTTCATGATCAATGTCGGCGGGCGGCGGCGCCGCGGCGGACCGGTGATCTCCGGCGTCCGCGGCTCGTCGTTCTACAAGATCGTCTATTTCTTCCCGCAGGTGCTGTCCATCGCCATCGTCGCCCTGCTGTTCGCCTTCGCGTACAACCCGGACAGCGGGGCGGTCAACTCGCTGCTGCGGGGCATCGGGCTCGACGGCGTCCAGCCCCTGTGGCTGGGCGACCCGAACCTCGCCCTGTGGTGCGTGATGGCCGTCCTCGTCTGGTCCACGGTGGGCTTCTTCGTCGTCCTCTTCTCCGCCGGCATGGCCTCCATCCCGGCGGAGATGTACGAGGCGGCGCTGCTGGACGGCGCCAGCCGCCTCACCACGTTCTTCCGGATCACCCTGCCGCTGCTGTGGGACACCGTGCAGTCCGGCTGGGTGTACATGGGCATCCTCGCCCTCGGGGCCGAGTCCTTCGCGGTCGTGCAGATCATGACGACCGGGCCGGGCGGGCCGGACTACTCGACCACCGTCATGGTCCTGTACGTGTACCAGAAGGCGTTCCGGGACGGCCAGGCCGCCTACGCCACCACCATCGGCGTCGCCCTGCTCGTCGTCACGCTGGCCTTCGCGGCCGTCGTGATGCGGCTGGGCCGGCGCGAGCGGCTGGAGTTCTGATCAGATGAAGACGACCGAGACCCCCGCCCCGGTACCGGCCGAGTCCGGGGTACCCGTCACCAAGACCGACGCCCCGGTCGCGCGGCCGGCCCGGCCCCGGCGCGAGGGCGGCGTCCTCAACGTCTTCTCGCACGGCATCCTCGTGCTCTGGGCGATCATGGTGGTGATGCCGCTGGTGTGGGCGGTGATGACGTCCTTCAAGGACGACGGCTCCATCTTCGGCTCGCCCTGGTCGCTGCCGGACCGGCTGCACTTCGACAACTGGGCGCGGGCCTGGAGCGACGCGCACATGAGCGACTACTTCCTCAACACCGTCCTGGTGGTGGGGGGCTCGCTCGTCGGCACCCTGGTGCTCGGCTCCATGGCGGCCTACGTGCTCGCCCGGTTCGACTTCCCGGGCAACCGCTTCCTCTACTTCCTGTTCATCGGCGGCATGAGCTTCCCGATCATGCTGGCCCTGGTCCCGCTGTTCTACGTCGTCAACAACATGGGACTGCTGAACACGATCCACGGACTGATCCTGGTCTACATCGCCTACTCCCTGCCGTTCACGGTGTTCTTCCTGACCGCGTTCTTCCGGACGCTGCCGACCTCGGTGGCGGAGGCCGCGTTCGTGGACGGGGCCTCGCACTCCCGCACGTTCTTCCAGATCATGCTGCCGATGGCCAAGCCCGGCCTGATCAGCGTGGGGATCTTCAACTTCCTGGGGCAGTGGAACCAGTACATGCTGCCCACGGTGCTCAACACCGACCCGGACAAGCACGTCCTCACCCAGGGGCTGGTGCAGCTGGCCGTGAGCCAGGGGTACAAGGGCGACTGGTCCGGCCTCTTCGCGGGCCTGGTGATGGCGATGCTGCCGGTGCTCGCGGCCTACATCATCTTCCAGCGCCAAGTGGTGCAAGGCCTGACGGCCGGCGCCCTGAAGTAGCCTTCCGGGTCTTTGAGCGCCCTCCGTGCGCCCCTCCGCGCCGCTGTGCGCCCGCCGCCGTTCCCGCGCCGTTCCGGCCGCAGGGGGCGGCTTCGGCGTGCCCGCGCGGGGCTTCCGGGGTGTGTCCAAGGACGCGGAAAGGGTTCAACCTCTTGACGGGAGGCAACCCGAACAGCTCAGCTTAGAGTTCACTAGTTGGACATGGACGGGGCCTCGCCGAAGCGGCCCCGCGCTCAGGAGGTCGTCGTGGAGACTCCAGGGTCGCAGTCGTCGCTGCACCGAGCCAACCTGGAGCGGGTCGTACGCGCCGTGCGGCTGGCCGGGTCCCTCACGCAGGCGGAGATCGCGAGGACCACGGGGCTGTCCGCGGCGACGGTCTCCAACATCGTGCGGGAGCTCAAGGACGGCGGGACCGTCCAGGTCACGCCCACCTCCGCGGGCGGCCGCCGGGCCCGCAGCGTGTCCCTGTGCGGCGACGCCGGCATCGTCATCGGCATCGACTTCGGGCACACCCATTTGCGCGTCGCGATCGGGAACCTCGCCCACCAGGTGCTGGCCGAGGAGTCCGAGCCGCTGGACGTCGACGCCTCCTCGACCCAGGGCTTCGACCGGGCGGAGGAGCTGGTCGGCCGCCTGCTCACAGCCATCGGCGTGGACCACTCCAAGATCGTCGGCGTCGGTGTCGGCGTGCCCGGCCCGATCGACGTCGAGTCCGGCACGCTGGGCTCCACCGCGATCCTGCCGGGCTGGACCGGCGCCCGGCCCGCCGAGGAATTGCGTTCGCGCATCGGCGTGCCCGTGCACGTCGACAACGACGCCAACCTCGGCGCCCTCGGCGAGCTGGTGTGGGGCAGCGGCCGGGGCGTGCGCGACCTGGCGTACATCAAGGTCGCCAGCGGTGTCGGCGCCGGCCTGGTCATCGACGGGAAGATCTACCGCGGTCCCGGCGGCACGGCGGGCGAGATCGGGCACATCACCCTGGACGAGTCCGGGCCGGTCTGCCGCTGCGGCAACCGCGGCTGCCTGGAGACCTTCGCGGCCGCGCGGTACGTGCTCCCGCTCCTGCAGTCCAGTCACGGCACCGACCTGACGATGGAGGGCGTCGTGCGGCTGGCGCGGGACGGCGACCCGGGCTGCCGCCGGGTGATCGCCGACGTGGGCCGTCACGTCGGCAGCGGCGTCGCCAACCTCTGCAACCTGCTCAACCCGAGCCGGGTGGTCCTCGGCGGCGACCTCGCCGAGGCCGGTGAGCTGGTGCTGGGCCCGATCCGGGAGTCCGTCGGCCGCTACGCCATCCCCAGCGCCGCGCGCCAACTGTCCGTGCTCCCCGGATCCCTGGGCGGCCGGGCCGAGGTGCTGGGCGCGCTGGCCCTGGCGCTCAGCGAGATGGGCGATTCGACCCTTTTGGACGGCACGCTGCACGCGACGTCCCCTGCCTTCACTTAGAGAACGGATGGCACCGTTGCCATCTCGTTAAGGATTTACTTCTTGACGTCGCACGTGTGGCCGAGTTGACTTCCAGCCACCTCGGCCGCAACGACGCGGCCTCGTCAGGGAGGTTTGTGAAGTGAACACGCGTATGCGTCGTGCCGCCGTTGCCGTTGCCGCTGGTGCGATGGCCGTCTCGCTCGCCGCCTGTGGCAGCGCCAAGCAGTCCGGTGGCAAGGACGACAGCCAGAAGCCGAGCGCCTCGAAGGGCGACGCCATCACCGTCGGCCTGCTGCTGCCGGAGAACCAGACGGCTCGTTACGAGAAGTTCGACAAGCCGATCATCGAGAAGCAGATCGCGACGCTGACGAACGGCAAGGGCAAGGTCGAGTACCTCAACGCCAAGCAGGACGCGACCCTGCAGTCGCAGCAGATCGACACGATGATCACCAAGAAGGTCGACGTGCTGATCCTGGACGCGGTCGACTACAAGGCCGTCGCCCAGGGCGTGAAGAAGGCCAAGGAGGCCGGCATCCCGGTCGTGGCGTACGACCGCCTCGCCGAGGGCCCGATCGCCGCCTACACCTCGTTCGACAACGAGGAGGTCGGCAAGACGCAGGGTGAGGCCCTGCTCAAGGCCCTGGGTGCCAAGGCCAAGTCGGGCAAGGTCGTCATGATGAACGGCTCCGTGACGGACCCGAACGCCGCGCAGTTCAAGAAGGGCGCCCACTCCGTCCTCGACGGCAAGGTGAACGTCGGCAAGGAGTACGACACCAAGGAGTGGAAGCCGGAGAACGCCAACGCCAACATGGAGGGCGCCATCTCCGCCCTCGGCAAGGACAAGATCGTCGGCGTCTACTCCGCCAACGACGGCATGGCGGGCGGCATCATCACCGCGCTCAAGGGCGCCGGCCTCAAGACCCTTCCCCCGGTCACCGGCCAGGACGCGGAACTCGCGGGCGTGCAGCGCATCGTCGCCGGCGAGCAGTACATGAGCGTCTTCAAGTCGTACCCGCAGGAGGCCGAGACCGTCGCCAAGATGGCCGTCTCGATCGCCAAGACCGGCAAGGTGGACAGCTCGCTGAACGCGACCACCGTCGACAGCGGCACCGACAAGGGCATCCCGGCGGTCATCGTCCCCGTCGTCTCGCTGACGAAGGACAACATCCAGGACACGGTCGTCAAGCAGGGCTACTACACGGTCGCCGAGATCTGCA
The DNA here is from genome assembly GCF_040645305.1 of Streptomyces sp. NPDC046831. Lineage (NCBI taxonomy): Bacteria > Bacillati > Actinomycetota > Actinomycetes > Kitasatosporales > Streptomycetaceae > Streptomyces > Streptomyces sp. NPDC046831. The sequence goes on along the minus strand of NZ_JBEYXZ010000032.1, from coordinate 32,504 downwards.
CGGCCAAGTACAAGGCCGCCTGCGACAAGATCGGCCTGAAGTAGCACTCCCGGGGCCGCCCCAGCGGCGGCCCCGCCGACCTGCACGGGAGACCGCGCTCATCGATCGCGCGCACCCGTGTCAGCGCGTCCGGCGCCCTGCCGCCGACAGCCCCGCAGCACAACGGCGGGGCGCCGGACGGAACGCACCCCCTCACTCTTCTTGTTCAACCTCCCGCCGGGGTCAGGCTCGGGCGGCGAAGGAGATGGTTCACGTGTCCGCTACGCCCGTGCTGGCGTTGCGCGGGGTCTCCAAGCGATTCGGTGCCGTCCAGGCGCTCACCGACGTAGAGCTTGAGGTCCACGCCGGAGAGGTCGTCGCCCTCGTCGGCGACAACGGCGCCGGAAAGTCCACCCTTGTCAAGACGATCGCCGGTGTGCACCCCATCGATGACGGTGTCATCGAGTGGGAGGGCAAGCCGGTCACGGTCAACCGGCCGCACGACTCCCAGAACCTGGGGATCGCGACCGTGTACCAGGACCTCGCCCTGTGCGACAACATCGACGTCGTCGGCAACCTGTTCCTCGGCCGTGAGATCAAGCGCCGCGGTGTCCTGGACGAGATCGAGATGGAGCGCCGCTCGCGCGAGCTGCTGGACCAGCTCTCGATCCGCATCCCGAGCGTCCGCATCCCGATCGCCTCGCTCTCCGGCGGTCAGCGCCAGGTCGTGGCCATCGCCCGCTCCATGCTCGGCGAGCCCAAGCTGGTCATCCTCGACGAGCCGACGGCCGCCCTCGGCGTCGAGCAGACCGCCCAGGTCCTCGACCTCGTCGAGCGCCTGCGCGAGCGCGGCCTCGCGGTCATCCTCATCAGCCACAACATGGCCGATGTGAAGGCCGTCGCCGACAAGGTCGCCGTCCTGCGGCTCGGCCGCAACAACGGCGTGTTCGAGGTCAAGACCACCTCGCAGGAAGAGATCATCTCCGCCATCACCGGCGCCACGGACAACGCCGTGACCCGTCGTGCGGCGCGCACCAACGCGGAGGCTCAGAAGTGAGCATCGACAAGACCCAGGCCACCGCCGACGCCCCCGTGGAGGCGCCCGCCGCCGCGGCCGACGCCGCGCCGGCCGTCGACCCCCGCCTCCTCGTGCGCGAGCAGGGATTCGCCGGCTACATCGGCGAGTTCAAGCGCAAGATCCGCGCCGGCGACCTCGGCGCCCTCCCGGTCGTCATCGGCCTCATCGTCATCTGCGCCATCTTCCAGAGCCTCAACTCGGCCTTCCTGGGCGCGGAGAACCTGAACAACATCTTCGTCGCCATGGTGGCCACCGGCATGATGTCGGTCGGCATCATCTTCGTGCTGCTGCTCGGCGAGATCGACCTGTCGGTCGGCTCCGTCTCCGGTGTCTCCTCGGCGATCATGGCCGTGATGAGCGTCACCCACGGCGTGAACGAGTGGCTCGCCGTCGTCACCGCCCTGGCCGCAGGCGCGGTCATCGGCGCCCTGCACGGCTTCTTCTTCGCCCGGATCGGTGCGCCCGCGTTCGCCGTGACCCTGGCCGGCCTGCTGTTCTGGAACGGCTTCATGCTCCAGATCCTGGGGGCCAACGGCACGATCAACATCGACGGCGACGGCGTGATCGGCAAGCTCACCACGTACTACTTCTCGGACGTGGCCGCCGCCTACCTGCTGGCCGTCGTCGCGGTCGCCGGGTACTTCCTCTCGGCCTTCTTCGGCAACCGCCGCCGCGAGGCCGCAGGCATCCCGTCCCGCCCGCTGGGCGACATCGTGCTGCGCACCGTGCTGCTCGCGGTCGCCGCGTTCGCCGTCGCGGTCATGTTCAACCAGTACAAGGGCCTGCCGCTCGCCGTGCTGCTCTTCGCGATCGTCCTGGTCGGCAGCGACTTCCTGCTGCGCCGCACGGCGTACGGCCGGAAGGTCTTCGCCCTCGGCGGCAGCGTCGAGGCCTCCCGCCGCGCCGGCATCAACGTCGCCGCGGTCCGGGTCTCGGTCTTCGCCATCGCGGGCTTCTTCGCCTCGGTCGGCGGCCTCTTCTGGGCCTCCAAGATCGCGGCGGCCAACCAGAGCGCCGGCTCCGGCGACCTGCTGATGAACGTCATCGCCGCGGCCGTCATCGGCGGCACCAGCCTCTTCGGCGGCCGGGGCCGCACCTGGAACGCGCTGCTCGGTGTCCTCGTGATCACGTCGATCCAGTACGGCCTGGCCCTGCAGGGCATCGCCACCCCGATCCAGTACATGATCACCGGTGGCGTGCTCCTCGCCACGGTCGTCATCGACTCGGTCACCCGCAAGACCCAGAAGTCGGCCGGACGCGCCTGAGCGCTCCCCGCACCGCACGGCCGTGCCCGGCACCCACCACGGTGCCGGGCACGGCCGTGCCCGGAGCCGGTTTCCAGGCACGGCCGTTCGTGTGACCCGCGACCCCCCGCCCGGACACCGGCCGCCCGGGCGGAACATTAGACTCGTCAGGCCCGCCGAAAGCTCGATCAGCTCTACTGCAAGGAGGCACGGGTGCCGCTGCTGACCCGCATCAGGGGACCGCGCGATCTGGACCGGCTCAGCCTGGAGGAGCTGGACCAGCTGGCAGAGGAGATCCGGACCTTCCTCGTCGACTCGGTCTCCAGGACCGGCGGCCACCTCGGCCCCAACCTCGGTGTGGTCGAGCTGACCATCGCCCTGCACCGGGTGTTCGACTCGCCCAAGGACCGGGTCCTGTGGGACACCGGCCACCAGGCGTACGTCCACAAGCTGCTCACCGGCCGCCAGGACTTCTCCCGGCTGCGCAGCAAGGGCGGCCTGTCCGGCTATCCCTCGCGCGCCGAGTCCGAGCACGACGTCATCGAGAACAGCCACGCCTCCACGGTCCTCGGCTGGGCCGACGGCCTCGCCAAGGCCAACCAGGTCCTGCGGCGCGAGGACCACGTCGTCGCGGTCATCGGCGACGGCGCGCTCACCGGCGGCATGGCCTGGGAGGCCCTCAACAACATCGCCGACGCCAAGGACCGTCCCCTCGTCATCGTCGTCAACGACAACGAGCGCTCCTACGCCCCGACCATCGGCGGTCTCGCCAACCACCTCGCCACCCTGCGCACCACCGACGGCTACGAGAAGTTCCTCGCCCGCACCCGGGAGGTGCTGGAGCGCACCCCGGTCGTCGGCCGGCCACTGTACGAGACCCTGCACGGCGCCAAGAAGGGCCTGAAGGACTTCATCGCCCCGCAGGGCATGTTCGAGGACCTCGGCCTGAAGTACGTCGGGCCGATCGACGGGCACGACATCGAGGCCCTGGAGTCCGCGCTCGCCCGCGCCAAGCGCTTCGGCGGCCCCGTCATCGTGCACTGCCTCACCGAGAAGGGCCGCGGCTACCGGCCCGCCGAGCAGGACGAGGCCGACCGCTTCCACGGCATCGGCCCCATCCACCCCGACACCGGCCTGCCCACCAAGGCCGCCGCCGCCAGCTGGACCTCCGTCTTCGGTGACGAGATGGTCAGGCTCGGCCGGGAGCGCAAGGACATCGTGGCCATCACGGCGGCCATGCTCCAGCCGGTCGGCCTGAAGAAGTTCGCCGACGCCTTCCCGGACCGCATCTACGACGTCGGCATCGCCGAGCAGCACGCCGCCGTCTCCGCGGCCGGCCTCGCCACCGGCGGCCTGCACCCGGTCTTCGCGGTGTACGCGACCTTCCTCAACCGCGCCTTCGACCAGGTCCTCATGGACGTCGCCCTGCACCGGTGCGGCGTGACGTTCGTGCTCGACCGGGCCGGCGTCACCGGCGACGACGGCGCCTCGCACAACGGCATGTGGGACATGTCGATGCTCCAGGTCGTGCCCGGCCTCAGGCTCGCCGCCCCCCGGGACGCCGAGCAGTTGCGCGCCCAGCTGCGCGAGGCGGTCCAGGTCGACGACGCGCCGACCGTCGTGCGCTACTCCAAGGGCGTCGTCGGCCCCGCCGTGCCCGCCGTGGGCCGCGTCGGCGGCATGGACGTGCTGCGTGAGCCGGGCACCGACACCCCCGACGTCCTGCTGGTCTCTGTCGGCGCCCTGGCGCCGATGTGCCTGGAGGTCGCCGCGTCCCTCGAGAAGCAGGGCATCTCCACCACCGTCGTCGACCCGCGCTGGGTCAAGCCCGTCGACGAGGCCATGGCCCCGCTCGCCGAGCGGCACCGCGTCGTCGTCACCGTCGAGGACAACTCCCGCGTCGGCGGTGTCGGCTCCGCCATCGCCCAGGCCCTGCGGGACGCGGGCGTCGACGTGCCGCTGCGCGACTTCGGCATCCCGCCGCGGTTCCTCGACCACGCCTCCCGCGCCGAGGTCCTGACGGAGATCGGGCTGACCGCTCCCGACATCGCCCGCCAGGTCACCGGTCTGGTCGCCAAGCTCGACGGACGGTTCGAGCGCACCGGCGCCGGGGTCGACTCGGTGGAGCCCGCGCGCGACTGACGGCCGCGAACGCCCCCGCGACCGACGGGCCGGTTCCGCCGCTCTCCACGGGTGGCGGAACCGGCCCTCGTGCGTGAACCTGCCAGTGCCGGGGCATTCGCATCGCCAGCCCTCTCGATCACGGCGAGGACGACCAGTGTGGGAGGTGGGTCCGTGGGCAGCCCGCTCTTCAGGACGAAGAACGTCGAGCAGTCGATCCAGGACACCGAGGAGCCCGAGCACGCGCTCAGGAAGTCCCTGTCCGCCCTGGACCTGACCGTCTTCGGCGTCGGTGTCATCATCGGCACCGGCATCTTCGTCCTCACCGGCAAGGTCGCCAGGGAGAACGCGGGCCCCGCGGTCTCCCTGGCCTTCGTCGCGGCGGGTGTCGTCTGCGCGCTCGCGGCGCTCTGCTACGCGGAGTTCGCCTCCACGGTCCCGGTGGCCGGGTCCGCGTACACCTTCTCCTACGCCTCCCTCGGCGAACTGCCCGCCTGGATCATCGGCTGGGACCTGGTCCTGGAGTTCGCGCTCGGTACGGCGGTGGTCGCCGTGGGCTGGTCGGGCTACATCCGCTCACTGCTGGACAACGCCGGCTGGCAGGTCCCGGCGGCGCTGGGCGGGCGGGAGGGGGCCACCGGCTTCGGTTTCGACGTCCTCGCCGCCGCCCTCGTCCTCGTGCTCACCGCCATCCTCGTGCTCGGCATGAAGCTGTCCGCCCGGGTCACCTCCGTCGTCGTCGCCGTCAAGGTGGCCGTCGTCCTGCTCGTGATCATCGCGGGCGCCTTCTTCGTCACGGCCGACAACTACGATCCCTTCATCCCGAAGTCGCAGCCCGTGGAGGCGGGCGGCAGCCGCCTGACGGCGCCGCTGGTCCAGCTGATGTTCGGCTGGACGCCCTACGACTTCGGCGTCCTCGGCATCTTCACCGCCGCCTCGGTCGTCTTCTTCGCCTTCATCGGCTTCGACATCGTGGCCACCGCCGCCGAGGAGACCCGCAACCCCCAGCGGGACGTGCCCCGCGGCATCCTCGGCTCGCTGCTCATCTGCACCGTCCTGTACGTGGCGGTGTCCGTCGTCGTCACGGGCATGCAGAACTACCGCACCCTGTCCGTCGACGCCCCGCTCGCCGACGCCTTCAAGGCCGTGGGGCACCCCTGGTACGCGGGCGTGATCAGCTTCGGCGCCGCCGTCGGCCTGACCAGCGTGTGCATGATCCTGCTGCTCGGCCAGACCCGGGTGTTCTTCGCGATGAGCCGCGACGGGCTGCTGCCCCGCTTCTTCTCCCAGGTCCACCCGCGGTTCAGGACCCCGCACCGGCCGACGATCCTGCTCGGCGTGATCATCGCGATCGTGGCGGGCTTCACCAGCCTGAGCGAACTCGCCGAACTGGTGAACATCGGCACGCTCTTCGCCTTCGTCGTCGTGGCGATCAGCGTGATCATCCTGCGCCGGACCCGCCCCGACCTGCCGCGCGCCTTCCGCACTCCCTGGGTGCCGGTGCTGCCGATCGTGTCGGTGTGCGCCTCGCTGTGGCTGATGCTCAACCTGCCCGCGGAGACCTGGCTGCGGTTCGCCATCTGGATGGTGATCGGCTTCCTGGTCTACTTCCTCTACGGCCGCTCCCACAGCCTCCTCGCCCAGCGCGAGCGCACCGCTACGGCCGGGGTGGCCGGGCGGGGCGGGGACACGGCGGGCTGACGCCGCGCGGTCCGGCCGCGCCGTGAGTCCGCCGGCGCCGACAGGCCGTCCGGCGCGCCGGACGGCGGTACGGGGCGGCAGCGGGCCGCGAACGCCCTGTCGGCCGGCTCAGGGGCGCACCGCCCGCGGGCCCAGGACCTCCGCGCCCAACTCCGTCACCCGGCGGCGCAGTTCGCGGTCCGCCGTCACCACGAGCGCCCGCCGGCCGCCGGCCTGCCCGACCAGCTCGACTATGCGGTCGTCGCCGCTGCCGGGTGCCGTCTCGATCCGTACCCCCGGCACCGGGGCGACACCGCGTGCCGCGCCCTCCACCACGAGGACGATCTCCGCGCCGCCCGGCAGGCCGGGCAGCCCGTCGGCCGCCAGCCGGTCCCGCAGCCTCTCGGCGGCACCCCTGCGGTCGCGCCACCAGCCGTCGGGCACGGACCCGACGACGTTCGCACCGTCCACGATCACCAGCAGGGGGGCGTCCGCGTTCATGCGTCCAGGGTGCCACGACGCGGGGGAGGGCGGTGGCGCGCCCTCAGGAACCCCGAGCGCCGCACCGACGCCACCGACGCGGGCGCCCGGCCGGGCAGCGGGCACACGCGGTAGCGGGCCGCCGCCGCGGGCGCCCTGCCGGGCATCCGCGGGAGAGGACCGCCGCGCGGGTCCACCAGCGCGGGTAGATGCGGGGAGGGTGGTCGCGCGGGTCGGCCGGCTTGGGTAGATGCGGGGAGGGTGGTCGCGCGGGTCGGCCGGCTTGGGCCAATGCGGGGGAGGGTGGCCGCGCGGGTCCATCGGCTCGGGCCAATGCGGGGAGGGCGGTCGCGCCGGTCCACCGGTCCGGGCTTCCCCGGCTCCGCCCGGCCCTTGGCCGACTCGGCCCGGCGGCCCGGCGTGCTCCGGCTCGGGCCAGGTCGGCCCAGTCCCGGTCCACTGCCGCGCCCGGTCGCCGGCTGGCGCCGGGTCGGCCCGGTCCGCCGCCGCCCCGCCCACCTCGGCCCGGCGCCGTACCGCCCAACTCGGTCCTGCCCGGCCCGGCTTGGCCCACGCGTCGGTCACGGGGGCCAGCGAGGACCCGCGCAGGGGACCGGACGGGACGCGGACACGACGGTGCCCGGCACACCCACCGGTGTGCCGGGCACCGTACAGCCGCGCGCGGGGGCGGTTACGCCGGGACGCTCGCCACGCCCTGCGCCAGGAACCGCTTGCCGTTCACCCGCTCGGAGACACCCTCGCGGTCCAGGTACGGCGTGATGCCGCCCAGGTGGAAGGGCCAGCCCGCGCCCGTGATCAGGCAGAGGTCGATGTCCTGGGCCTCGGCGACGACGCCCTCGTCCAGCATCAGGCCGATCTCCTGGGCCACCGCGTCGAGGACGCGGGTGCGGACCTGCTCCTCCGTGAGGACGGTGCCGCCCTGCTTCAGCAGCGCGGCGACCTCCGGGTCCAGCTCGGGCTTGCCGCTGTCGTAGACGTAGAAGCCGCGCTTGCCCGCCTCGACGACCGCCTTGAGGTTCGGCGAGACCGTGAAGCGGTCCGGGAACGCCCGGTGCAGCGTCTCGGAGACGTGCAGGCCGATCGCCGGGCCGACCAGCTCCAGCAGCACCAGCGGGGACATCGGCAGGCCGAGCGGCTCCACCGCCTTCTCCGCCACCTCGACGGGAGTGCCCTCGTCGATGACGTTCTGGATCTCGCCCATGAAGCGGGTCAGGATGCGGTTCACGACGAACGCCGGGGCGTCCTTGACCAGCACCGCGGTCTTCTTCAGCTTCCTGGCGACGCCGAACGCCGTGGCCAGCGAGGCGTCGTCGGTCTGCTCGCCGCGGACGATCTCCAGCAGCGGCAGCACGGCGACCGGGTTGAAGAAGTGGAAGCCGACGACCCGCTCGGGGTGCTGCAGCTTCGACGCCATCTCCGTCACCGACAGCGAGGAGGTGTTGGTGGCGAGGATCGCGTGCGCCGGGGCGACGGCCTCGACCTCCGCGAACACCTTCTGCTTGACGCCCATCTCCTCGAACACGGCCTCGATGACGAAGTCCGCGTCCGCGAAGCCCTCGGCCTTGTCCAGCACACCGGTGACGAGGGCCTTCAGGCGGTTGGCCTTGTCCTGGCTGATGCGGCCCTTGCCGAGCAGCTTGTCGATCTCGGCGTGGACGTAGCCCACACCCTTGTCGACGCGCTCCTGGTCGATGTCGGTCAGCACGACCGGCACCTCCAGGCGGCGCAGGAACAGCAGGGCGAGCTGCGAGGCCATCAGACCGGCGCCGACGACACCGACCTTGGTGACCGGGCGGGCCAGGCTCTTGTCCGGGGCGCCCGCGGGGCGCTTGCCGCGCTTCTGCACCAGGTTGAAGGCGTAAATGCCGGCGCGCAGCTCGCCGCCCATGATCAGGTCCGCGAGGGCCTGGTCCTCGGCGTCGTAACCCGCCTGCAGGTCGCCGTCCTTGGCGGCGGCGATGATGTCGAGGGCGCGGTAGGCGGCCGGAGCGGCGCCGTGCACCTTGCTGTCCGCGATGGCGCGGCCCCGGGCGACGGCCTGGTCCCAGGCCTCGCCGCGGTCGATCACCGGGCGGTCCACGACGATCTCGCCCTTGAGGACGGCCGCCGTCCAGATCAGCGACTGCTCCAGGAAGTCGGCGCCCTCGAACAGGGCGTCGGTGATGCCCAGTTCGTAGACCTGCTTGCCCTTGAGCTGCTTGTTCTGGTTGAGCGAGTTCTCGATGATGACCGAGACGGCCTTGTCGGCGCCGATCAGGTTCGGCAGCAGCGTGCAGCCGCCCCAGCCCGGGACCAGGCCCAGGAAGACCTCGGGCAGCGAGAACGCCGGGAGGGCCGCGGACACCGTGCGGTAGGTGCAGTGCAGGCCGACCTCGACGCCACCGCCCATGGCCGCGCCGTTGTAGTAGGCGAAGGTCGGGACGGCCAGCTTCGACAGGCGCTTGAAGACCTCGTGGCCGCCCTTGCCGATGGCGAGCGCGTGCTCGTGCTCCTTGAGCAGCTCGACGCCCTTGAGGTCGGCGCCGACGGCGAAGATGAACGGCTTGCCGGTGATGCCGACGCCGACGATCTCCCCGTCCGCGGCCTCCTTCTCGACCTGGTCGACGGCGGTGTTCAGGTTCGCCAGCGACTGCGGTCCGAAGGTGGTCGGCTTGGTGTGGTCCAGGCCGTTGTCGAGGGTGATCAGGGCGAAACGCCCGGCGCCCAGCGGCAGGTCGAAGTGGCGTACGTGCGCGGTCGTGACGACCTCGCCCGGGAACAGCTCGGCCGCGCCCTTCAACAGCTCAGCGGTGGTGCTCACTTGTCGCCTCCGGCGGACTCGAAGTGCGGGTTCTCCCAGACGACCGTGGCGCCCATGCCGAAGCCGACGCACATGGTGGTCAGGCCGTAGCGGACCTCGGGGTGCTCCTCGAACTGGCGGGCCAGCTGCGTCATCAGGCGGACGCCGGAGGAGGCCAGCGGGTGACCGAAGGCGATCGCGCCGCCGTACTGGTTGACGCGCTCGTCGTCGTCGGCGATGCCGTAGTGGTCGAGGAAGGCCAGCACCTGGACGGCGAACGCCTCGTTGATCTCGAACAGGCCGATGTCGGAGATGGACAGCCCGGCCTTGGCCAGCGCCTTCTCGGTCGCCGGGATCGGACCGTAGCCCATGACCTCGGGCTCCACACCGGCGAAGGCGTAGGAGACCAGGCGCATCTTGACCGGCAGGCCGTTCTCGCGCGCGAACTCCTCGGAGGCGATGACCGAGGCGGTGGCGCCGTCGTTCAGACCGGCCGCGTTGCCCGCGGTGACCCGGCCGTGGACGCGGAACGGCGTCTTGAGGTTCGCCAGGTTCTCCAGCGTGGTGCCCGGGCGCATCGGCTCGTCGGCGGTGACCAGGCCCCAGCCGGTCTCGCCGGCCTCGGGGGTGGTGCGGCGCACGGAGACCGGCACCAGGTCCTGCTGGATCTTGCCGTTGGCGTACGCCTTGGCGGCCTTCTCCTGCGAGCGCACGGCGTACTCGTCGGCGCGCAGCTTGGTGATCTGCGGGTAGCGGTCGTGCAGGTTCTCCGCGGTCATGCCCATGAACAGGGCCGACTCGTCGACCAGCTTCTCGCTGACGAAGCGCGGGTTCGGGTCGACGCCCTCGCCCATCGGGTGGCGGCCCATGTGCTCGACACCGCCCGCGATGGCGACGTCGTACGCGCCGAAGGCGATGGAGCCGGAGACGGTGGTGACCGCGGTCAGCGCGCCCGCGCACATGCGGTCGATCGAGTAGCCGGGCACCGAGGTGGGCAGGCCCGCGAGGATGCCGGCGGTGCGGCCGATGGTCAGGCCCTGGTCGCCGATCTGCGTGGTCGCGGCGATGGCGACCTCGTCGACCGTCTTCGGGTCGAGACCCGGGTTGCGGCGCAGCAGCTCCCGGATCGCCTTCACGACGAGGTCGTCGGCGCGGGTCTCGTGGTAGATGCCCTTCGGGCCCGCCTTGCCGAACGGGGTGCGGACGCCGTCGACGAAGACGACGTCCCTGACGGTACGAGGCACGATGGCTCTCCTCCAGGGTGCGGGATGGCACTGCTGCGACGCGCAACCGCTGAGCGCGCGCTCAGGTTCATGCTACTTGTGGGTAACGTAGCTGCACAGTCCCCCCGGGGGGAGCGGCGAACGTCACACCTCCGCGGCAGGGCCGACCAGCCGGGTCCGGGCGGGGTCCCGACGATTCTGCTCCGTCGCGGGCTCTCCCCGCGAGGAACGGGGGGTCGGCGCGCCTGGAAAGGACCACGGGAAACCGCACGACCGGCCCAGCGGGTCCGCCGCACGGCCCGCCGGACGCCGAGTCCCGCGGCGCGGCCGCCCGCGGGCGGCGAGACCCGTGGCCGTGCCGCCGCCCCGGCCGGCGAGCGCCGACGCAGCCGGCCCCGGGGGCTGTCCGGGACCGCGAGCCACCCGGATCGCCCGGCGGTCCGGGACCGCGAGCCACCCGGATCGCCCGGCGGTCCGGGACCGCGAGCCACCCGGATCGCCCGGCGGTCCGGGACCGCGAGCCACCCGGATCGCCCGGCGGTCCGGCGTGACCCGCCGGACAGCCCCTACGCGCCGTCGGCGGCCAGCGCCTCCACCAGGACCGGCGTCACCTGCTCGACCTGCCAGGGCCGCGCGCCGTATCCGGCGAGGGCCGCCGCCACAGACGCGGCGTCGGCGTCCTTCGGCGGTTCCCAGCACAGCCGGCGCACCGTGTCCGGCGCGACGAGGTTCTCCTGCGGCATGGAGAGCCGCTCGGCCAGCGCCGACACACCGGCCCGGGCCGCCGACAGCCGGGCGGCCGCCGCCGGGTCCTTGTCGGCCCACGCCCTCGGCGGCGGGGGCCCGGTCACCTGCTGGCCGGGCTGCGGCAGCTCGGCGTCGGGCAGGGCCTTGGCGCGGTCCACCGCGGCCTGCCACTGCTCCAGCTGGCGCCGGCCCGTGCGGTGCCCGAACCCGTTCAGCGCGGCGAGCGCGTGCACGTTCGACGGCAGGGCGAGGGCGGCCTCGACGATCGCCGCGTCCCCGAGCACCTTCCCCGGCGAGACGTCGCGCCGCTGCGCGATCCGGTCCCGGGTCTGCCACAGCTCGCGGACGACGGCCAGCTGCCGCCTGCGCCGCACCTTGTGCATCCCGGACGTGCGCCGCCAGGGGTCCTTGCGCGGCTCGGCCGGCGGGGCCGAGGCGATCGCGTCGAACTCCTGCCGGGCCCACTCCAGCTTGCCCTGCCGGTCCAGCTCCTTCTCCAGGGCGTCCCGCAGGTCGACGAGCAGTTCCACGTCGAGGGCGGCGTAGCGCAGCCACGGCTCGGGCAGCGGGCGGGTCGACCAGTCGACGGCGGAGTGCCCCTTCTCGAGCACGAAGCCGAGCACTCCCTCGACCATGGCGCCGAGCCCCACACGGGGGAACCCGGCGAGCCGGCCGGCCAGCTCGGTGTCGAACAGCCGGGTGGGCCGCATGCCTATCTCCCGCAGGCACGGCAGGTCCTGAGTGGCCGCGTGCAGCACCCACTCCACCCCGGACAGGGCGTCGCCGAGCCCGGACAGGTCGGGGCAGGCGACGGGGTCGATCAGCGCGGTGCCGGCGCCCTGCCGGCGCAGCTGCACCAGATAGGCGCGCTGGCCGTAGCGGTAGCCGGAGGCGCGCTCGGCGTCGACGGCGACGGGGCCGGAGCCGGCCGCGAAGGCGGCGACCACCTCGGCGAGCGCGGCCTCGTCGGCGACGACGGGCGGGATGCCCTCGCGCGGCTCGAGCAACGGGATCGGCGCCCCTGTGCCAGAAGGTCCGCCGTCGTCCGGAGGGGCGCCCCCGGTGGTTCGCAGTGGACTGTCTGCTGCGGTCTTTTGGGCGTCGGTCACATGTCAAGAGTATCCGTGCATGGACGGCGCCCGCCGACGGAACGTTCCGTCGACGGGCGCCGGAGGGTCGTGAACCGGTCAGCTGGGTGACACGTCCGGTTCACGACCGGCGGGTGGGACGCTGCGGAACCGACGGCCGGTCCCGGTCGCGCCGGTGGGGCGTCGCGGCTCTTCGGCGGCTCGGTGAAGAGGGCGGCGCGGGGGAGGAGGGAGAAGGGGGGACGAAGGGGATGATCAGGACGGGCTGGTCCTCAGGGGCTCCGTCGCGGGCGGTCGCCGGTGGGGGAAAAGTTTCGGGACGGGTTGCTTCGTACGGGTGATGAGTGACGGCTGACGGGTGACGGGAAGGATGGTCAGTGGATGATGCCGGTCCGCAGGGCCACCGCGACCATGCCGGCGCGGTCTCCCGTGCCGAGCTTGCGGGCGATGCGGGCGAGGTGGCTCTTGACGGTCAGCGCGGACAGGCCCATCGAGACGCCGATCGCCTTGTTCGACTGGCCTTCGGCGACCAGCCGCAGCACCTCGACCTCGCGGCCGGACAGCTCGCGGTAGCCGCCCGGGTGGCTCGGGGCACCCGGGGGGCGGCGGTGCAGGCGCGCGGCGGCGGCGCCGATGGGAGCGGCACCGGGTCGGGAGGGGAGCCCGAGGTTGGTGCGGGTGCCGGTGACGACGTAGCCCTTCACTCCGCCCGCGAGGGCGTTGCGAACGGCGCCGATGTCGTCGGCGGCGGACAGGGCCAGCCCGTTGGGCCAGCCGGCGGCACGGGTCTCGGACAGCAGGGTGAGCCCCGAGCCGTCGGGCAGGTGGACGTCGGCGACACAGATGTCCCGAGGGCTGCCGACGCGGGGACGGGCTTCGGCGATGGACGACGCCTCGATGACGTCGCGGACTCCGAGCGCCCACAGATGACGGGTGACGGTGGACCGGACGCGCGGGTCCGCCACGACGACCATGGCGGTCGGCTTGTTCGGGCGGTAGGCGACCAGGCTTGAGGGCTGCTCGAGGAGAACGGACACCAGGCCTCCTGGGGTGGGGGGACGGGGCCGGCTTGTGGGGATGAAGCCGGGACGAACCGTGCTTTCAAGGTCACAGTCGTCTTCGGCAGCAAACCTGTTGTCCTTTAGAGAATGATCACGATCTGGTGAGTAAGAATGCGTGCAATTCGGACACCTGAGCGATCGCCCGAAGATCGAATCGGTTCGGTCGCGGCCGTTCGGGTTCGATTCGAGCCCGAATGTGGCCGTATCGACAAAGACACGGCAACGAGCCGGTGGGGCGACCCCGCGAAGGTCGGACAAGAGGGTAAGAAGTCGAAAAGCCAAGCGGTCAAGAGGCCAAGAGCTCGCCGGGGCCGGGACGCCCGGGAGGCCCGGGAGGCCCGAGGGGGGGACCCGAGAGACCTGGGAGGTCCATGGAGACCCGAGAGGCTTAAGGAGGTGCGGGAGACCCCGAAGGTCCGGGAGGTCCGGGAGGTCCGGGAGGCCCTGGAACCCCCGGGAGCACGGCGAGGCGCGGGCAGCTCCGGAGGCCGGGCGGGCCGGGGACGGGAGGCACGGGACCGGCGGTCCACCGGTCCGGACGGACGGGACGCCCCGGCGCTCAGCCGGCCGGCTGCTCGGCCCGCGCGTCCGGGAACCGGGCGTCCCCGGGCCGGGCCGGCTCAGCGGGACTGCGTGCCGGGCCGGCTCAGCGGGACTGCGGGCCGCGCCGCTGCGGCAGCGTCACCACCGAGGCGTCGCCCGGCCCGGCCGGCGGCAGGCCCGCGACCTGGGCGAGCAGGTCGCACCAGGACGCGAGGTGGGCGGCGGTGTCCGGGGCACCGCCCAGGCTCTCCCGGGGCGTCCAGGAGGCCCGGATCTCGATCTGCGAGGCGGCCGGGCGGGCGGACAGCCCGCCGAAGTAGTGGGAGCTCGCACGCGTGACGGTACCGCTCGGCTCGCCGAAGGCGAGGCCGCGCGCCTGCAGCGCGCCGGTCAGCCACGACCAGCACACGTCCGGCAGCAGCGGGTCGGCGGCCATCTCCGCCTCCAGCTCCGCGCGCACCAGCGTCACCAGCCGGAAGGTGCCCCGCCAGGCGTCGTGTCCGGCCGGGTCGTGCAGCAGCACCAGACGCCCGTCGGCCAGGTCCTGGTCGCCGTCGACGACCGCGGCCTCCAGGGCGTGGGCGAACGGGGCGAGCCGTTGCGGCGCGGGCACCTGCTCGATCTCGACCTGCGGCCGCAGCCGGGCGGTCCTCAGCGCGTCGACGGCGGCCCGGAAGGGCAACGGAACCGCACTGCTCCCATGGCCGTCCCCCTCCTTCCCGTCGTCCATTCCGCCAGCGTCGTCCGACCGTCGTCCCTGAGCCGCAGCCATGCCGGGAAGATTAAGGGGAACCGGGCCGTCGTGCAGGGCAAGACACCCCACCCGGCCGCGCGGTTCGGCGGCCCGGAGCGGGGGGCCGCGCCGCCGCCGGACGGCGCGGACCGCGGCCGGCGGCCCTCCGGCGCCGTGCGAGACTTGCCCCTGTGAGTGCCAACGAGACCCCCGCGGGCCGGCAGCCGCAGCCGTCGCCGCCGAAAGCCACGTACGACTCCGCCTTCCTCAGGGCGTGCCGGCGCGAGCCCGTGCCGCACACGCCGGTGTGGTTCATGCGGCAGGCCGGGCGCTCGCTGCCGGAGTACCGCAAGGTGCGCGAGGGCGTCCCGATGCTCGAGTCCTGCATGCGGCCCGAGCTGGTCACCGAGATCACGCTCCAGCCGGTGCGCCGGCACGGTGTGGACGCGGCGATCTACTTCAGCGACATCGTCGTGCCCCTGAAGGCCATCGGCGTCGACCTGGACATCAAGCCCGGCATCGGCCCGGTCGTCGAGCAGCCGATCCGCTCCCGCGCGGACCTGGCGCGGCTGCGCGACCTCACCCCCGAGGACGTCTCCTACGTCACCGAGGCGATCGGCCTGCTGACCGCCGAGCTCGGCGCCACCCCGCTGATCGGCTTCGCGGGAGCGCCGTTCACCCTCGCGAGCTACCTCGTGGAGGGCGGCCCGTCCCGCAACCACGAGCACACCAAGGCGCTGATGTACGGCGACCCGCAGCTGTGGGCCGACCTTCTCGACCGCCTCGCCGACATCACCGCCGCCTTCCTCAGGGTGCAGATCGAGGCAGGCGCGAGCGCCGTGCAGCTCTTCGACTCCTGGGTCGGCGCGCTCGCCCCGGCCGACTACCGCCGCTCGGTGCTGCCCGCCTCCCGCAAGGTCTTCGAGGCCGTCGCCGGGTACGGCGTCCCGCGCATCCACTTCGGCGTCGGCACCGGCGAGCTGCTGGGCCTCATGGGCCAGGCCGGCGCGGACGTCGTCGGCGTCGACTGGCGCGTGCCCCTCGACGAGGCCGTCCGCCGCGTCGGCCCCGGCAAGGCGCTGCAGGGCAACCTCGACCCGGCCGTGCTGTTCTCCTCCCCGGAGGCGGTCGAGGCGAAGACCCGGGAGGTCCTGGACGCGGCCGCGGGCCTGGAGGGCCACGTCTTCAACCTCGGCCACGGCGTGCTGCCGACGACGGACCCGGACGCGCTGACCCGGCTCACCGAGTACGTGCACACGCGGACCGCCCGCTGACGCGCTCTCACCACGTCTGCCGGGGCCGCGCCTGCCTGCCGAAGAGCAGGCCGCGCGGTTCCGGCGGCGGGGGCGTGCCCGGGCGCAGCGGCAGCGCGATCAGCATGCCCACCACGAAACCGGCGACGTGGGCCGTGTAGGCCACCGTCCCCGCGGCGGAGACGCCCTCGCCGGAGGAGTACACCGCCTGCAGGGCGAACCAGAAGCCGAGCACCAGCCAGGCCGGCAGGCGCAGCGGCAGGAAGATCAGGAACGGCACCAGCACCCAGACCCGGGCCCTGGGATACAGCACCAGGTAGGCGCCGAGGACCCCGGCGATCGCCCCGGACGCGCCGATCAGCGGCTCGGCCGAGCCGGCGTTGAGCAGCGCGAAGCCGTAGCCCGCCGCGTAGCCGCAGACGACGTAGAACGCGAAGAACCGCACGTGCCCCATGCGGTCCTCGACGTTGTTGCCGAAGATCCACAGGAAGAGCATGTTGCCCAGCAGGTGCAGCCAGCCGCCGTGCAGGAACATCGCCGTGAACACCGACAGCGCGGGGGACTTGTCGTAGACGGGCGGCCCCACCACGCACCCCGGCCCCTGCGGGCCCACGCCGACCGCGCCGGTCGGCACCAGCCGCGGCATCTGACCGTGGATCAGCTCTCGCGGCACCGCGGCCCAGTGCTCCATGAAGGCATGCAGGTGGCAGAGCTGGGCCAGGTTGCCGTCGCCCGCCACGGACCCCGCGAGGCCGGGCGTGAAGAGGAACACCGCGATGTTCACGGCGAGGAGGGCGTACGTCACCCAGGGGGTGCTCCGCACCGGGTTCACGTCATGAACGGGTATGACCACGGGGGAGTAGTGCCCCCGATGGGCCGGGCGAATCGGTGAACGTCCTCGCCGCCGCGTGCGTATGTCTCCTCAACCGCCCGGGACCCGGCGAAGGCGGGCCGCGGGGACGACGTGAGGACAGGCGATGAGCGACCGTGTCACCCCACCGATGCACGCCCTGCCCGACGGCGAGGCGGAGATCGCCCTGGTGCTGCACCTGCCGTGGGAGGACGTCGCCAGGCTCGGCCAGGAGGCCGGACGGCTGGCGGCGCAGATGAAGCGGCCGGTGACCCTCGACGAGGCCGTCAGCCACCGGCTGCGGTCCGCCCGGCCGCCGGCCGCCCACGCCAGGCCGGCCGGTGAGCAGCCGTCGGCGGCGACGGCTGCCGGCGCGGCGTCGGTGTCGTCGCTGCCGAGGCTGAACGGGACGGCCTAGTGCCGCGGCAGGCAACGTCTGCCCGTCGAGGAGCGGCGTCCGGTGCGTGCTCTCGGGGTGCCGGCCGGACGCCCTCGTATTGGATGTACCGGGGCTTTCGGCCGCTGCGGCGAGTGGGGGTACCCCCTGGTCGAGCGGAGCCGAGAGCTTGGTGGGGGTACCCCCTGCTCGAGCGGAGCCGAGAGCTTGGGGGAGCGTGCCGGGTGCCGCGACGGGGCGAACGCAGTCTGTCGCGGCACTGGCTCCGCCGGCGGCGGCGCGGGGTCCGGCGCGCCCGTGCGCGGCAGGGCCGCCGGTCGCCGGCGCTCCGCGTCGACACCCTGCTCCCGCCTTGCGGCCGCACGCACCGCACCCCGCGCGTGGGCCGCGGGCGGCCGCCTGTTCCGCCGGCCCGATCCGCCGGGCAGCCCCTGGAACGGCTGCGGGAGGCGGGCCGCGTCCCGCAGCCGCCTCTTCGCCGGAGCGGAACCGCCGCCGCTCAGCCGACGCCCCGGCCCACCTTCGCCGCCGCCTTGCGCGCCGCCACCAGGACCGGGTCCCACACCGGTGAGAACGGCGGGGCGTACCCCAGGTCCAGGGCCGTCATCTGCTCCGCCGTCATCCCGGCCGTGAGGGCCACCGCCGCGATGTCGACCCGCTTGGCCGCTCCCTCCCGGCCGACGATCTGGACGCCGAGGAGGCGGCCGGTGCGGCGTTCGGCGAGCATCTTGACCGTCATGGGGGAGGCGCCGGGGTAGTAGCCCGCGCGGCTCGTCGACTCGATGGTGACCGTCTCGAACTGCAGGCCCGCGCGGCGCGCGTCCTTCTCGCGCAGGCCGGTGCGCGCGATCTCCAGGTCGCACACCTTGCTCACCGCGGTGCCGACCACGCCCGGGAAGGTGGCGTAGCCGCCGCCGGCGTTGGTGCCGATGACCTGGCCGTGCTTGTTGGCGTGCGTGCCCAGCGGGACGTACCGGTCCTGCCGGGAGACCAGGTCGAGCACTTCGACGCAGTCGCCGCCCGCCCAGATGTTCTCGTGGCCCCGCACCCGCATGGCCAGGTCGGTGAGCAGCCCGCCGTGCGGGCCGAGCGGCAGGCCCGCCGCGGCGGCGAGGGCGGTCTCGGGGCGCACGCCGATGCCGAGCACGACGACGTCCGCCGGGAACTCGGCGTCCTCGGTGCCCACGGCCCCGACCCGGCCGTCGTCACCGGTCAGGATCTTGGTCACCTCGGCGCCGTTGACCATGGTGACGCCCAGCCCCTCCATGGCCTTCCGCACCATGCGGCCCATGTCCGGGTCCAGCGTGGCCATCGGCTCCTCGCCGCGATTGACGACCGTCACGTCGTACCCGCGCTTGATCAGCGCCTCGGCCATCTCCACACCGATGTAGCCGGCGCCGACCACCACGGCACGCCGGCCCTCGGCCCCGCCGTCCGCGCGGTCCCGCAGCCGGGCCAGGGTGTCCAGCAGCGCCTGGCCGTCGTCCAGCGTCTGCACGCCGTGCACGCCGGGTGCGTCGACGCCGGGCAGGTCGGGGCGCACGGGCCGGGCGCCGGTCGCGATCACGAGCTTGTCGTACGGCGTCCAGGACTCGGCGCCGGTGTCGACGTCCCGCGCGCGCACCCGGCCCCCGGGGACGTCGATCTCGGTGACCTCGGTGCGCAGGCGCACGTCGATGTCCCGGGCGCGGTGCTCCTCGGGCGTGCGGGCGATCAGCCGGTCCCGTTCGACGACGTCGCCGCCCACCCAGTACGGGATGCCGCACGCCGAGAACGAGGTGAAGTGGCCCCGCTCGAACACGACGATCTCCAGTTCGCCGGGCCCGCGCAGCCGGCGCGCCTGCGACGCCGCGGACATCCCCGCGGCGTCGCCGCCGATCACGACCAGTCGCTCTCTCGTACCCCTCGCACGGCTCATCCTCATGCGGACACGCTACGGCCCCCGCCGGCGTCAGCGGTGCTCACCCGGCTCCGCCGTCCCCGGGCCGGACGGCTCCGGGGCCACCCGGGGCGCCGGCGCGACCATCGGGAAAGGGCCCGGCACCGCCGGATCGGACGCGGCCGGGCGGCGCGGCAGGCGGGGCCGCACCACCTTCCGCCACAGCACGACGGCGAGGGCCGCCGTCACGGCGAACGGCAGGACCGCGCCGAGGGCCAGCACCAGCCAGCGCACCACGGTGACGAAGACGTGCCAGCCGCCCGCCAGGGCGTCCCCGAACCCGGGCTCCTCGTCGTGCGCGGCCGGCCGCACCGGCGTCCGCGACAGCGACAGGGTGATCGTGGCCAGGCTGGTGCGGTCCTTCAGGGACGCCTGCCGGGCCAGCAGCGCCTCCAGGTCCGCCTGGCGACGGCTGAGCTCGCCCTCCAGGGTGACCACGTCGTCGATCCGCGTGGCCCGGTCCATCAGGGCGCGCACCCGGGCGACGCTGGCGCGCTGGGACCGGATGCGGCTGTCGACGTCGACGACCTGGCCGGTGACGTCCTCCGCCTTCACCGTGCGGTCCAGCAGCCTGCCGGTGCCCGCCAGGCCGGCGAGCACCGTGTCGAAGGCGCCCGTGGGCACGCGCAGGACCACACGGGTGCGCTCCTCGTCGTCCCCGTCGCGGGTGGTGGTCTCGTCACCGACGTAACCGCCCGCGGCCAGCACGTCGGCGCGGGCCGCGGCGAGGGCCTTCGGCACGTCGTCGACCTGCACGGTCAGCGAGGCGGTGCGGACGATGCGGCTCGTCGTGAGCTGCGGCGATCCGGTGGCCTTCGCGCCGCCGTACCGGGCGCCCGCGGAGCCCCCGGCGCCCTTTCCGTCGCCGGACAGGCCCGCGCCGTCCTTCTCCTGCCGCGCCGCGCTGCCCGCGCCCTTGCCCGACGCGCTGCCGTCCGAGTCGCCCGCGCCGCATCCGGCGAGCGCGAGCGCCGAGGCGAGCAGGAACCCGGCCAGGGCCCGGACGGGTCGGACGGAACGTCGTGCGCGCATGGGCGTACCCCCGTGACGTGGTGACGGACTGGGCTGTCTCCTCTTCGACTCCCGGGCCGTCCGGGACGTTGGCCTGCCCCGGTTCCGATGCGGTCACGGTCGGGACTCGTGACGGACACCGGGCGGCAGGACCGCCGCCGGGGCCGGACGCAGCCGTCTGAGAGAGTGGGGGACATGAGCGCAACGGGTACGAGCACGCGGCACGTCGTCGTCGTCGTCGGAGCCGGCATCGCGGGACTGGCCGCCGCGCACCGCCTGCTGCAACGCGGGGCGCGCGTGACCGTGCTGGAGGCCTCGGACCGCGTCGGCGGCAAGCTGCTGCCGGGCGAGATCGCCGGGGTCCGCGTGGACCTCGGAGCCGAGTCGATGCTCGCCCGCCGCCCCGAGGCGGTGACCCTCGCCCGCGAGGTGGGTCTCACGGACCGGCTGCGGCCGCCGGCCACCGCCACCGCCTCGATCTGGACCCGCGGCGCCCTGCGCCCCATGCCCAAGGGCCACGTCATGGGCGTCCCCGGCACCGCCTCCGCCCTCGCCGGCGTCCTGTCCGAGGAGGGCCTGCGCCGCATCGGGCGCGACGCCGGGCTGCCCCGCACGGAGATCGGCGACGACGTGGCGGTCGGCGAGTACGTGGCGGCACGCCTGGGCCGCGAGGTCGTCGACCGCCTGGTCGAGCCGCTGCTCGGCGGGGTCTACGCCGGTGACGCCTACCGCATCTCGATGCGCTCGGCGGTTCCCCAGCTGTTCCGGGCGGCCCGCGAGCACGACTCCCTGACCGAGGCCGTACGCGCCGTGCAGGCCGAGGCCGCGGCCGCTCAGCAGACCGGCCCGCTCTTCACGGGCATCGAGGGCGGTGTGGGCCGGCTGCCGCTCGCGGTCGCCGACTCGGTGCGCCGGCGCGGCGGGGAGATCGTCACGGAGGCGCCCGTCACGGAGCTGCGCCGCCGCGCGGACGGCGGCTGGCGCGTCACCGCAGGCGACCGTGTGCTGCGTGCCGACGCCGTCGTCGTCGCCGTCCCCGCGCCCGCCGCCGCCGCACTGCTGCGCGCCGAGTCGCCCGGGGCCGCCGCCGAGCTGGGGGCCGTCGAGTACGCCTCCATGGCCCTGGTCACCCTCGCCTACCGGCGCGCCGAGGCCGACCTCCCCGAGGGCAGCGGCTTCCTGGTCCCGCCGGTCGACGGGCGGACCATCAAGGCCTCCACGTTCGCCTCCCGGAAGTGGGGCTGGATCGCCGAGGAGGACCCGGACGTGGTCGTCGTGCGCACGTCCGTGGGACGGTACGGCGAGACGGAGATCCTCCAGCGCGACGACGCCGACCTCGTCGACGTCTCCCGGCACGACCTGCGCGAGGCCACCGGACTGGACGCCGAGCCGCTCCGGACCCGCGTCACCCGCTGGACCGACGGCCTGCCGCAGTACCCCGTCGGCCACCACGCGCGCGTGGCCCGCATCCGCGAGCACGTCGCCGGGCTGCCCGGCCTCGCCGTCTGCGGCGCGGTCTACGACGGCGTCGGCATCCCCGCCTGCATCGCGAGCGCGTACGCCGCCGTGGACCAGCTGGACGGCGACCCGCGCGGTGTCGACGAGCTCACCGCCCACCCGGTGCAGAGCCTGCACGGCGGAGCGGGAGAATAGCCCCATGAGTGACGACGCCCCCACCACCGAGTCCGGCAGGATCCCGAACAAGGGCAAGCTGGCCAAGGACCTCAACGAGGTCATCCGCTACACGCTGTGGTCCGTCTTCAGGCTGAAGGACGTGCTGCCCGAGGACCGCGCGGGCTACGCCGACGAGGTCCAGGAGCTGTTCGACCAGCTCGCCGCCAAGGACGTGACCGTCCGCGGCACGTACGACCTGTCGGGCCTGCGCGCCGACGCCGACCTCATGATCTGGTGGCACGCCGAGAGCAGCGACCAGCTCCAGGAGGCGTACAGCCTCTTCCGCCGCACCAGGCTGGGCCGCGCCCTGGAGCCGGTGTGGTCGAACATGGCCCTGCACCGCCCGGCCGAGTTCAACCGCTCGCACATCCCGGCCTTCCTCGCCGACGAGACGCCGCGCGACTACGTCAGCGTCTACCCCTTCGTCCGCTCCTACGACTGGTACCTGCTGCCGGACGAGGACCGTCGCCGCATGCTCGCCGACCACGGCAGGATGGCCCGCGGCTACCCGGACGTGCGCGCCAACACGGTCGCCTCCTTCTCCCTCGGCGACTACGAGTGGATCCTCGCCTTCGAGGCCGACGAGCTGCACCGCATCGTCGACCTCATGCGTCATCTGCGCGCCTCCGAGGCGCGCATGCACGTCCGTGAGGAGGTCCCGTTCTTCACGGGCCGCCGCAAGGACGTCGCGGAGCTGGTCGCGGGCCTCGCCTGATCCGGCGGGCCCACTGGGCCCGCAGTCCCCGGCCGCCGGGGACTACCGGAGCGAGTGCTCACCCCGGGGTTTCCGGGCGGAGGGGGCGCCCGGCTTCTGGGGCCGCGGTTCCGGGCGCGGCGCGCAGACCGCGTGCCGCCCCGGGAGCCGGCCCTCCAGCAGGTACGCCTCCAGGTGGGCGTCGACGCAACGGTTCCCGCCGCCCGCGACACCGTGCGTGCCCGCGCCCCGTTCGGTCACCAGGACCGAGCCGGCCAGCCGCCGGTGCAGTTCCAGGGCGCCGTCGTACGGCGTGGCCGCGTCCCGCTCGGCCGCCAGGACGAGCGTCGGGGGCAGCTCGCCCGGGGCGGTCCGCACGTCCAGGGGCCGCTGCCGGGGTACCGGCCAGTAGGCGCACGGCAGGTTCGTCCACACGTTGGCCCACGTCTCGAACGGCGCCACCCGCGCGAGCCGGGTGTTGTCCCGGTCCCACACCGACCAGTCCGTCGGCCAGGGAGCGTCGTTGCACTCCACGGCCGTGTAGACCGCGTCGGCGTTCTCCGCCCCGGCGGCCGCCTCCCGGCGCGGCGCGGCCAGCTCGACCAGCGGCCGCGAGTCGCCCCTCAGATACGCCGACAGGGCCGCGGCCGTGGCCGGCCAGGCGTCGTCGAAGTACCCGGCCTGCAGGAACGCGCTCTGCAACTGCCCCGGCCCGACCGTGCCGCCCGCGGGCCGGGCGGCGAGCCGCGTCCGCGCCCGTTCGTAGCTCGCCCGCACCTGCTCGGCGGTGCGTCCGAGCCGGTACACGCCGTGGTGCCGGGCCACCCAGCGCCGGAAGTCCGCCCAGCGCCCCTCGAACGCGGCCGACTGGGCGAGGTTGTCGCGGTACCAGATCCGGGCCGGGTCGGGGTTGACCGCCGAGTCGAAGACCATCCGCCGCACGTGCGAGGGGAACAGCGTCGCGTACAGGGCGCCGAAGTAGGTGCCGTACGAGGCGCCCAGGAACGTCAGCCGGTCCTCGCCGAGCGCGGCGCGCAGGACGTCCAGGTCGCGGGCGTTGTTGAGGGAGGTGTAGTACCGCAGGTCCCCGCCCGTGCGCCGCGCGCAGCCGCGGGCGTACGCCTTCGCCCGCGCGACCCGCTCCTTCTTGTACGCCTCCGACGGGTGCGCCGGCGCCGGGGAGGGCCCCCGCCGGAAGTGCGCGGGGTCCTCGCAGGACACCGGCGCGGAACGGCCCACCCCGCGCGGGGCGTAGCCGACGAGGTCGTAGGCGGCCGCGACGCGTTTCCACTGGGGCAGCGCCCCGATCAGCGGGAAGGGCATGCCGGAGGCGCCCGGGCCGCCCGGGTTGTAGACGAGGGCGCCCTGGCGGGGGACCCGGCGCCCGCCGTCGTGCCGATCCCCGCCGGTGGCCCGCGCCCGGCTGACCGTGATCCTGATCTGCCTGCCGTCGGGACGTGCGTAGTCGAGCGGCACGGACACGGTGCCGCACCGCACGGTGCCCGGCACCTCCGGTGCGCCGGCGCACGTGCCGAAGCGGATGCCGGCCGCGCGGGCGCGGGCGGCGGCCACCGCCGTGCCCCGCAGTTCTGCCGCGCCGGGGACGCCGCCGGTGGCGGGGACGCCGCTCGCGTTTGCTGCCGGTGCGGCGGCGAGGGCGGTCAGGACCAGGACCCCGGCGGCCGAGCGGACGGCGGCGGCTCTCATGGTGTATCCCTTCGGAGCACGGCAGCGACAAAAGGGATGTTTCGTACGCCGTCCGGGGAAGGCAAGCACCACCCGGCCGTGTCGCCGCCGGTGCGCCGATGCGCCCCCCGAGGGCGCCCGCACCGGGCAGTGCCCGCCCGTGCGGCCACGAGCCGCAGCGGTCGCCACGGGCGTGTTCCCGTGCGGTGCGGGGTCGCGGCCGGTGCGCTTCTGCGCGGGGTGGGCGGTGGCGGCCGGTGTGCTTCTGAGCGGGGCGGGCGGAGGACGGCCGGGGGGCTCCCCTGTGGTTGCGGGTGGCCGCCACAGACGGGACCTCTGCGCGGTGCGGGCGGTCGCCGTCGGCGTGCTCCCGTGCGGTCCGGGCGGTCGCCGCCCGCGTGCTGCCGTGCGTGGCGGCGGTCCGCTGCCGTCGCACGGCGCTTGTCGGTCCGTCAGGGCCGGTCGCGGTGCGCGAACGCCGCGCGGAGGTCCGCCTCGCCGACCGCGCGGATGCCGCGCACGGCGACGCGGGCCAGATACGCGCGCTCGTCGCCCGCGCCGTTCACGCGCCGGTCCAGGGCGCCCAGCAACCGCTGCCCGGCCGGGGACGCCCACCGCGCGTACGGGTGCACCTCGATGCGGGCGAGGGCGAGGCAGCTGAGGGCGAGCGTGAGGGGGAGTGCGAACCAGAGAGCGACCAGATGACGCGGCACCCCGGCCGACAGGGGCGTCAGCAGCGCCGTCACGCCCAGCGCGAGGACGGCCAGGGCGGCGGCCCGCACCTGGCGGACCCCCGCCGCGACGGTCGTCCGCGCCCCGTCCGGCACGGCGAGACCGGCGCGGACGAGCCGGTCGGCGAGCCCGCGCACCGCGTCCGCGGCGGCCGTCGCCGCCCGCACGGGTGCGATCCGGGACTGCCCCTCCGGGCCGATCGCCGATATGACGCACCGCTCCCACTCGTCCTGACCGCACGGGTCGACGACCGTCGCCCAGCCGGTGTGCGCGAGCAGCAGCCGGCGCTCACGCGCCATGGTGACGAGGGTCAGGTCGACGACCCGGCCGGGACCGCCGGAGAGGAACGCCGCCTCGTGGAGCGTCAGTTCGCGCTCCCCGCCCGCGGTCACGTCGTCGGCGGCCGCGCGTACGGCGGCCAGGCACAGCCGGGCGCACGCGATGCCGGCGACGGCCCAGGCCGGCAGCAGGAGAAGGACCCACACCATGCCGGTGTTTCTATGCCAGACATCCAGGAGAACACCATGCCCTGTTCACCATCCGGACGGTGGCCGAGGGGTGACGGGCCGTCCGTTCGGCGAGGTCAGGGCCCGGACGGGGGCGGACTGGAGGCGGCCGGCGGCATCGGGTACGAGGGAGACACGGACGGGGCGACGGGGATCACGTCGCCGGGTCCCGCGGTCGCGGGCGGATCGCCCGCCGGGCCGGCGGCGGAGGGACCGCCGCTCGGGGCCGACTCGCGGGCCAGGGCGGCGAAGTCGACGAACCCGGTGGCCTCCAGGACCTCGATGTGGTCCAGCACCGTCGTGTTGGCGTCGTCGGCGAGGGCGCGCACCAGCGAGTTCTGCGTACTCACGCGGACCTGGGCGACGAGCGAGAACACCCGGCCGTGCGCGAGGCGCAGGGTGTTGGCGAACGTGCGGTCGTACTCCTCGCCCCGCGCCGCGCTCAGGCCGGCGAGCCACTTCCGCTGCTGGGCGGTGGGTTCGTTGGGCAGCCCCAGGCCGAGCCTGGCGGCGACGTCGCGGACCCGCTCGTCCAGGAAGGTGTGGCCCCGCACGAGGTGCTCGCCCGCCGTCCGCACGGCCCGCGTGGTCCCCTTGCGCTGCGCCTGCTCACCCGCGGGCAGTTCCCACAGGCCGGCCAGCCGGACCTTGGTGACGAAGTCGCGGTCCTGGGGGGACAGCGGCCCGTACGGCGTCGCCACGCTCCGGGAGCTCAGCGTGTCCGCGGAGACCCCAGGGCCGGAGCGGTCGGCGTACGACCAGAGCGGGAAGAACAGCGCCGCGAGGGTCGCGGCCAGTCCGCCGACGATGATCCCGGTACCGCTGAGGACGCCTCGGCCCGGAACAGGCGGTCGCGGTCGCATGGTGCCTCCTTGTGCGGCACCGCACGTCAGTGCGCTTCGGGGAATGACGGGGGTTGGCATATTACTGCGGGCGACGGGACGGCCCCGAGCGGGTACCAAGAGGGCATCAGAGGCCTATGGGGCGGGTGCGGCGGCGGTTCCAGAACCCCGTGGGCAGACAGACGACGACAATCCCGGACGGCCGATCGCGGGCCGCCCGGGTCGTGTCCATCGGGGCACACGGCCCCGTCGACCGGCACCGGCTGCTTGCGGATGGGGGCCGGGCGGGGATGCTTCCCGGCGGGCCGTGCCGGGGGCGTCGTCGGTCGCATCGGCGGGGGTCGGCTCAGCGGCGCAACGCCGCCCGTTCGTTCACCGGCGCAGGAGTACCCGCCGGGTCGCCCGGGCCAGGCGGGCCGCCGGGTGCGGTGACCGGGGCGCCGGTCCGGACCGGTCCAGCCACCACTCCCGCAGCTCGCGCCGGGCCGCCGCGTCCTCCGGTTGCCCGGCGAGCAGCAGGAAGCTCGCGAAGTCCAGCGCGTCACGCCGATAGCCGCCGGTCATGGGGTGTCCCTGCGCGTACGCGAGGAACGCGGGCCGGTAGCCCTCCCCGAGGATCACCGGCAGCTCCGGAGCGATCTTGGCCACCACATCCGCGCGCTTCGACGCCAGCGCCCTCGACTGCACCGTCAGCCGCGCCCGGTCGAAGCCCTCCGGCACGGGGGTCCCGGCGACGAGCGCGGACAGCAGCGCGGTCTGCCCGAGCGCGAGCCGCTGCCGGGCGGCTTCGGCGGCCGGGCGGACCCCGCGCCCGAGGCAGCCCTTGGCGGCTGCCTCAGGCCCGATGCCGGTCTCAAGCCCGATGCCGGTCTTCGCCCCAGTGCCGGCCTCAAGCCCGACGCCGGCCTCAAGCCCGACGCCGGCGTCGGGCCGGACGCCGGACTCCGGCCCGGCGCCCGCCTCGGCCCCGGTGCCGGTTCGCCGGGCCGCGGGCGTGGCGTCTCGTGCCCCGGCCGCGGCGCCGGTCGGCTCGGCCCGGCCGGCCGGCTCTGCCGCGGTCGCCGCCCGTCCTTTCGCCACGGCCTCCCCGATCGCGCCCAGCTCCCGTTCCAGCTCGGCCGGCGCGGGGAAGTTCTCGTCCCGCTCCAGCAGCACTCCCGGCGGCGCGACGCGCGAGGCGAGGTCGGTCAGGATGTCGAGGACCGGCTGCGGCACCGGGTGGGCGTGGCTGTCGTGCCAGACGCCGTCCCGCTCGAAGCCGCCCGCCACGTGCACGTAGGCGATGGCTTCGAGCGGCAGCTCCGCGAGTGCCCCCGCCGGGTCCTCGCCGCGGTTGACGTGGTTGGTGTGCAGGTTGGCCACGTCGATCAGCAGCCGCACCCCCGTGCGGTCGGCCAGTTCGTACAGGAACTGCCCCTCGCTCATCTCCTCACCCGGCCAGGCCAGCAGCGCGGCTATGTTCTCCACGGCGAGCGGCACCGGCAGGGCGTCCTGAGCGATGCGGACGTTCTCGCAGAGCACGTCGAGGGCGTCCCGCGTGCGCGGCACGGGCAGCAGGTGCCCCGCCTCCAGGCGCGGCGAGGCGGTCAGCGGTCCGCCCGCCCGGACGAAGGCGATGTGCTCCGTGACGAGCGGGGAGCCGAGCGCCTCGGCCCGCTCGGCGAGGGCCCGCAGCCGCCCCTCGTCCGGTCGCTCGGCCCCGCCGAGACCGAGCGAGACCCCGTGCGGCACCACGGTGACGCCCCGGGCCCGCAGTCGCAGCAGCGACTCGGGGAGGTGTCCGGGGCACACGTTCTCGGCCACGACCTCGACCCAGTCGAGACCCGGCATGCGCTCCACCGCGTCCGCGATCTCCGGCCGCCAGCCGATGCCCGTTCCCAGTCGCCCCATGGTCCCCTCCTCCAGCGGCCGTCCCCCGGCCTCCCCCGATTCCCGTGCCCGTCCCCCCGGCGGGACCGGTCGGCCGCCCCCCGGCGCGGCCGTCCCGGCTGACGGGGGTATGGCCCCGGCAGCCCGCGGCGAACCGCGCCCACCGCACGTTCAGAGCAACATTTGAGGTTCCGCGGCACGCGCCTCCGGGTGCCGCCCGGAGGTACGCACGGAAGGCACCCGGCGTTCACCCGGCGGCGGTCGGGGTGTTCGGGGGCGGGTCGGGTACCGGCGTAACACCCGGCGGCGGCCGGGGTGCTCAGGGACGGGTCACGGACCGGCGTTCACCGCAGCGCCGGGTGGTCGGCGACCACCGTGCAGGAGCCGGGCGCGATCTCCGTGAAGCCCGCGTCGCGCACCACCGGCAGCCCGCTGGCGGTCAGTTCGCGCCACTCGCCGGGGGCCGCGGTGCGCACGGCGAGCGGGAAGCCGGCGTCCCGCCAGGCGGCGCGCTCCTCGTCCGGCAGCTCCCACCAGGCCAGTTGGGCGCCGTGCCCGGCCTGGGCCATCGCCTTGCCGGCGGACATGTCCAGCTCGGGGCTCGTCCAGAGCACCGGAGCGGAGCGGTCCGCCTCCGCGGGCGGTTCCGGGTCGTCGAGGTCGGTGCCGGAGACCTGCAGCTTCGCCAGGTCCCTGGGCCAGCCGTCCAGCGGGACGGGCGGGCAGACCCGCACCTCGGCCGTCCGGCCGGTGACCGTGATGCCGGGCAGGGCCTCGGCGCGCCGCCACTCGGCACCGCGCGCCCGCCGCACCACCTTGCGGATGCGGGCGTCCTGCCAGTCCCGCACCGCCTGGGCCCATTCGCCCTCGCCCAGCGACCGCTCGTCGCTCAGCATCACCAGCACCGCCCGCGCGGCGGTCTCCAGCGCGTCGGTGCGGGCCGGCGGAGCGGCCCGCTCGACGCGGACGACCAGCGGCAGCACGAACTGCGGGGCCTGGTCGCGCGCGCCCGGCTCGGATCGGAAGGGGCTGTCCCCGGGGCCGGCGGGTGCGGTGGTCTGGTCGGTGCTCACGGCCCCCAGTGTGCCAGGCGCGAGCTGCGCGCCCGTCCGCCGCCCGGCGCACCCACGGTGGCCATGACCTGCGCGCTCACCGTGCGGACCGGGCGCGGGTCACCCGGAGCAGGCGGTGCGCTGGGCCTCCTGCCACTCGCAGACGGGGCACAGGGTGATCCCCTTGTACGACTCCGGGTACTCCGTGGGCTCCCGGCACAGCACGCACTCCGCGTACGGCGGCCCGTCGCCCCCCGCTGCCTCCGGCGGGTGCGGGGCGCTGCCGTACGGCCCGGCCGGGCCGGAGCAGTAGTCGTCCGTGCGGTCGTCACTCATGACTCCAGCGTAGGAGGTCACGGCCGCCCGGCGGCGGCCCCGATCAGCTCGGACACCTTCACGAAGCGGAAGCCCCGCCGGCGCAGCTCCGGGACGACCGTCCGCACGACGCGCCCGGTGGTCGGCGCGGCGCTGCGGGTGCAGTGCATCACCACCACCGACCCCGGCCGCACGCCGTCCAGCACCTGCCGGGCCACCGCGTCGGCGTCCGTCGCGAACGCGTCGCCGCTGACCACGTCCCACTGCACCGCCGTGACACCGAGCCCGCCGAGCGCGCGCAGCGCCCGGTCGTCGTAGCAGCCGCCGGGGAAGCGGAAGTACGGCATCGGGTGCGGTACGCCCGCCGCGCGGAAGGCGGCGTAGGCCCGCTCCACCTCCGAGCGCATGCGGTCCGCGGACACGGTCGGCAGGCCGTAGCAGTCGCCGGTGAACGCGTAGTGGCTGTAGGAGTGGTTGGCGAGCTCGAACAGGGGATCGCGGCCGATGGAGCGGGCCTGGTCGGGGTACTGCTCGGCCCAGCGGCCCGTCATGAACACGGTGGCGGGCACCTTCAGCGCGCGCAGCGTGGCGAGGAGCGCCGGGTTGTCGAAGTGCTCGCCGGACGCCGCGCGGTCCCCCTGGTCGGCGGTCATGTCGGCGTCGAAGGTGAACGCGACCGTCCGGCCCCGCGTGCGCGGGCCGTGCGTGAAGACGGGGGTGAGCCCCGCGGGGCCGGGGGCGAGGGACGGGGGCCGGGCGGGTGAGGGCGTGGGCCGCGCCGGAGCCGGACGGCTCCCGCTCGCCCCCGGAGCGGGAGCCTGCGCGGGGCCGCAGGCGGCGAGGGAGGCTCCCAGGGCACCGACGGCCGTCACCAGTCGTACGAGTCGTACAAGTCGTCCACAGGGGATCACCGGAAGACCGTAGGGCGGTCACCGGTCATATGAACGGCGGCGCGGCGGCGGGGTCACCCGCCCGGCCGGGCACCCCGCCGACGTCCGCGCGCAGTCCCTCCGTGGCGCCGCCTCACACCTCCCGCGGCTCCAGCGGCCGGGTCGCCGGGCCCTGGATCACCTTGCCGTCCGTGTCGAAGCGCGACCCGTGACAGGGGCACTCCCAGGCGCGCTCCGCCGCGTTGAAGGAGACCAGGCAGCCCATGTGGGTGCAGCGGGCGGACACGGCGTGCGTGCGGCCCTCCTCGTCGCGGTAGACGGCGACGCGGTCGCCGCCCGCGCGGACCACCGCGCCCTCTCCCGGGGGGACCGCCTCGACGGGCGGCACGGGCCGCAGCCGGTCGCCGACGAAGTGGCGGGCGACCTGGGCCTGGTGCTTCAGGAACGACGGTGCCTCCCGCACGGTGGAGAGCAGCCGGCGCGGATCGTAGAGCTCGCGCCAAGGGCTGTCCTGGCCGGTGATCAGCGCTGTCAGCAGCCGCCCGGCCATCATGCCGCCGCTCATGCCCCAGCCGCCGAAGCCGGTGGCGACGTACGTGTGCCGGGCGCCGGGGTGCAGCAGCCCGACCAGGGGCACCGTGTCGGTCGGGTCGTTGTCCTGGGTGGCCCAGGCGTGGGTCAGGGCGACGCCGGGGAAGTGCTCGCCGGCCCAGGCGGCCAGCCGGTCGAAACCGGCCCGGGTGTCGCCGGTGCCCGGTGTGAAGCGCTCACCGGTGACGACGAGCAGCCGCTTCCCGGGCTCCTGGTGCGGCGCCGTGCGGACCGAGCGGGTGTTCTCGTCGGGGGTGATGTACATGCCGCCCGGGTCGCGGCCGGCGTCGATCGTCCCGGCGACGACCAGTTCCCGGCGCGGGGAGAGGCGGGTGAACAGCAGGGCGCGGTCGAAGACCGGGTAGTGCGTGGCCACCACGACGTCGCGGGCGGTCACGGTCGCCCCCGTCGCGGTGGCCAGCCGGCACGGCCCGTCCTCCTCCAGCCCGAGCACGGTGGTGTTCTCGTACACCTGCCCACCGCGCGCGACCAGGTCGTCGGCGAGGGCCAGCAGGTACTTGCGGGGATGGAACTGCACCTGGTCCGTCACCTCGACCGCGCCCGCCACCGGGTACGGCAGACCCGTCTCCGTCACGAACGAGGCGGGCAGCCCGGCCTCCCGCGCGGCCTCCGCCTCGGCCCGCAGCTCGTCCACGCGGCCCGCGTCGCAGGCGTAGGTGAAGGCGCTGCGGCGCTCCCACTCGCACTCGATGCCCAGTTCGTCCACGAGCGCCGCCGCGTGCTCGATCGCCTCGGACTGCGAACGGGCGTACAGCCGCGCGGCCTCCGGTCCGCGTGTGCGCCGCAGCCTGTCGTAGATCAGCGTGTGCAGCGCGGTCAGCTTGGCGGTCGTGTGCCCGGTGACGCCGGCCGCCACCCGGTGCGCCTCCAGCACCGCCACCTGACGTCCGGCCCGCGCCAGCTCGTGGGCCGCGCTCAGCCCGGCCACCCCGGCGCCGATCACGGCCACGTCGACGTGCAGATCCTCCTCCAGGGTGGGACGGGACGGGCCGGGCGCCGTCTGGAGCCAGTACGAACCACGGACGTGCGGGAGCTCGCTCATGGGCTCCGGATACCCCGTCGGAGGCCGCTCACCGTGCGGTCGTGCGCGGATACACGCCGTCGCCACCGGTTCCGGCCGCCGTGGTGGCGGCCGGAACCGGCGCGCCCGCGGCGGCGGCCGGACCCGTTCCTCCGGAGTTCCTCCGGGACCGGTTCGGCCGGGCTCCCCCCGGCCGTCCGCAGGGGTGCCGTCCGCCGCGCGCACGGGCGCCGCGTCAAGGCCCCGCACCCTCACACGTCAAGACCCCGCACCCTCATGGGGAAAGCCGGGCGTGCGCTGCGGCTCGGGGTGGGGCCGGTGGGCCGGGTCTGCGCGCGGTTGTCGGTCGTGTCCGCTCCTCGGCCGGTGGCCTGGTCGTCGGCC